>CAYSBQ010000007.1:13495-34117 GCA_964429315.1 uncultured Desulfobacterales bacterium
AGGTAAGATTTGAAAATCTCGGATAGCTCTTTGGCGGAAGGCTTAATTCTTTTTGCCTTGATGTCAAGAAGTCTTTCAAAAACGACCGAATCCAAACCAAAAGCCCCGCAAATTTCCAGGATGACATCACGCCTATGTCGGGGTAGTTCTTTGCCCTTAAGATGGAGAAGTCCATTAAAAATGGCAATAAAAGCATGAAGTGAATCTGAAATTAACTCATGGATATATCTCCCCTTTCCCCTTGTTTCTAAAAAACCTTTTCGCAGCAACAGCAACTTGCCCTTGATTTCTCTTTCACACTGCAGCCTTAACAGATATGGATCGAAGGTGAGTTCATCTAAGATGTCCTTTCCATACACCACTTCATGGCAATTTTGGAAATTCAGATATTCAACAGGAAAGACATCAAGCGATGTCCGTACATAATCTTCCGTCAAGAGCAAAGGAGTAGCAACATTATATTTTCTCCACTTTGCAATAACCCCGAATGCCTGCTCAAGGAAATCGATCTTATCCTCAGAGACTACGATCATGAGATTGATATCCGACGTACCGGCAACATACTTGCCGCACGCCACACTCCCGTAAACGATTATCGAGACAAGGGCATCACCGAAGATTCCCTTATAATCATCAACAATTTTGGGTAATATGTCTCTTGGATCTTTTGGTGCCCGCGCCATAAGCTATTCTCCTTAAAACCCTCCACCGGCTCCACCTCCACCGCTCAGACCACCTCCGAAGCCCCCGAAGCCTCCTCCGAAGCCCCCGAAGCCGCTCCTGTTGTAACCTGCCCCATATCCACCGCGTCCCATAGCCATAATAAGCAACAGGGAAAACAGTCCACCCCTTCTTCTTCCGGCAAGAAAGGGGAGTCCAAGAAAAATCAATAAAAATAATAAACTCGAATAACCGGAAGTTTTCTTTGAAACTTTTCTGCTGGGGTTTTTGCCGGACATACGTATGCCGGCATCCTTGGCAATAATTTGTGAAATCACCAAGACGCCACTTAGAAGACCCTCGCCAAAACGGTCCTGTTTCAGATATGGAACGATATATCTGTCACGGATCTCACCTGCCATGCCGTCGGGGATTAGCCCTTCGAGCCCATAACCTATTTCAATACGCATCTTGCGCTCTTTGACGGCAGCAAAGATAAGGACCCCTTTATCCTTCCCCTTTTTCCCTATGCCCCAGTCAGCATAAAGGCGATTAGCATATTCATTATAGTCTTCACCGCCAATGTCGGGCATAACCACAACTACAACAGACACACCTGTCTTTTCCAGAAGTTCTTTGGTGATCTGAACCAATTTTTGCTCATATTGAGGGGAGACTACGTTTGCAAAATCATTGACAAGGCCTCTAGGTTTCGGAAACTCCTGGGCGCTATGCCCTGTTGCAAATAAGAAGAGGGTTATATATACAAGGATGGTCAAAGCAATGGCCGGCCTTGATTCCCTTTTCAGATGTCCCAATATCTTTGATTTCATAAAAAACCTTCTTAAGCTCAATATCACATCTAGATCCCAAAAGAAACCCTTCTATCCGGCCCTTCTATCCGGCCCGAATTCAAGCCGTGGATTTGGGCCAAGTTCAAATGTTGACAACATATAGTTGTGTATTATGTTTATGAAGTTTGGGCGTGCCATGAGTAAATCCTCAATAAGTGCGGATTGGCTAGTGCAGCAGGGTACTTTGCCTTACTCGGGGTGTATATTTTGGGCATTCGTCAGAACATGTTGGTGCGCTTCATCTTTCGCCATTGCGACGTGCGGTAGGTGCGCCTCTCGCAGATACCCGCTCTTTTTGCGGTGATTCATCAAGATAGCCCCGCTGAAGTAGTTTGAGGACAGTGCTCGCGCTCCCTCCCGCAAGTGGGATTTCGCATGGCTCAACTTGCATTTGGAGCTTTTTACTGTGTCGCCTGTTTGTGGACTTTTTACGAGTCCATCATGTTTAGTTCGCCGTAACTTTTTTTGAAAAAGGATACTGGCAGAAACCAAATAGAAACCCAATATTTTACGAAATCAAGACAACCTTATGACGACAAAGCGTGATTATTACGAGATTCTCGGCGTTGGCAGGAATGCCGACAACGGCGAGTTAAAAGCAAAATATAGAAAATTGGCGTTGAAATTTCATCCAGACCGTAATGCCGGCGACAAGGAAGCTGAAGAAAAATTCAAAGAAGCAGCCGAGGCTTACGAAGTACTTCGAGATCCGGAAAAGAGACAGATTTATGACCAATATGGTCATGAAGGGCTTCAAGGCACAGGGTTCTCCGGGTTTGGCGGTTTTGAAGACATATTTTCCAGCTTTGGCGACATATTCGAAGAGTTCTTCGGATTTGGAGGTGGGCGACGATCTTCGAGTGCGGCACGACGTGGGGCCGATCTGCGATACGATTTGGACATCAGCTTTACGGATGCCGCCTTCGGACTTGAAACAACGATAGAAGTCCGTAAGCTCCAGGCTTGTCCGACTTGTGATGGTTCGGGGTGTAAACCCGGAACATCTCCCGAAAAGTGCCAGGCCTGTGGGGGAATTGGGGAAGTCAGGCGCAGCCAGGGTTTCTTTACAGTCAGAACTACTTGCCCCCACTGTCGCGGACAAGGCACAAGCATACCTCATCCTTGCCATGAATGCAGTGGAACAGGGCAGGTTGAACGAAAGAAAAACGTCTCTGTCAAGATGCCTGCCGGCGTAGACACAGGTACCAGACTGCGCCTCACCGGAGAGGGGGAAAGTGGCGCCCAAGGTGGCCCACATGGGGACCTATATATCTTCGTTCATGTAAAGCCTCACGCGTTTTTTAGGCGCGAGGAAAACGACATAATCTGTCAATTACCTATTTCCTTTATTCAGGCAACCCTTGGGGACAAAATAGATGTTCTTACTTTAAACGGGCAAAAGAAACTCAATATTCCCAAAGGTACACAGCCGGGGGATGTGCTGCGGTTCAAGGGGGAGGGAATTCCATCTTTGAGGGGCCACAGGAAGGGCGATCAAATCATTCAAGTGATAGTAAAAACACCGACAGGACTGAGCAAAAAACAAGAAAAACTACTGCAAGAATTTGCAGAACTTGAATCAGCCAAGTTTTCCAATAAAATAAGAAAAGCTTTTGCCGGCTAACCGGCGAGACTGGAATAGTGTTGATATTATCGTCCAAGGAGCGGGGAAAAAGTCATCATCTTTGCAATTTACTACCGTTACAGCCCAATTAGCGCGATAGCTATCGCGTAATTCCTTGTTGGCGCCAACGTATTGCAACCTCATCAGTTCCAAATCAATCTTGTTCAAGGAATCATAAGTCTCTGCCTCTTTGAGCAACTGCTCAAATCTAGCATCGTTCCGCCCAAACTCCAACGACTCAGATAGCAAAAAGGCCCGGTTAATATAGCTCTGATAAGACCGTATCTGAGGGGTATGGATCTGTGAATAAAAGGGAACCTTTTTCAGTTTTCTTCTACTGATCTTAGCTCTTTCGCATATCCACTCTTTTAGATTTTCTGCTTTGTCCTTGCATTTCCACAGATGTAAAAAGGTCGAAAACATACCAAGAGGCCGCGCAAAAAATCGCATAACTCCTCCTTTTTGACCAAAAATTAAACGAAATGCAAATGGGCCCGCCGGGATGACGCATCGCTGCATTCATCCATGCGGATAGTTCAGGATAGGTAGGGACTAAGTTTTTTGTTCTTTGCAATCAGCTGAAAACGAGTTAAGGAACAACTAACTGCTGACCCATGGATTTGAGGAATCTGAACATACTTCGTTATCGCATAAATCAATTCTTGCAAAAACGCAATCCGTAAAACCACCTATATTGTAATCAAAAACTACGGTTTCTGAGATGTTATGTGCTGAAGTAATATCTCAGTGCAAGGCGGGCATATTCTTGAGCCCTTGCCCTGAGAAGCTTACCATGAACAACCAATACCGCCAGAGCTAACTTCTTGGCGCCTCCCTTTTCTATGCCAAAGCCCACAAACCAATCATAGAGTAATTTATCACTACGGTTTTTAATAGAGCCGGTTTTCCCTCCGATAAGTAGCTTGGACAAAACACGGTCATGGCGGTATCCGCGAAATGTTCGCCGACTAGTCCCGCAAGAAATAGTGGCACTCATCAGCTCTTTCATCTGTTCACATGTTTTCGAAGAAATGACCTGCCTGACCACATCAGTGCTATTAGAATAGACTGACTCCTCTTTGCCATCAATGACATGATCCACAATTGTAGGACTCACAAATTTCCCTTCATTGACAATCGTTGCGACCACGATTGCCGCGTGAAGAGGAGATATCAAAGTCTCGCGATTAAACCCACAAGCAATTTCCGCCCAATGATAAGGATCATCCCCTACAGCAATATGACTCGGTTGAACGGGAAGCTCAAAATCGATTGGCCGGTTAAATCCAAATCGCATAGCGTATTCTTCAAGGAGATTCTTTTTCAAGTAGAAGATACCAAGTTTGCCAAATGCCGGGTTAATCGACTTAGCAAAAGAATCCTTCAGGGAGACACTATTCGTGTAGCGATTTGTTTGATCTGTCAATTGGTTCTTATAGAGCGTATGCCTGCGGCCATTGAATGTGAGTTTCGTATCAGCAGAAATATTGCAACGATCAATAGCCGCCGCTGCGGCTATTATCTTAAACACGCTTGCTGCCGGAAATTGACTGTCGAGGCATACTTCCCCTTGCCCCTCAATATTGTTGGACTCGGTCAAGGAAAGGATACGTCCGGTCGAAGGCTCAATGGCCACAAAACCAATCAATGGTGAACCGGCATGTTGGATTTCCTCGGACATATAGCGTTGAAGGCCATTGTTTAGGGTGGTCTCCAGGGTAAAATGACTGCCGGCATGATTAAAGCCGATCTTCTGCCCAGAGTTACCTAACAGGGCTTCAGGCTTCAATATTTCTTTCAGATTTTCTTTGCTCAATATGCTCGGGGTGGTGGTTGTTTTGCCCTCGCACTGGTTTTGTGTTTGTAAAATACCTCCGAATAAGCCGGACAATAGATCAACTCTCGCAAACAACCCTCCCAGGATCAGTAACGCCAAGAAGGGCAAAGACCAAAGGCTTTGCTTTAAAAACCTTTGCCGCGACTCCTTTTGCCGCAACTTCCTTTGATAATTCTTCCAGTCCTTATGGTTTTGCATAATCATACGGGACTGACTATAAGAAAGCCCCTCTGGAGTGTCAATAGAATTTAAGGCTAATCTATTTCGGCATCAAGTTGACATTAAGGGCGAAATACTATATTCAACTCTATACTGAAGCTTATTTGAGGAGTCTTTGTGTGTCAACCATGGAAGATCAATCAACAGAAAAAAGGAAGAGTCCGCGGATCGACTTTCACCTTGCTATAAAAGTAAAGGGACAAGACGACTTGAGGGAGGTCCAAAACCTTGGACTTTACGGGATATTTATTCGCACCAAGAACCCTGCTCAGTTCCAACTTGGGGACAGCATTTACATAGAAATGAAGTTTCCACATGAAACCAAGGTGTTAAACATGAAAGCGCGGGTTTCTCACATATCTAAAAAGGGGATCGGTGTAGAATTTATAGGTTTGCCACCTCAAGATGCCATGTCTATGGAGTCTTGTTTTAACATTTTCAAACACTCCACTCCGATGCCGGGCGCTTAAAGAACATCCCTCACTTAGAAATAATGAAACACTACCCCTTAAAGGAAACCGCTATCCAGGCCAAAAGCGAGGCGTTTTCCATCCCCTATGAGGATGTACTCAACGCCGCCCAATATGAGGCCGTAACAACAATACAAGGCCCAATCCTTGTTATTGCAGGCGCGGGTAGCGGCAAGACACGAACTGTCATATACCGGGTAGCCCGCCTGATCGAAGAAGGGATTGCTCCAGAGTCTATTTTGTTGCTGACCTTCACACGCAAGGCCTCGCAAGAGATGCTTCGCAGGGCCGCAACTCTGCTTGACCATCGTTGTCAAAACGTACGCGGCGGCACCTTTCATTCTTTTGCCAACTTCACATTGAGAAAATATGCTCAAGAGTCGGGCTTTGAGTCGGGGTTCAATATTCTTGACCGGGTTGATTCAGAAGATGTCATCAATTTGCTTCGCGGCTGGCTGAAGCTAAATGTGAAAGATCGCCGTTTTCCCCGCAAGAAAACAATAGCCAACATTTACAGTAAAGCTATGAACAAAGGGGTCTCTGTTGAAGATGTCGTATTCGATGATTATCCCAACTTCGCAAGAGACATACCAGACCTCATACGTCTCCATGAAGCCTACGGCATCCATAAACAGAAGCATTTCCTGATGGACTACGATGATCTTCTTGTTTACTTGAAAGCCCTACTCCAAACCAACAAACAGGTCCGAGAAAGACTTTCTCGGGTCCATCGCTATATCATGGTTGACGAATACCAGGATACAAACATGATTCAGGCCGATATTGTCAGGCTTCTTGCCGATACCCATGACAATGTAATGGTTGTCGGTGACGACTCACAGTGTATCTATGGTTTTAGAGGGGCCAATTTCGGCAATATCATGGATTTTCCTGACATATTTCCTGGAACCAAATTGGTTAAATTGGAAGAAAATTATCGCAGTACCCAGCCGATACTAGACCTTACCAACATCATCATTAACAAGGCGCAAAAAAAGTATACCAAGGTGCTTTTCACGCAGAAAAAAGATGGCGCCCCGCCTGCCCTGATAATGGCGAAAGACGAACGGATGCAGTCAGAGTTCGTGGTACAAAGGATACTTGAACTACGGGAAGAAGGTATTCCCCTCGGTGAAATTGCTGTATTGTTTCGCTCCGGCTTCCACTCTTTTGACCTTGAAATTGAACTAAACAGAAGCAACATCCCATTCATAAAGGTGGGCGGATTCAAATTCATGGAAACAGCCCATATCAAGGATGTCCTGGCACATATGAAGGTGCTCTCCAATCCGAAGGACTCTGTCAGTTGGCACCGAATTTTGCTTCTCTTAGAAAACATCGGACCTAAAACAGCAAATGAGATATTTCATCAAGTCCTAACCTCGGCAAAAGATGTCGGCAGACTGACAACAGTAAGGCCAAAGCCGGGATATGCAAAGACCTTTGAACGCCTTAAAAACATGCTGGAAGACCTTGTCCAAGATCCCTTTCTTTCCGTAGCCGAGATTGGCGAAAGAGTGGTAGACTATTACCGACCTATTTTGGAAAGACGATTTGATAATCATCCCAAGCGCTCTAAAGACCTTGCACACCTTTTGTCAATCATGGAGCATTATAATAACGTCGAAAAATTCTTATCCGACATGGCCCTGGAACCTCCCAATGCAAGTGTGGACAATGTGATGGCCACTGACTATGATGATGAGCACCTGGTCCTTTCGACGATCCACTCAGCCAAAGGGCTGGAATGGCATACAGTCTTTGTTATCTGGGCCCTTGAAGGTCGTTTTCCGTCAACCTATGCTGCACGAAGCGCTGATGAAATGGAAGAAGAGCTTCGCCTCATGTATGTGGCGGCCTCCAGGGCAAAAGAACACCTCTATTTTGCCTATCCGATCAACATATACGATCGAGGCACAGCTACGGTACTATGCAGACCTTCACGGTTTATTGAGGGCATCTCGGAAGATATTCTGGAATCATGGTCACTTACAAGCCAAGAGCAAGTAGATTACCTGGAATGGTGATTTTGCGATATAATTATCATTAAGCTATGATCCCTATTCGCGACACCATACGCTCTGAAACCTACCCGGTTGCAAACAGCATCCTCATCGCAATTAATGTCTTAGTCTTTCTATTCGAACTTTATCAAGGGCATGGAACTAATGGATTTGTTTACACCTATGGCCTTGTGCCGGCCCGATATTCTGTCCCTCAGATAGCCTCTTATTTCAGCACAGGCCAACAGATAATCGCCTTTGCCACCTTCATGTTCTTACACGGTGGATTCCTTCACTTACTTGGCAATATGTGGTTCCTCTACATATTCGGCGACAGTGTTGAAGACCGACTCGGCCATTTCAGATACCTCGTCTTCTACCTGTTGTGCGGACTCCTTTCGGGCCTGTCACATCTAACCCTTAACTGGCACTCTGAAATACCCACTATTGGCGCCAGCGGAGCCATTGCAGGCGTCATGGGCGCCTACATCGTACTATACCCAAAAGCCAAGATACTTACTCTTGTACCGATCTTTTTCTTTCTCCATTTCGTGGAACTGCCAGCCTTTGTTTTTCTCGGCATTTGGTTTATATTTCAATTCATGAGCGCTGCCGGCAGTTCAGCGCAAGCCGCCGGCATTGCATGGTGGGCACACATTGGAGGGTTCATATTTGGAATAATCCTTCTAAAACTCTTCGAAATGTTGCCCCAAATAAGCGCCGAGAAGAAATTCCGCGGCCTAACGCACAAACGCTCCACACCGAGGCTGCAGGTAATCCGTCCGGCACAGGTCGGGGACAACTTGAATTCTTATGCAGTTATTGACGTGAGTGAACGCGAGGCCCTTCTTGGGACACGCAAGCTGGTCAACATCGCCCAGGGTTTTAGAAAGAACGCATTCATGTTAAATGTGCCCCCGGGTGTTACAGAAGGGAGCAAGCTTCGGCTAAAGGGGATGGGTAAGCAAAACCCCGAGGGCCTTCAGGGTGATCTCTTTCTAAAGGTAAGAATAAGAGACTTGTAACGGAGGATATATGCCCGGCATCTTTGAAGTATACGTAAAAACCCATTTTTCTGCTGCCCATTCTCTCAGGGGTTATGCGGGTGACTGCTCTCGGGTACACGGGCACAACTGGATCATCGAGGTTTATTTGAAGTGCATGAAGTTGGATAGCATCGGAATTGCCGTCGATTTCAGGGACGTAAAGCGAGAAGTCAAGGACGTCCTTGAAAATCTGGACCATTTCAATCTTAACGATTTGCCGGCATTCAAAGAGCTAAATCCCACATCCGAAAACATTGCCAAGTTCCTGTATCAGGAGTTGGGAAACAAGCTTAACACTGACACTGTGCAAGTGTCCAAGATCAAGGTATCCGAAACCCCTGGAGCTGGGGCTTTCTATTGGGAGGAATAAAGGTGGGCTTGAAGGTCAATGAGATCTTTCACAGCATTCAGGGAGAATCTTCCTATGCCGGTAGTCGATGCGTTTTTATAAGACTTGCCGGATGTAACCTCCGATGCTCTTACTGTGACACCAAGTATGCCTACAAGGGAGGTAAAGAACTGACAATCGAAGAGATTATCGACCAAGTTGCATCTTGCCGGTGCCCTTTGGTTGAAGTTACGGGCGGTGAACCCCTGATCCAAAAAGACACCCCCCATCTCATTCATCGTTTGCTTGACAATGGATATGAGGTTTTGATGGAAACCAATGGCAGTCAGGACATCAGTCAAGTCGATGATCGTTGCGTTAAGATTGTTGATATCAAATGTCCGTCTAGTGGCGAGTCCAAACACAACGACCTGAGAAACCTGGACAGATTAGTAGACCATGACGAGGTCAAGTTTGTGATTGGAGATCGAAACGACTTTTCCGTTGCCAAGGAGATCCTGGATACCAGGACTCCTGACTTTTGCAAGAAACATCCGGTTCACTTCTCGCCTGTTTTCGGGCAGATTGAGCCAAAGATATTAGCAGACTGGATCCTGAAAGACTGTTTGAATGTGAGGCTCCAGCTTCAACTTCACAAAGTAGTCTGGCCCTCTGACCAAAGGGGAGTGTGAAAGCAACATGTCAATGGGCAAGGGAAAAAGAGCTGTTGCGCTTTCCAGTGGTGGGCTCGATTCCACTACGGCCATGGCGATCGCCAAGTCGGAGGGGTATGACATTTACAGTCTAAGTTTTCGCTACGGCCAGCGCCATGCCATTGAGTTAAAGGCAACTCGGAAGGTTGCGAGGGAACTTGAGGCAAAAGAACATCTGGTAATCGACATTGACCTGTCAAAGATAGGCGGTTCAGCACTTACGGATGATATCGATGTCCCGAAGGCTAGAACTTATGAGGAGATGCAGAAAGAAATCCCTGTGACGTATGTGCCTGCACGCAACACCATATTTCTTTCCTATGCCCTAGCCTGGGCGGAGGTTCTGGGGGCATCAGATATTTTTATTGGGGTTAATGCCATAGACTATAGCGGATACCCCGATTGTCGTCTTGAATATATCGAAGCCTTTGAGTATATGGCAAATCTAGCCACAAAAGCAGGGGTAGAAGGAAAGACCAAGATAAAGATTAGAACACCTCTCATCCAGATGACAAAGGCACAGATTATTCAAAGGGGGATAGAACTCGGTGTTGACTACGGCATGACACACAGTTGCTACGATCCATCCCCGGACGGTAAGGCTTGCGCTCAATGTGACAGCTGCCTTCTGAGAAAGAAAGGGTTTAAAGAAGCTGGTATTCCTGATCCCACTGTCTACATTGGACGGTAAGGAGCGTCATGGGATAAGCTGGACAAGGTATTAGGCGGGGAGTTGGAGGCGCGAGAAAAACCGACACACTCTAACCCAGTATTGTGCTGGTTGTTTTATTTGGTGCCCCCGGCCAGAATCGAACTGGCGGCGCAAGGATTAGGAATCCTTTGCTCTATCCCCTGAGCTACGGGGGCAAACGTGAAGGCTTACAGAAGGTTAGGTGTTATTCCCTGCCTCGGATTTTTCGCTAATTTGGCGGATTTTGCCCGAGATTGCGCTCATCTGTGCATCAAGGCATTATTATTGTCTCTGTGCTACCATCTTCAAATCAAGGTCACTCACAACATTTCGGAAAAGGGTCTGCTTCACTATTTTCCAAACAATCCTTTCACCTTGTTGGTGACTGCTTCCACCTCCTTTTTAGCACCTTCACCAGCTGTCTCCAACTGTTTTTTAGCACTATCGCCTTCTGTCCCTATATTCGAACCCAGGGCCTGAAGCCCTTGGTTCAGGGTATCAATGACAGCCGGGGAAATGATCTTTTCGTACAACGCCGCGAACACTTCCTCAAATGCCTCGGCAGGCGATGTGCCATTCTTTTTCTTCCCAATATCCTTGAGATGGATGTCTGGCAGCGATGCGCTTACGGTCTTCCCAGCAAACACGGACATAGCCAAGTTCACCTTGCCGTCCCTCAGGATGAAGTCTCTAATCAGGATCTTCCTGCCCTCACCTTCTTCCTCGTGCTGGTTTTTGGCTGGTTCGCCCGAACCCACCGTCTTTTTCACGTTGTTTAAGATAGTTCTAAAGTTATCTGTTCCGCGCACCTTTTCATAGGTGACCTCAGGACGAACCACCTCTATCTTGTCAATAATGATCGTCTCTCCAGTAACGGACCCCTCATCAATATCCACATGGATCAATCCCACACTTATGGCCTTCGGCGATTTGAATCCCTTGGGGTTGCCAAGATAAAAGTCTTTCAGATTGGCCTCCCCGGAAAATATGGACACATCCACATCCGCCAGGCGCACCTCTGTCTTTGTTATTCTTGGACCGTATGTGTTCACCGCACCCTTGATTATGGGGCCGAGGTTGGAGATCCCTACCACCAGAAAAACGGTAATAAGGATGACGACCCCGCCGCCTATGAGGATCCATTTTTTCAAAATTCACTCTCCTCCGTTCTTTCTAAAAATGAAAAATTGCTATTTCCTTTGGTATAGCAAATACGATGGCAGCTTAATTCTTATGCAAATAAATATGACAGGGGTTTTTGGATGTCAATCAAATATGAACAGTAAGAATCATCATTCATTAAAAGCGGCGTTGGCACTGGTTATGGCCGATTTAGGCTTCCAGAATATTATGTTCATACTTAGATTTCAATTACCGCAATCTATCCTGAAATCTTTTGTGCCTGCCGTTGAACAGCAAAGGCCCTAGGGCAGCTCGCGCGCATTCTCTTCTTGGTATCTGACGTCTTGACTTTGCACGATTTCTTCTGTAATAGATATGCAGGTAGTCTTCTCGACCATAACACCAGTCCAACAAAAAAAAGACGCCGCTGTTACGACTCGACTTGTAGATACCCAAGAAGCAGACCTGTCAGTACCGCCACCCTTGAGCGCAAGCATGTTTTTTATGTTTGGAGAGCTACGATTGATGGTTGGATACAACGAACTAGTGGCCATCCATAAATAAGGATTTTTGTTCAAGATCAAGGCATGCGCAAAAAAATAACCACAGGCATATAGTTGATATTCCGAGGATTATTTTTTGAGCATAACGCAGAGATTGGGCAAAAAGACCATTTATGGATGGCCACAAACTAATTTCTAATAACCTAATGATTGGAGAGGAGGAGTCATGATGACAAACCGTTATGTGAAACCGTTGTTTTTCGTGATGGTCGGTGCCTTACTGATCAGTTGTGCCGCTCAAAGACCACAGACTTCATTTCAACCCCATGATCTCAATCCTAAATTGCGTCAATACGTACAAAAGGTGGATAACTTTTTGGTCATTTTGGACGCATCAGCTTCCATGGATGAGGCTTATCAAGGGCAGGCGAAATTCACATTTGCCAAAGAGATTGTAAGCCATATGAATCAGACGATTCCCAACCTGAAACTCACCGGCGGACTTAGGACTTTTGGCCATAGCTTTTGGCCTTTCACTAGGAAGACCACCTTGGTCTACGGGCTGACTCCTTATTCCAAGATAGAATTTGAAGACGCCTTGAAGACGGTCAAGTGGGCTAACGCAAGGAGTCCTTTAAACCTTGCCATAGATGGTGCAAGTAAAGATTTGAAGTCGGCACGGGGGAAAATTGCGGTCATTATCGTAAGCGACGGGAAAGACATAAATAATGCCCCGGTGCTAGCCGCTATAAACATGAAGAAGCTCTTCGGTGACAGGCTTTGCATCTATTCCGTGTTGGTAGGAAATGATCCAGCGGGTGGAAAAATTATGGAACAAGTTGCCAAGGAAGGCCTATGCGGATTTTCAGTCAGCGCCAACTCCATTGCTTCTGCTGAGGCTATAGCCGATTTTGTGGAAAAAGTATTTTTCGAAAAGGCCAAGGCCATAGACAGTGACGGAGACGGAGTGCTCGATAATCTAGACAGATGCCCGAAAACCCCCAAAGGCGTTAAAGTTGACCGCCACGGTTGCCCGTTGGACACGGACGGTGATGGCATATATGACTACCTGGATGCCTGTCCAAAAACACCCAGAGGCGTGACCGTTGACAAAAAGGGGTGCCCTCCTGACAGTGACGGAGACGGCGTCGATGATTACCTGGATCAATGCCCTGGCACACCTAAGGGTGCCAAGGTGAATGACAAGGGGTGCTGGATTCTCGAACGTATTCACTTCGACACAGGCAAGTGGGATATCAAGCCCGACGCATATCCGGCTTTGGACGAAGTCATGGTAGTGTTGGAAAACAATCCTGCCTTACGGGTGGAAATCGAGGGCCATACAGATAACGTCGGGAGCGAAGCATACAATCGGAAACTGTCCGAGAACCGAGCCAGAGCGGTGATGGAATATCTCGTGAAAAAGGGTGCCCAGACAGAACGGCTTTCATCTGTAGGCTATGGGTTCTCAATGCCGATAGCTCCCAACGACACGCCGGCAGGCCGAGCAAAGAACCGTAGAGTCGAGCTAACCCCAATGCCTTAGGTATTAATCATATTTGGATATTCGGTGGTTGTTTGGGGTTGAGTGGCATAACGACGCTCAACCCCATGATTAAAGCGCCGCTTTGGTGATCTTCGCAAAAAGCAGAGCAATAGTGGCATAAATATTGCTTGTGTAGCCAGGCATAGGCAGTCTTTCTGGGGTTAGTGGCAAAATGTGCTCTCTCCTCAACTAAAAAGCTTATAGGGCTGAAACACTGACCCTGACCCCGGTTGCTGCCAAGAGGATTTAAAATCCTCCTCCTTTTCTAGCTGGGCGATACGTGTCAGGCCGAGACATGTTTCGCCCAGTTTTTGTTCGTGCTAGTGTCATAATGCTGACACATGTGTCAATCTTGCCCATCTCTTGCCATAACGTTGTTTTCATAAAGATCAGAACTCATGTTCCCACATCAGGTCAACCCCTGAGGTTTTTTCATTTCCCGCTTGTGCTTCTATGCCCAAATTTCGGTTAATCTCATAAGTAATATCCAACTCGGGACCTTCACCGGTCTTGAGACTATGCCGGTAAATGACAAAAACATTTGGGGTAACATATTTACCTAGTGTCCATCCATAAACGTTTTTAACCGAATAGGCACTAGCGTGAGTTAGCAAAGTCTTCAGTTTTTCAACCCGCTGCCCAAGTTTCCGGTCTCTTGATATCTGAGCTTTCATTCGCTCTATTACAGTACTAACAAAGCTGTACCTCTTGAGATTAAAGTCCCTACCTATTTCATCTGACCGATCGCCGGTTATTCGTCTGGACATAGCCCCCTCCATTCAAAAACCAACAACATGAGCCAAGAGTCAACCGTAGACTTTACCCCATTGCCATAAGGTTCAGATATACTCTAAGATCGGGCACTTTCGTGTGGGTTGTTGAATAGGAAGCCATATCCGCTAAAGGAACATATCCTTTTTTCTATAAACTTACCATCTGTGTAAGATGACACCACCTGTTTCCAAAACGCTCGGGCCGAACTATTTTTTAATGAGACGGCAACTTCCCAATTACCAGAGAATTGCGCAAATACATGTTCAGCCAACTTACGACCAAAACCTTTTCTCACATGATCCTTTTGAATGTAGAACTCTGCAACTGCAAAGCCATCATTATTGAACCGCAAGTGCTTATTGATTAAGGAAAAGCCGATTATAGATTCTGATTCCTTTAGAATGTAAATGTGCCGATCATCTTCAATTGAATATCGTTGTAAATATTTCAGTGCGCCTTCACACCACGAATCATAATCATAAATTTCGAAAAATTGACTCATATAATTCAAATACTCTCTAAAAATCGGTTTAATTTCGTCTATAGTCTCTATTCGGGCTATCATTTTTTACCCTATCTTACGCATAACATACGGGGGATATTAGGAACGGCAGACGATCGCATAATTTTATGGATATTCCCAACCACACCCCAATCCCTCCCAGACTTTCATACGACACCTTCAAGCGAATCGCAACTAAGGCTATCTCGCCATTTGTCAAGAATAAAGATTTGATCCCATTTCCTATGAATATTGATCCTTTCACTGATGCCTGAGAGCAAGCTCATAACCTGCCTTGACAGCACTGAAGATATCTTTGACTGCCTGAGCATCCCCAATGGCATCTATTACTGGGACCATATTGGCAATTTCCTCGTCAGGACCTGGTGCCGAGAGCATACCTGAAGAAAGGATGACAGTGTCAAATGGTGGTTTGGACAACTGCTGTCCATTTTGTTCCAAATCAACGCTATTGGCAGAAAAACCTAAAACAGAGGCATGGGACATGAGGGTCACCTTGGGCATCTGGTCAATTTTCATCAAGATTAACTTCTTGCTGATCATGTCCATTGTGCCTCCTATTGGATCTGTCCGTTTTGTGGCAACCACTTCATAATCCTCACCACCCAATTTTGCTGCAATTTCAACTCCTATCCTGCCGGCGCCAATGACCAAAACACGATTTCCACGTACCTCTTTCTCTCCCCTGAAATACTCCAGAGATGTCAAAACATGCTGACTTTCAAGACCTGGGATTTCCGCAATGTTTTGTACAGCCCCGCAAGCCCAAACCAGTAAATCGGGTTTAACTTCCCGAAGAAGATCCGGATCTACCGATCTGTTCAGGAGGATGATTGCTCCGCTTTGTCTAACACAAAGTACAAGGGATTCAAGGCTATCTTTTAAAATTTCTTTCCCAGGTACCTGCCATGCGAGGGCAAGCTGCCCCCCCAGGGTCTCCCTCCTCTCAGCAAGAGTAACCTTGTGACCCCGTCGGGCCATGTATTGGGCTGCACTCATACCCGCCGGCCCCCCACCGGCAATTAGCACTTTTTTGGGATGAGTTACAGGTTCCAGGGGCGGTAATCCAATCTCTGGATTGAAGTTGCATCCCAGGGGTTTTCCGCCCTTCAAGCGATGGAGACATCCCTGAAGGCAGTAGCCGCAATGCATTATCTCGTTATTCAATTCCTTCTGCCATTTCTCTATCAAATCAGGGTCTGCAAGCAAGGGTCTTCCGAGGGCCACAAGGTCTGCAAGCTTATTGTCCATTATCTCCTGAACCCTTTCCCTTCTTCCCATTCTACCGGCCACGATTATGGGAAGCGACGTCTGTTCGCGGACCCAGACAAGGGCATCCCTTTGGGGGGTTGTCGGAAGGCTGCCGTGATGGAAATACCAAGGTGGTGAAAAACAAGCATTTCCCATACCTACGTGAATAGCGCAGATCCCCGACTCTTTGGCCAGTGCAAACAAAGGCAGCAAGTCCTTCCGGCTGATACCGAATTCCGGTGACATCTCATTACCGGAAATCCTCAGGATACATGGAACCCCAGGGCCGCCCTCTTTAACCGATGTAAAAACTTTTTTCGCAAAAAGGAGCCGATCTTGGCCAAATTGGTCTTCTCTTTTGTTTATCTTTGAATTCAAAAACTGGGAGATAAGATAACCGTGGCCGCCCTGGATTTCGATAACATCAAACCCAGCTTCTTGCGCCTTTTTGGCTGCAGACCTGTAACCCAAAAGAATTATAGCGATTTCTTCCTTTGTCAGGGCCACAGAAGTGTTACCTTCTCTGGCTATACATGTCATAACCGAAGGCGCTTTGGGTGAGCCCCCGATCAGCTTGGGATTCGCTGCGGCACCTGCATGGTTCAGGTGAAGACAGGCAAGGCGACCTTGTTCATGAATAATATCGGCTATCTTTTTAAGCTCCCCTGAACTGCTCGAAAGGTGTACGCAAGGCTGTTTGGGGTGTTCCCTACCTTCAGCAGTCACGGCAACAGGCTCCAAGATGATCAAACCCGGTCCGTTCTTTGCAATCCGTTTATAAAAGTTTAATTGTCTGTCCGTCACAGAACCGTCTGGGGAGCCATAGCCCAGTTTGATTGGGGGAAAGATGAATCGATTTACCGATGTCAAACCAGCGAACTTGAACTCCCGAAACATTCTTTTCATCTGAATCCTCTCCTTTCAATAGGTTGTTTCGTTGGATAAGTAAACGAGTTGTAACTGACCGTCACATCATTGTCATCCAGCTCAGGAAAATCCTTTCGGGGCATTACCGGCGCAAGCCCCCAACCCTCCTAAGTTCATGAAGCTTCCTGAACTCAGAAGCTTCTTTGTTTTTTTGCTGCCGCACTTGGGGCAGATTACTTTTTCATTGTCACCATTAAAGTTCAACTTCTCAAAAGAGCATTGGCACTTGTCGCATTGATATTCATGAATTGGCATGAGAGTCTCCGTTGAAAAACCAGTCTGGCCAGGCTCGGCAATTTGCCCGGCCAGACTTTTAACCGGCCTTGTTAGATTGTGCATGAAGTCCGGCAAGCGTTTATATTTTCAGCAAGCAAGCAAGTGTTTTCAAAAATACTCGAACAAATGGAAAATTCGGTTCCTTTGTATGTGGTAATAGAGTCGATCAAAATTGGTTTCGCCAGTTCAAATAGCTGTTTGTTTATGACAAATGTTAAGTCGTTGTTATTGAAAACTTTATCATCACTGTGTAGCTCATCCAGAGCTAACGCCATGGAAGGTGTTCCTCACCCGCTGACGGAAACCATGACTCTGATCGCGGGTTCCCCCTTTTTTCCCTTAAGAACATTCCTTGCCATTTTTCTTGCCTTTTGTGTTATCTCAAACATTGTTCTTCCTCCTTCATAGAAATCGAGTTATTCCGGCAATCTCACTACCAAAACCGGTTTTTTGCATTTTCGTATAACACCGCCTGCAACACTTCCCACGATGGTTTTCTCCAATTTCCCCTGATCATGTATGCCAAACCAATTACTGTCATCTTCACCGCTGCATCCATGTTCCCTTTGGCAAAACAGGTCCAGGAGATGATCATGTCTCTTGTTGGAACAAGGTCGGCCAAGAGCATGCCCAATGCCATGTAAGGATTATTTTTAAAAAACATACCTAATCCCAAGGCCACAAAAGGAATGACCGCGAAGTTGATTACCTGAGTCAATATTTGGGCCTTAGGGCTCCCTCCTCGAAAACTTTTTTATCTTGAGGGCAACCATCGTGGGATACACCATCAGGTCTTTGCTTTTGAGTTGCAGTATTTTCCACATGTCAAATTCTCTGTTCATTCTCCGGAAAGCTGCCTTTGGTATACCCAAATTCATTATGTTCAGCGTCCGTACCAGCTTTGAAACTCTCTTTGTGCAAAAACCAAATCAGGCAGGATGTGCGAAACTTACAATATGTTTTGGGATCACGACAATCAATATGTCCCAAAGGTATCGTTATATTGTGTTTCATACACGTATGGGATTTTTCCTGAAACGGTTGATTTGTGCTGCTCCCCATAGTCAATTCCCCTAACGTCAAAAATTTTGAAAACTATTCAATGATTTCGTCTATGGCCGAAGAAAGCTTTTCTTGGGATTGAACACCAATAAACCTTTTAATTTCTTTTCCGTTCTTGAAAAGTGTAAGTGTTGGAATGCTCCTGATGCCCAGATTCATAGCCGTTTCCTGGTTATTATCTACATTTATCTCTGCAATGGTGGCCTTTCCTTCATACTGCTTTGTCAGGGCTTCCATAATGGGTTCTTGCGCCTTGCAAGGCATGCACCACGGTGCGTTGAAATCCACAAGGGTTACCCCCTGCCCAATTGACTCTTTGAATTGTTCTGTCGACAAGATCTTTCTTGGTTCCATTCTCTTCATTCCTCCTTGTTCTGTCTTATCATTAGTCTGGTAAACGCCTTGATATTTGCCTTGCTGACTTGCCTCCCGTGCTATTTCATCTATCATGCCAAGCTTGGCTGTGAGGGTATTGCTACGATAAAAATCAGTTTTGTCGCATTGATAACTCTTGGTAATAATAGTTATAAACACCGTTTTGCCCATAAGTGTATGAGCCTGGATTTCAAAAGAGGTTGACATTTTACTTGCCGTTACCTATCGTAAACGTAACGTCATGTAACGTTACCCATGATGTTACTCTTTCAAGACATAAAAAGACACTGTTATGCAAGAAAAAACTCAAGCACTCGACCCACGTTTCGCAGGTCTCCTCTTGGAATCCATGGCTGATGGTGTTTTCACCCTGAACGAAAAGGGCGAAATAACATCATGGAATCCGTCAATGGAGCGTATCTCCGGCTATACGGCCGAGGAAGCGATAGGAAAGTATTGCATGATGCTCAATTTCAGCCGTTGCCTCACTAAGACATGCCCGAGCGGACTCAAGGAGTGCGGCATCTTTAAACATGGAGCCGTTGATGGTAAAGAGTGCTCGTTGAGCCATAAAGATGGCCATGATGTGCCTGTATTGAAAAGCGCCAGGCTTGTGAAGGATAAAAGCGCTCGCATTATTGGTGTTGTAGAAACCGTAACCGATCTTACGGAATTATATAAGGTGCGCCGTAAGGCAGAAGAAGCCATTGGACTGCTTGGTGAAATCCATAAATTAGGTAATATCATAGGAAAAAGTCATTCTATCCGACAGGTTTTTTCGGCTATCATGGCGGCTGCTCGAAGTGAAGCCACTGTCTTGATTCAAGGAGAAAGCGGTACCGGCAAAGAACTTGTGGCGGGCGCCATTCACTTCAACAGTGAAAGGGCGAACATGCCGCTCATTACCGCCAACGGGAGCGCCCTTTCGGAGTCCTTGCTGGAAAGTGAACTATTTGGCCATGTTAAAGGCGCTTTTACTGGAGCCATTCGCAACCGTATAGGACGCTTTGAGGAAGCCTCGGGCGGGTCGATCTTCTTGGATGAAATTGGGGAGGTCAGCCCTTATATCCAGGTGAAGCTTCTCCGCGTACTGCAGGAAAAACAAATTGAGCGGGTAGGAGAATCCACGAGCCGAACGATTGACATTCGAATAATAGCGGCTACCAATAAGGACCTCTATAGCTTGGTCAGTGAGGGCAAATTCCGCGAAGATCTTTTCTATCGTCTCAAAGTATTTCCCATACACATACCTCCTTTACGAGATCGCAAGGAAGACATCCCGCTGTTGGTGAACCATTTTATTGATCTTCAGAACAAGAAAACCGGGAAACGGATTCGGGGTCTTTCGGAAACCGCCATGCGATTGCTTATGGACTATCCATGGTATGGAAACGTAAGAGAGCTTGAAAATGCTATTGAACATGCATTTGTACTCTGCTCGGGAGAGGAAATCGACATCTTTGACCTGCCGGTGGAAATTCGGCAGATAGAATATCCACACGGCCTTCAATCGCTTTCGTCTCAAGCGCCGCCGCCACGGCGTAAAAGGCTTTCTCGTGAAACCTTGCTTGCACTTCTCGATCAAACGGGATGGAATAAAGCCGAAGTTAGCCGCCGTGTCGGCCTAAGCAGAACGGCAATCTGGAAGTATATGAAAAAGTGGAATATTCCCTTAAAGCCTCCCGCATAGGTTGGTCGTGACACCAGCTTATGTTTCGTTTCAAGTGGAAGAAGAGAGGAAGGAGGGAGGAAGGAGAGGGGGGAACTTTGGGGTCACATCTTGATTAACGCACTTATTCTATCGTATTCCTTTTTAAA
>CAYSBQ010000008.1:0-33252 GCA_964429315.1 uncultured Desulfobacterales bacterium
CTGCGCTGAAACGAGATCACGGCCTGTCCCACGGGTACGCGAACATCCTGGCGCTCGTCGCCACCGGATACGGGCAGGCTGACGAGGCTGAGCTTGTCACCGGCCTCTTTGCCGGTCCTCGAGCCGGAGAAGAGCCGTACAGAGCGATGCCCGGTCTTACTAGACCAAAGTCCAAGCCCTGTTTCGTCAAAACAGCCCCACTGTTTGAAACATGAAGATCATCAAAAGAGATATTGAGTTTGTTGCTCTCATTTATTGCCCAAAGGAACCGCTCTTTTTGCTCATTTGTAAAGGCTCTGTCGGGTTCGTCAGCAACCGCAAAATGAGAAAACAAACCCTTTATGTGAATCCCCTTTAATGGCATGATATCTTGCAAGAAGTCAGGAAGGTCAGCCCAAGGGACCCCGAGGCGGGTCATGCCGGTGTCTACCTTTATGTGAACAGGCACAACGGTTTGCCTTTGTTGAGCCGTATCGGAAATTTTCCGGGCAATTGCCTTCTGGAAAAGAGAAACAGTAAACCCGTTGTCAACGACTACAGAGACTTGCTCGGCCAGGATGCCCATCATGATCAATATGGGAACCCCACACCCACTCTCTTTTAATTTCAGGGCCTCTTCTAGCTCAAAAACTCCAAAATATGTCGGGCCTTCCGGTTCCAGGGTTTTTGCAACAGGGATCATGCCGTGGCCATAAGCATCCGACTTGACGACGGCAATCACGCCAGCGCCGGCCAACCTCTTGATTTGGCGAAAATTATGCCTGACTGCACCAAGGTCAATGATTACTTTATTGGTTGTCATAATGCCCTTAGTTCACTAGCCTGAAATACCAACTCATGATTTGTTGTCCATGGAATATGTAAAGAAAGGCCCCCATGCTGAGAAAAGGACCGAAGGGAATGGCCGTTTTTCGTCCTTTCCGGGTATAAACCGCTACTACGATGCCCAGCACGGTTCCAATGGTTGAACCGACAAAGATGGTAAATATGGTTGCCTTCCAGCCCAAAAAGGCGCCGATCATGGCAAGCAGCTTCACGTCGCCACCCCCCATGCCCTCCTTTTTCGTAAGAAAGTAATATCCCGAGGCCACCAAGAAAAGGAATCCGCCCCCCAGAATTATTCCCATGATCGACTCTAAATAGGTATGCTGGTCGAGCAGGAAAGAAGATAAGAAGCCTATGATAATACCCGGGTAAGTAATAACATCTGGAATTATTTGGTGATCAATGTCTATAAAAGTAATAACGAGCAGGGCAGCTACAAAAGCATAAACAAAGATCGTTTCTAGGGAAAAACCGTATTGGCCGAAAACTGCAAGAGCAAAGAGGCCCGAGACCATTTCTATCACCAAGTATCTTAAAGGGATGGTTTTCTTGCAGTGCCGGCATTTTCCGCGGAGTATGATATAGCTTAAGACTGGGATGTTATCGTAAAAAGCTATCTTGGTTTTGCATTTTGGACACCTGGAACCAGGACGGATCAGGGAGACAGACCCGGGAAGGCGGTAGATGCATACATTTAGAAAACTGCCTATGGCCATGCCAAAAAAGAAAATAAACAGTTTTATAATCAGGGATTGTATCGCGCATTCCATCAAAAAACACCCTAAAATTAAAACATCACGAGAACTTACAAAATATAACTATATGCGGGCGAGCCGAAAAATCAAGATTTTTATTGTCATTAAGATATATTGTCTTATAGTTAAGCGGTATAACTTCGTTTGAAAGGAATTATTTGATGGCTCAAAGGGATGGTGAAGATACTATCGACATTATTCAGGAGGAAGGTGAAACAATAGATATTCCGGACGTGCTTCCCCTGCTTTCTATTCGCGACATAGTTATCTTCAATTATATGGTACTCCCGCTATTTGTGGGCAGAGACAGATCTGTTCGAGCCGTGGATAAGGCCATGGCAAAGGACCGACTCATTTTTCTTGCTACCCAGCGGGATTCGATGGTTGAAAGCCCGGAACCAGACGAGATTTTCAATGTGGGCACCGTAGCTCTGATTCTGCGTATGTTCAAGCTTCCGGATGGCCGAGCAAAATTATTGGTTCAGGGACTAACAAAGGCCACTATTGAAGAATACCTTGAGACAAAGCCGATGTATCTGGTCAAGATCAAAAAGCTTGTTGAAAAAGCGGTAGATACAATAACCCTTGAGACTGAGGCCCTGATGCGCAATGTTTGCGAACAGGGAGAGAAAATCCTGGACTTACGAGGTGAACTGAATAATGACGTTAGCGCTATCCTTCACAGTATCGATAATCCAGTTCGTCTTGCTGACCTGGTAGCTTCGAATTTGAAGTTAAAAACCAAGGACGCCCAAGCCCTTTTAGAGATTAATGATCCTGTTCAAAAGTTGTACAAAGTCAACGAGATGTTAAGCAAAGAACTGGAAGTTTCTACAATACAGGCGAAGATTCACTCCTATGCCAAGGAAGAAATTTCAAAGACCCAAAGAGAATACTTTCTTAGGGAAGAAATGAGAGCTATTCACAAAGAACTAGGTGATGAGGATGAAAAAGCTCAAGAGGTTTCGGAATATAAAACAAAGATAAAAAAGGCAAAAATGCCGAAAAAGCCGAAAAAAGAGGCCAATAGGCAGCTTAAGCGTCTTGACCAGATGCACCCGGATGCTGCGGAAGCTTCAATAGTACGCACTTATCTCGACTGGTTGGTAAGCCTTCCATGGAAAAAAGCCAGCCAAGACATGTTGGATATTGGAAAGGCTCAAGGGGTTCTTGATGAAGATCACTACGACCTGAAGAAGATAAAAGATCGTATCCTTGAATATTTGAGTGTTAGAAAACTTAACAAAGACTTAAAAGGGCCGATATTGTGTTTTGTTGGTCCCCCCGGTGTGGGGAAGACTTCTCTGGGACGATCGATTGCCAGGGCTATGAACCGTGAGTTCGTTCGCATCTCTTTGGGAGGTGTGCGCGATGAGGCGGAAATTCGAGGGCATCGGCGCACTTATATTGGCGCAATGCCAGGCCGGATCTTACAGGGCTTAAAACAGTGTGGGACTAATAATCCAGTATTTATGATGGATGAGGTGGACAAGATAGGCAATGATTTTCGGGGAGATCCAGCTGCTGCCCTATTAGAAGTCCTTGATCCGGAGCAAAACAGCGGTTTTAGTGATCACTATCTTAATCTCCCTTTCGATTTGTCTCGAGTGCTTTTCATAACAACGGCCAATATCACCGACCCCATTCCTTCGGCCTTAAGAGATCGCATGGAGGTTTTAGAACTTGCGGGATATACAGAAGATGAAAAACTTGTAATAGCAAAACAGTTCTTGGTTCCTCGCCAGATCAAGGAAAACGGCATCACGCCAAAGGATATAAATTTGGGTGCTAAGGCACTGCGAGAGATTATAGTAACGTATACACTTGAACCAGGCTTAAGAAACCTGGAACGTGAGATTGCTTGTATCTGCCGGAAAGTAGCCCGCAAGGTGGCAGAGGAAGAAAAGGGTCCTTTTAAAGTGACCCGCGCCAATCTCCACAAATACCTGGGTGTCCAAAAATATCTACCGGAGCTTGAACAGGACTACCATGAGGTAGGCGTGGCTACGGGGCTTGCCTGGACCCAGGCAGGCGGAGAAACCTTATATATAGAGGCTTCGGTAATGAAAGGCAAGGGGGAGTTAATACTTACCGGGCAACTAGGAGAAGTGATGCAGGAATCGGCGAGGGCGGCCCTCAGTTATGCGCGGGCCCACGCCAAGGAGCTTGGAATCAGACCCAATTTCTACCAGGATTCGGACATACACATTCATGTTCCTGCAGGGGCCATACCCAAGGACGGACCTTCGGCCGGTGTTACTATGGCTACCGCGCTTGTTTCGACTTTAAGTGGAAGGCCCGTGAGCAGGGATGTTGCCATGACAGGCGAAATCACCCTTAGGGGACGTATATTACCCATCGGTGGGCTAAAAGACAAGGCGTTGGCTGCACTCAGGTCAAAGATTAAAAAAGTCATTATTCCCGAAAAAAACCGGAAAGACTTGGTAGAAGTTCCCGCAAATGTCAGGCGCAAGCTCACTTTTGTTTCTGCAAATTGCGTAGAAGAGGTCTTTGAACATGCGTTGTATCCAAAACCCAGCAGGCAAAAGAAGCGTGAATGAAAGTCCTGGCGGTTGACACAGCTACACAGAGCGGGGGAGTTGCTCTTTTGGACGGACAGGATCTTATTGCCGGCCTTTATATGACCAGCACAAAGACATACGCCAAACGTCTTATGACGGATGTCGATACAGTACTACGAATGGCAAATATGGGGCTTCATGAGTGTGATGGATTTGTTGTTACTACTGGGCCCGGAAGTTTTACTGGGTTGCGCATTGGAATAAGTGCGGTGAAAGGATTTGCGCTTGCAACGGGAAAACCCGTAGCCGGCGTTTCTACCTTGAATGTCCTCGCGTGTCAATTTCCGTGGTTTTCGGAATTGGTTTGTCCTATATTAGATGCCCGCAAGGGCGAGATTTATACTGCACTCTACAAGCATAGAGGCCAAGATGATTGGGAACAGATTAGCCCGGAGTGCGCTGTAGATCCCAAAGAATGGATTATGCGAATCAAGGCGCCATGTCTTTTTGTTGGCAATGGCGCTGTTTTGTACAGGGACCTTATTGAACAAGAGCTTGGTGATCAAGCCCGGTTTGCCCCCCCCTATCTTAACATGCCCCAAGCCGCGGTGGCAGCCTGGATAGGTATGAGACAAATCAAAAAAGGCAGGACTGTTGATATCGCATCCCTCGTTCCCAATTATATCCGCAAATCTGATGCAGAGATAAAGCTTGAGAACAGAGTACTTTGACAATTAACCGAAAAAGGGTATAATCACTCTAAACACTAAACATGAAAACTTTTCCAGGTTCCGAATCGCCAACCCGAAGAGGCCTTCCCGTAGCCAAAGAGGGTTTCCCCTTCATAGCGGTATCGGGTTTTGTGACAGCGTATTTCCTTGCTTTGGGGTTTGGTATTGCGGCCCTGTTTTTTTTGGCCGCAACTTGTTTTATAGTCTTTTTTTTTCGGGATCCCGAGCGAGCCATTCCCGATGAAGAGGGTGTAGTCGTTTCACCTGCTGACGGCAGGGTTTTAGTAGTAAAGTTCGTTGATGCGGGAGAGTTTGTCTCAGGCAAGATGCTCAAGATTAGTATCTTTATGTCTGTATTTAACGTTCATGTTAATCGCATTCCAGCCGATGGCGTGGCAACCGACATTTCCTATCATCCGGGCAGGTTTTTTTCAGCCAATCTAGACAAGGCCTCCAAAGATAATGAACGCAATGCAGTTTACATGGATATTGGTAACGGGCGAAAGATTGTAGTTGTTCAGATTGCGGGTTTGATTGCGAGACGTATCGTTTGCAAGGTGCAAAAAGGAGATCACTTGAGCCATGGTGAGCGTTTTGGCTTGATCCGTTTTGGCTCGCGACTTGATGTCTATCTTCCACCGGACATGAAATTTGTAGTATCTCCTGGTGATAATGTGCTGGCGGGTGCGTCAGTTTTGGGGTATTTGAAATGAGAAGAAATAAACGAAAAAAGCGTGATTCACAGCGCGGGATATATATACTGCCGAATTTGTTTACGTCAGCAAACCTGTTTTGCGGGTTTTATGCCATAATAGCTGCCATACAAGGTTCCTTTGTTGAAAGTGCCATTGCTATTATGGTGGCCGCGCTCTTTGATGGCCTTGACGGCAAAATTGCCCGGGTGACTCGCACGGTAAGCCACTTTGGGCTGGAATATGACTCTTTGAGTGACGCCGTCTCTTTCGGGGTAGCGCCTGGTATTTTGGTATATCTTTGGGCACTACAACCTTTCGGCAGGGTGGGCTGGCTAGGAGCCTTTGTTTTTGTTGCCTGTGGGACTTTGCGCCTGGCTCGCTTTAATACGTTGGCGGGACGGGTTAGTGGTGAACACTTTGTGGGCTTGCCAATTCCGGCCGCAGCATTCATGGTGGCCGCCACAGTCCTTTTGCTGGATCGGTTAGGGGCGGGGGCGGGAACCTCGAAGCATGTGACTATTCCGATAATGATATATGTGTTGTCGTTCTTAATGGTCAGCACGATCAAATATCACAGCTTTAAGAAGGCCGCGCTCTTTAAGCAAATGAGATTTAATATGCTTGTGCTTATAGTGCTTGTTTGCATTATAATTGCTGCAGAGCCCAGCATAAGCTTTTTTCTCATAATGCTTGCCTACATCCTTTCGGGTCCCTTTACTGCTCTGTGGTTTCGAAGAAAGAATGGTGCAGAGGAGCGCGTCTCTGACCGTCCGGACAATACTCCATCCAAGGAATCTCTATCAAAATGACACAGACGATTGCGGAGAAGATCCTGGCCGCCCATGCAGGTCGGGAGCGAGTGGTTGCCGGCGAATTGCTTAGTGTAAGCATCGACCTGGCCCTTGCAAATGATATTACCGCCCCGATTGCTATAGAGCTCTTTGACAAATCCGGCGTAAAAACTGTCTTTGATCGAGAGAAATTAGCGCTGGTTCCGGACCACTTTGTGCCAAACAAAGATATTAGTTCCGCAAAACAGGTCCAGATCATGCGAGGCTTTGCAAAGAAGCACCGCATCGAACACTTTTTTGAATTGGGTGAGATGGGTATCGAGCATGTACTCCTGCCGGAACAAGGGTTAGTCTTGCCGGGAGACGTAGTAATTGGGGCGGATAGCCATACATGTACATACGGCGCTCTGGGGGCCTTTTCCACCGGAGTTGGAAGCACGGACGTTGCTGCGGCAATGATTACCGGCCAAGTCTGGTTTAAAGTCCCGGAATCGATCAAGTTTACTTACACGGGGAAACTGGGCAAATGGGTTACGGGAAAGGACTTAATCCTTTTTACTATTGGTGACATTGGGGTGGACGGCGCTACGTACAAGGTAATGGAGTTTACCGGGGAGGTCATAGAGTCCTTGCCTATGTCGGATCGCATGACTATGGCCAATATGGCCATAGAAGCCGGCGCAAAAGCCGGAATAATAGCCCCTGACGACGTAACGCGTGCTTATGTCAACGGGCGAGCGAAGAGACCTTTTAAATGTTATAAGAGTGATTCGGATGCCACTTATGCCGAGGAGAGGTCGTACGATGTCTCAGCCATTGAACTCCAAGTAGCTTTTCCCTACTTGCCCGAGAACACGCGTCCTATATCGGATGTAGGTTCGGTTCCCATCGACCAGGCGGTGATTGGATCGTGTACGAATGGCCGAATTGAGGATCTGCGTATGGCGGCGAGCATCTTAGAAGGAAACAAGGTTGACAAAGGCATGCGCCTCATTATAATACCTGGCTCCCCAACTATTTACCGGCAGGCGATGTCAGAAGGTCTTCTTGAGATTTTCCTTGAGGCCAAAGGTGTTATAAGCCCGCCAACATGTGGCCCTTGCCTGGGAGGATTTATGGGTATTTTAGGGCCGGGCGAGCGAGCTATTGCCACTACAAATCGCAATTTTGTTGGGCGCATGGGCCATGCCACAAGCGAGGTCTACCTGGCCGGTCCCGCAGTAGCCGCTGCCTCTGCTGTCTTGGGTCGTATTGGGGGCCCCGAGGAGCTGTAGGTGTTGGTGTTTCTCGCAAAGCCTTCTCGGGCAAGAGATATAAGCGCAAGGGGCTAATATCCCCATGGGAATCAACTATGAAAACTGAAGGGACCGTTTGGAAATTTGGTGACAATATCGACACGGACGTGATCATTCCAGCCCCGTACCTTGTTACTACAGACCCAGTGGAGCTTGGTAAACATTGCATGGAAGGTATTGACATATCTTTTTCTGCAAAGATCCAAGCCGGGGATATCATCGTGGCTGGACAAAATTTTGGCTGCGGGTCTTCACGTGAGCATGCGCCGATGGCGATTAAGGGGGCTGGTATTTCATGTGTTGTGGCAGAAAGCTTTGCGCGTATCTTCTTTCGAAATGCCTTCAACATGGGGCTTGCGATTTTTGAGGCCGCCGGCGTGTCGGGCGGAGTTAATGCCGGTGACCGGATGTCAGTGAACCAAGATACAGGCAAAATAACAGATCATACAAACGGAAAGGACTTTTCTGCCAACCCTATCCCGGCTTTTATGCGGGGGCTTATAGAGGCAGGCGGACTGATGTCTTACATATTGAAGCAACAGCGTGCCGACTAGGCGGTACGTTTCCAAATATCTGATTACCAAGTATTGATATCATGGACAGGACTTATAATATAGCAGTTATACCAGGTGACGGTACGGGACCTGAGGTTATCGCGGAGGGATTGAAAGTCCTTCAAGCGGTTTCAGGCAAGCACGGGTTTCGGCTGAACCTTCAGCGCTTTGATCTTGGTGCAAAGCACTACAAAGAGACCGGCGAAACAGTTTCCCGAGAGACCATAGAGACCATAAAGACAAATGATGCCATTTATCTCGGCGCTATCGGGGATCCTGAAGTGCCGCCGGGTATACTGGAAAAAGGGATTCTGTTACGGCTTCGTTTTGAGCTGGATCAATATATTAATCTCCGGCCAATAAAGCTATATCCCGGAGTAGATATTCCCATCAAGAACAAGGGGTGCGAAGATATTGATTTTGTCGTGGTACGTGAAAATACGGAAGGGCTCTACGCAGGTGCCGGCGGTATTATTCGGCGAGGCACTCCCCACGAAGTGGCCGTTCAGGAATCTATCAGCACTCGCATGGGGGTGGAGCGCTGTATCAGATACGCCTTTGAGATCTGCAGGCAGCACAACAAAGCCAAAAAGCTCACGTTGTGTGGCAAGACTAATGTCTTGACCTATACGTTTGATTTGTGGGAACGTACCTTAAAGGAAGTATCAAAGTCTTATCCGGACATTCAAACCGACTATATGCATGTAGATGCCTTATGCATGTGGATGATCAAGAACCCCGAGCGGTTTGACGTGATAGTGACCGAAAACATGTTCGGAGATATTATCACGGATTTGGGTGCGGTCTTACAGGGCGGGATCGGTATGGCAGCAGGGGGCAACCTTAATCCGCAGGGGATTTCCATGTTTGAGCCTATTGGGGGATCAGCCCCCAAATATACGGGAAAAAACGTTATTAACCCCATCGGGGCGATTTTGGCCGTACACCTTATGCTCGAAACCCTTGGAGAATCTTCTGCAGCCCAGATGATTGAGCAAGGCGTGGTAAAGGTGCTCGAACATGACATGCAGGGCACAGGCGCCGGAGAGATGGGGGTTTCCACATCACAGGTTGGAGATTTAATTGTAGAATTTATAGACCAAGGGTCTAAGTAAGGAGACCGGGCAAAAATGAGCAAATTATTTAACATCGCTGTCGCAGGGGCTACCGGTGCCGTGGGAACCCAGATGTTAGCCTGCCTTGAAGAAAGGGGTTTTCCTGTTAAGGGTTTGAAACCACTAGCAACGGCCAAATCGGCCGGCCGCAAACTCCGGTTCAAGGGAGAGGAAGTGGAAGTCGAGGAATTGACAGAATCCTCTTTTCGGGGGGTGGATATTGCCATTTTCTCTGCCGGCGGTGCTACAAGTGAGCGGTTTGCGCCGATTGCTGCCAAGGATGGCTGTGTCGTAGTTGACAATTCCGCCGCATGGCGGATGGACCCTGACGTGACCCTGGTGATACCTGAAGTAAATCCCCATGCCATTGCCGGGTATACGAACAAGGGGATTATTGCCAACCCAAATTGCTCTACAATCCAGATGATAGTGGCTTTGGCTCCAATTCACCGGAAAGTTGGGATCAAGCGGGTTGTTGTGTCTACTTATCAGGCTGTGTCTGGTACCGGGAAGAAGGCCATAGATGAACTCCAAGAACAGACCAAGGCGATTCTTGGCTCTGTTCAGCCGGAAGCCAAGGTTTATCCCCACATAATAGCCTTTAATTGCTTGCCTCATATTGATGTTTTTCTTGAGAATGGCTACACGAAAGAAGAGATGAAAATGGTTAATGAAACGCGAAAGATCCTGGAAGATGACTCTATCGGTGTTACCGCTACTACGGTTCGGGTGCCTGTCTTCTTCTGTCATTCGGAGTCAATCAACATAGAAACACACGAATCGATTACCGCCGATGGCGTGCGTGAGTTGTTGGTAAATGCCCCAGGTGTAACCGTCGTTGATAACCCATCAAAGAATATCTATCCTATGGCTATTGATGCAGCGGGTAAAGACGACACTTTTGTGGGCCGTATTAGAAAGGATGATTCGATTGCCAACGGCATCAATATGTGGGTTGTCTCTGATAACATTCGCAAGGGGGCGGCTACTAATGCGGTTCAAATAGCAGAGATCCTCGCAAGGGATTATCTTTAGTAATGGATGGGACCGAATGACAAGGAGTTTTACCGTTGGAACGTATACCAATTACACCAACCGGCTATGATAGCCTCAAACGAGAAGTAGAACGACTTAAATTCGTTGAAAGGCCAAAGATCATAAAGAGCATTGCGGAAGCACGAGCGCACGGTGATCTTTCAGAGAATGCAGAATATGATGCCGCCAAGGAACGACAGGGATTTGTTGAGGGGAGAATTCAAGAGCTTGGGTATAAGATTGCTTGTGCCGATGTGATCGATCCAAAGACCGTGAACACGGACTTCGTGGTTTTTGGATGCACGGTGGTACTGGAAAATCTGGATACGGAAGCTCAGGTGAAGTATCAGCTTGTCGGCGCAGATGAATCAGACGTAGCGCAGGGTCGTATTTCCGTATCCTCTCCTTTGGGCCGGGCCATGATCGGGAAGAAAGTCGGGGATGAAATCGTGGTTCAGGCTCCGGGCGGGAAACGCGAGTTTGAAATCATTGACATTTCGGCGTCATAGGGTGAGTGATAAGGGTGGGCGGATGAGATATTGTAGGTTTCTGATATATTTTCTCGTGGTTTTCTTTCTTGTTTGCGGTTGCACAAGCCACAAGAGGCAGGTGGTCCCCTTTAAGATGCCGGCGGCTTTTCCCAATGCCACAAAGGTGGCAGGGGCAACAGTTGCCGCTAGGGCGTTTAGCGATACCCAAGAAGCGAAAAGGGCTTTTGGGTGGGATATTCGAGCGGCAGGACTCTGTCCGGTGCAGGTCATCTTTGATAACCTGGGTGAGCATTCCGTTGAGATTGTACCGTCTCAGACCTTTCTGATTGACGTAGAGAATAACCTGTGGCCTATACTCGACTCTTCTTTGGCCTACGACAGGGTAGCCGAGAAAACGGATATGACCAGCATTGCCAAATCGGCAGTCAAGCCGGGCATCTTGAGTGGCGCAGCTGGTGCCATTTTAGGGGCTGCCATAGGGATTGTCAGTGGTCAAAATGTGGGTGCAGCCGCGGGAAAAGGGGCAGCGTTAGGTGCGGCTATTGGTGCAACGATAGGTGGGGCACAGGGTGCCTCATCAGGCGAGGCGCGGGTTGCCATATCGGAAGACCTCGAGAAGAAGTCTTTGGAAAACAAGGCTATTGGGCCGCATTCCATTGCGCACGGGTTTATTTTCTTCCCCGGGGAGGCGAAGGGTGCGGGAGAATTGAGGCTGCAACTACGCGTTGTTGAGACAGGAGATCTTTATATGATTCGACTTGCGCTGTAAACTTGGATTGACAGAGCGAGTTAGAGTGCTTACAATGGCATCCTGCGTTTCCCATCACAACTTGTTTTTCTGGATTGATCGACGCCAGGGGATTATCAAAGCCGGGTACTCCGGCGCAAAAAGAGTTGCAAGGAGGGTTTTAAATGGCTCGAGTTACCATAGAAGATAGTCTGAGGCGGGTCCCGAACCGGTACATGCTGGTTCACTGTGTTGCCAAGCGTGTGCGGCAGATGCGAGACGGGGCGCAATATTTGGTAGATTCACCCAAGAATGAAGCTATTGTCATTTCATTGCGTGAGATTGCAGCAGGAAAGGTGCGTATTGAGGTGGAAGAAAACTCCGCCAAAACAGAAGCATAGAAAGGCGGAATGTCTCGATTCAGGGACAGGACTATAAGACGGGCTGTCGGTCAGGCTTTGCATCAATATAATATGATTGCAGATGGAGACAGGATAGCCGTAGGACTGTCCGGGGGTAAAGACAGCCTAACCCTCATGTGGGCTCTTCATGAACGCCTGCGCCGCATCCCTATCCGTTATTCTCTCTTTGGCATTTACATAGATCTCGGTTTTGCAGGGAGTCCGTCTCAGCGTATTGAAAGGTATTGCGAGAAGATGGACTATTCCCTCCGGGTCGAACACACAGATTACGGAATTCAAGGTCACAGCGCTGAAAATCGCGAAAACCCATGTTTTCTCTGTGCCCATCTTCGAAGAAAACGTCTCTTTGAGATTACAGACGAGCTTGGCTGTAATAAGTTGGCCCTGGGTCACAACATGGATGACATTATAGAAACGCTGTTCTTAAACATGTGCTATAGCGGTGAGCTAAGCACAATGGTTCCATGCCAACCTTTTTTTGGGGGAAAACTTGTGGTAATCAGACCGCTGGCTTATGTGCAAGAACAAGCCAGCGGTCGTTTTGCGCAAGATCATAACTTCCCGGATTTCCCCAATCCATGTCCTACGGCAAAGACTTCTAAGCGTGCGGAAATAAAGAAGATGTTAAACGACTTATATCAATCGAACGGAAAAATTAAGGGAAACATCTTTCACTCTTTGAGCCATGTCAAGCACGATTACCTTCTAAAGCCACGACAGGAAAGGAAAACTGTGAATTACTGATTGAGAGACTTCCAAGCCCCCTTTTCCCTGTGCTTGCAGTATTCCAAGGGCTCACCCCCTTTTTTAAAAATAGCAGTTACTGTGTTAGGACAGTTCTTGGTAGCAAGTAGGCCGGATTCGACATCCATTTTCACGGCTACAACACTGTCAGGTAAGTCAAAATCTTGATAAAGCTGCCCCTGGAGGACTTGTTCCATAAAATGAATCCATATAGGTAAAGCAGCTCTCGCCCCGGTTTCTTTGTTGCCCAGGGTGCTGTGATTGTCTCGGCCCACCCAGACTCCAAGGGCAATAGTTGGAGAGAAACCGACAAAAAGTGCATCCTTGTAACTGTCGGTAGTGCCGGTCTTGCCGGCCAGTGGTCGCCCAAGAGATCTGGCGCCCTTACCAGTTCCTTCCATCACTACCGCTTTTAACATATCCGTCATGACGGCAGCGGTTTCGGGGCTGATTACTGATCGGCTTTGAGGTCTTTGCCTCCAGGCGCTTCGGTTGTGTCGATCTAAAACCTCTATGACGCCAAAAGGTTTGGTCCACCCACCTCCGTTTGGGAATACAGCATAAGCCGAGGTGAGCTCCAGGAGAGTAACTTCAGAAGTTCCAAGGACTAAAGAGAGGTTTGGTTCCAGGTGGGATTTAATTCCCATAGTGTGGGAAAAACGTACCGCATGGCTAGGCCCCAGTTTGTTGAGAAGCTTTACGGCCGGAATATTCTTTGATAATGCCAGGGCTTTTCGAAGGGTGATCTCGCCCATGAATTTGCCTGAAAAATTCATGGGCGACCAGTCTTTGCCTTTTTGTGCTCCACGGTAGACTACCGGTGCGTCCCAAAGGAGGTCACTCTGGGCGAATCCCTGTTTAATAGCCAGCGCATAAACCAGCGGCTTAAAGGCAGATCCGGGTTGTCTGCGTGACATTGTAGCTCGGTTGAAAGGGCTTTGCTGAAAGTCCCGCCCGCCAACCATTGCGAGAATTGCACCGCTACTTACATCGAGACAGACCAAGGCTGCCTGGGGAGGATCATCTTTAGAAAAACCATGCTTTTTCATCCGTGCGGAAAGTTTCCTCAGTCCATATTCCACAGCATTCTCAGCAGCCTTCTGGATGGTGTAATCAAGAGTAGTATATACGGTGAAGCCCCTCCGATAAAGTGCGGCTTCACCCAATTCATTTTCCAGGACATTAGTTACCCATGACACAAAATAAGGCGCTTTGGGTGAAGTTGCTTCCTGTCGAACCAGATCAAGGGGTGAGGCCTTAGCCGTTTCTAACTCCTCATAACTAATGAAGTTTCTTTGTGCCATCTGGCGCAAGACAATGTTTCGCCGTTTTTCGGCAAGGGATTTGTTGACAAGCGGTGAGTAACGGGAAGGCAACTTAGGCATTCCGGCAACTAGTGCGCATTCAGAAAGGGTAAGTTCTTGTACGGGTTTTCCAAAAAACATCTGTGCTGCAGCTCCGACACCATAGGCTCCGCTTCCAAAATAGACCTGGTTAAGATAGAATTCCAGGATCTCGTCCTTTGTGTAGCGGCGCTCTATCTGAAAGGCCAAAAACGCCTCTTTCAACTTGCGCATTATGGCCTTTCGGGGGGTAAGAAAAAGGACTTTTGCAAGTTGTTGGGTAATAGTACTTGCCCCTTGTGCATACTCTCCGGTCATAATATTTCTTATAGTAGCCCGCAAGATTCCTTGTATGTCGACGCCTGGATGGTCATAGAACTTGGCGTCTTCCGTAGCGATAATGGCATTTTTTAGGTGAGAAGGCATTACAGCCAGTGGTACAGGTTGACGCCTTTCAGTGAAAAGCTCGGCCAACAGTTCTTTGTCTGCCGAGTAGATGCGAGTGATCGCGGCGGGTTTAAACTTTTCCAGTCCCTCGATTTGAGGCAATTCGTGGGTGAGGGCGAAAAAAAAACCGACTACGGTTCCAGCAAGGACTGCTATTGCCAACCCGAGGCTAATATAGACAATGTGTCGTCGTGAAATGGACATAGGGTGTTTATTCCGATAAGCGTTCAATCTTGCACATCTTCGATCCAAGGACAATAATATTTCGATTCGAGAGATTTTCTTGGCGCAGATGATTTTTTGTGGCGGGATTTAAGACTCATTTGATTGGCGGAATTCTCACGGCGGCAGCCGCATCATCTATAGGTCTGTCCACTATCAAAAAACAAGTTCCTTGACAACGAAACGCCCCGTTGTTATCTTCTAAGCATTCTGAAGGGGCATGCCGCTTTATCGATCTTAAACTGCAACACATCAGATGCATATTGGGGGGCTGATGAACCTAAGAATGCCGACCCAAGTCTTAACAGGACACAGTTATTTCTGTTAAGACTTCAAAATAATACTCCGATAAGTCTGGACAAGGCTGGCCGCAACTTTTTTCCCTGGATGGATAGCTATTTCGACCCGTTCTTAGTTGGTGTCCATACACGCATAGCTTACCGAATAATGGGCGCTGACGTAAGTTTCCAATTGAAGCTTTTGCTTCCCGGCAAGGAAGTTCACCATCTCTCATAGCGTCCTTTCAGCCCACTAAAAAGGTGGGCATTCCAGGAAACAGTCCGGCTGGAGATGAGCGATTTCCCACTCCCATATCCTATGGCGATTCCGACTTGAGCTATGCTTCGCCGTGACTTCCTGTCCGACATTCGGTTAGACTCAGCCTATATTTGTGCCAAATGGATAAGCCTTACCGGCAGGCGCCTAAAGCCATTGGATTAGAGTATGTCAAACAAGCAGTCAACAGGTTGAAATGAAAGCTCTTGTTTTGGACGATGATATGGCCCTGTGTAGGATTATTGCTTCGGTTCTGGATGAATCGAATATAGTCTACGACATCTTTCAGGATCCGCTGAAGGCCATTGAAGCTATGGATGTGGGCGAATACGATTTTGCTTTTGTTGATATCGGGTTGCCACACATGGATGGGCTTGAGTTTTCAAAACGGTTTAAGGAAAAATGCCCGCACACAGACATTGTGTTTATCACTGGCTTCGGGGATTATGACAAGGCCATCCAGGCTATCAAGATCGGCGCCTACGATTTCTTGAGGAAGCCATTTCAACGGGTCGAGCTCAGCGCGTGTGTGGCTCGTCTCGTAGAAAAAAGAAATCTCTATGAAGAAAAAAAGCGAAAAGATATTCTTGAGTTCGCAAACAGAATGTCTCTTGAACTGATGCACGAATTGAGGAACCCACTTACAGCCATCGGGGGATTTTCAAAACGCTTGTCTACACCGAACTGCAAGCAAGTCAAGATACGGAAATATGCAAGAATTGTTTTTAAAGAAGCTGTAAGGCTTGAGGAAGTAGTGGGAAAAATTTTATCCCATTTGAAAATCATTGGGAAGCCAAATATGCGTGAAAAGGATGCCGAGCAGTTAGTGCAACCGCCCAAGAACGAAGTTATCGTCACAGCAGTTCGTGAAGTTGCACGAACAAGGGTGACTGTTCCATTAAAAGAATCTGACCACCAAAACGAGAAGGGGGAGGGGCATATGAGAAAATCACAGCAAGAAAAAATTACTGCTAAAGGGGGAAAAACTGCCACAAGAAAAGCGACCGTCAAGAAACCGCCATCAAAAGAAGTAACTGCCATGAGCGAGATTAAAAAAGAATATCTCGAAGGTGAGGAGTTCTGTAAAGTGACATTTAAGTTGCCAAGCTTTTCTGCCATTGATGCAAAGAACGTATGCATTGTGGGTGATTTCAATAATTGGAATATTCACAGTAATCCGATGAAAAAGATGAGAGCTGGAGACTACGTCATCACACTAGACCTTAAGCCGGGCAACGAATACCAGTTTCGTTATCTTGTTGATGAATCTAAATGGGAAAATGACTGGAACGCCGACAAATATGTAAAAAGCCCATATGGAGACAGCGACAACTCAGTTATTGTCCTCTGAAACGAGGTTTAAGTTGCATCAAGTAATGGCGTCCGAAGCAATAAAAAACGGGGTACATGGGATAGTTCTAGTGCCACCTTGGCAATCTCAACCTCCTGTTTCGATATTCCTTTAAAGACTATATCAACCGGGAGTTGCCCAACAGTTACGGTTTCTACCGTTATGTTGCGAATTTGTGGCCATCCATAAATGGTCTTTTTGCCCAATCTCTGCGTTATGCTCAAAAAATAATCCTCGGAATATCAACTATATGCCTGTGGTTATTTTTTCGCATGCCTTGATCTTGAACAAAAATCCTTATTTGTGGATGGCCACGGGTTTGGCAGTGCCCATTTTTTGAGGTTATCGTTTGAAACCCCCACGCCTTGTCATCTTGGCGACCTGTATCATCTTTTTTTCAAATAAATTGAGATGTCCCTACTAGCACAAGCATTGCTGTTGTGGCGACAGCATTTACTAATAGCTTCTGAAAGGAGAAGGTATGTTCGAAATTTCGGAAAAGGCAAAAGAGATAGTGAAGAACTTTTTAACGACAACAGGCGTTCAAAGACCTATCAGGATCGTATTCACTACAAGTGAATGTGACCAACCAGCCCTTGGGATGGCACCGAGTGAGTTTCAAGAAGGAGACAAGGTTTTTGATTATGGGAGTAGTGGGGTATTCGTCGTCGATCAGCAGCTATACGACATGACTGCCCCGATTCAGGTGGATTTGGCGGAAACGCTTATTGGCAAAACCGTGCTGCATATTGTTTGCCAACTAACCGAAAACACTTGCATTATAGCTGAAGAACCTGATTCATGCCTGAGCTATTGTATGAGCTGCACGTGTCAGGACGAGGATCCGCTAGCAGGTCTTTCATTATGAAACACGGCTAGTAGCCAAATGTTGGCCTTAGATCACCGGAAAGCATTTTCTGCTCAACCACCCTTTTGCAAAAGGGGAAGCAAGAGGAAAATCCGAAGTTTTTTGGGAATTTACGGCCTGACTCCAACCTCACGTACGGTCTTACAAAAAGAACCTCCCGGGGAAGTCAACGCACAAGGAATCAGGCTTTCAATAGTTCCAAAAAGGGTTTTTAGGGAAAAGGGTTTGATCAGGACAGAGTCAAATTCATCGGATTTAAGAAGCCAAGGGGTCCCCGACATACCAATTATGGGTGTGTCGGGACTATCAGAGTTGCGTATTTGCCGGGCTACAGTGTGGCCATCCATGTCAGACATAATCATGTCCGTTATCACCAGGTTGAAAAAACCTTTTTTGAACAAACGCAGTCCCTCACGACCCCCAGGGGCGGTCTTCACCCCGTAACCAAACTGCGTCAACGCTTCTTGAAGCATGTTCGACATGAACTTGTTGTCCTCAATTACCAGTAAGTGATACATATCCTACCCTCAAAACTTTGCAGCCACACACGCGGATTAAAAAGTTGCCTACTTTTCGACTAACGAACCGGGCTCAATGAGCCCGATTGTAAGAATAATTGCTCCAGGATACTACCCTAGAGCAGGTTTGTCAACTAGATGTTGGGCCTGTTATAGCCAGATATGCTATATATCGTATTTTTCACCGTACAAGGCATAAAAAGGACAATCCTAAAAAAGTGGTATTCCAAGGGTTGTTTTTCCATATCCTTATCATCCCACCAACTCTTTTGGAGATGATCTTCTCCAAAATGCTCAATGTCTCACACACAAGGCTTTTTACTGCCCTGTCGGTAACTTGCCCTTGACAATAAAGTGCCCAACTTATATCTAAAGCAAAGGCTACCGTTAGGCCCTATTCAACAAACATAGTCTACCTCAGCAGGAGAATCCTATGGGACGACCAAAGGCTCCATGCACCGTATCTGAAGATACGTGTGTTTGGGGCTTTTTCATTTGAGCAAGCCGTGGGTGCGCCACAGTACTTTTCAGACCAAGGGCTCGTCACTCAATAACTGTTACACCCAAAACCCTCCCAATCTTGAGACACTTATTTCATGACGAACCCTAAGGGGGCACCAGAATGCTACAGGAAAACGAGATTATTACCTTCGTGCTTGGTGTGGGTGTCTTGATTTTTATTTTGATAAACCGCTCACAATTGGAATGCCTTCCGTCACCGAGAATCCTTCTTGTGGGATTCTATATCCTCTTCGGAGGCTGGGTTCTAACGATCCTAGAAGCGTTCTTTTTAAAGGGGTTTCTAAACGTCATAGAACATGGGTGCTATGTCGGCAGCGCAATCTTGGTGACTGTCTGGTGTTGGAAAGTATTTGGGAAAAAGGAGTGCCGGCGATGAATCTGGTTGGCATGGTCGATCTTGTCGGTTTCTTCGCTATCTTAATGGCCGTTGTTATTGTTCTGCGTGGCTGGAGGCATGCTTTAGGACGCAATGTCAAATTGCTTCTCGTAGGGCTTCTCGCCGTAACTCTATTTCACAGCCTGAGTAACACCTTAGAGTGGTCTGGAATAACCAAGTGCGTCGATCCTTTTGAAGACTTCATTCAAATACTGGAACCAATGCTATGGGGTTTCTTTTTCCACTCTTTTCTGCTGACTGTCCAGATCACCGACCACAAGCAGGCCGAGGATGCTCTTCGGGAAACCCGGGCCGAGCTGAGGAGTATCTTCACGGCAGCGCCCATTGGCATCGGTCTCGTTGTCAACCGAATACTCAAAGAGGTCAATGACAGAATATGTGAGATGACAGGGCGCTCCCGAGAGGAACTACTGGAACAAAGCGCACGTATGCTTTACCCGACCAATGAAGACTACGAGTATGTCGGCAGGGAGAAATACGCCCAAATTCGCGAGCGGGGAATTGGAACTGTGGAAACGCGTTGGAGACGAAGGAACGGAGAAGTGATAGACGTTCTAATGAGTTCAACGCCATTGGACCCCGATGATCTGTCGGCCGGGGTTACTTTCACCGCACTGGACATTACCGAGCGCAAGCAGGCCGAGCAAGAGCTTGAAAATCACCATGAGCGCCTTGAAGAACTGGTGGCAGAACGCACGAAAGAGCTTGAAGACTCAAACAAGAAACTTGCGGCTGCCAACAAGGAACTCGAAGGCTTTTCCTATTCCGTTTCCCACGATCTTCGTGCCCCTGCTCGGCACATGCAGGGGTTTGCAAAGATGCTAAAAGATGAGATTGGCGCGGGAGTTAGTGAGCAGGCAGAGCATTACATAGATGTTATAGTTAATGGCAGCGAGACGATGTCCAGTGTTATTGAAGCCTTGTTGCGATTTTCAAGGCTCAGCCGGGTGGAGCTTAACCGGGCAAGGGTTGACTCGCATCAGGTCGTAGAAGGCGCCCTCAAGGAACTGGAACCGGATATCAAGGGCAGAAAGATAGAATGGAAGATTGGCAAAATGCCACATATTGAGTGTGACCATTCCCTGTTTCGCCAAGTGTTTGCCAACCTGATCTCAAACGCCGTAAAGTATACCAGTAACCGAGACGAGGCTGTCATTGAGATAGGGTCATATGTAGGAGATGACGATTACGTTGTCTACTATGTGCGTGATAATGGAGTAGGCTTTGACATGGAATATGTGGACAAGCTTTTTGGCTTATTTCAGCGACTCCATAGTGATGACGAATTCAAGGGTACAGGCATCGGGCTTGCCCTGGTTCGAAGGATTGTTGAAAGACATGGCGGAACCACCTGGGGCGAAGGAGAGGTGGGAAAGGGGGCTACAGTCTATTTTTCGATGCCGTCTTGACAAACAGAGCTTTTTGACCGTACATTGATCGCCTGGGCCGTAGTCGAAGACCTCAAACTATTGGACTGTGATGGACGCCTTTCCGCATACGGCGTTGATCTGATCTGGTGAGATTGGGGGTTTTTCATTCGACGTTCGATGTTCCATGTTCATCTTGTTTAAACAACCTGGCACGGAATATAAGTAACAATAACAAGTGTTTACAAAACAACTTAGCGCTTATGAGAACCCCTCCCACTTGCCCCAGGTTATTGAGAACTTACGTACGGTGAAGGTAACTATAACCTATGAAAACTCAATATAAAAGGATATTGCTGGTTGAAGACAGTGCCAATGATGTGGAAATGACCCTGTCTGCCTTAAAGACATACAATCTGGCAAACGAGGTGGTGGTGGCAAGAGATGGTAAAGAGGCCCTGGACTATCTTGGCCAAAAGGACAAGTTTTTGATGCGGGAGCCGGGAAATCCGATCGTGATTATTCTTGATATAAACCTTCCCAAGATAAGCGGCCTCGATGTGCTCAAAGAGATCAAGTCCAATGAATTGTTTAGGACCATACCGGTCGTCATCCTTACTTCATCGGAGGAAGAAAAGGATGTTGAGGCAGGCTATAACTTAGGCGCCAACGCCTATGTTGTAAAACCTGTCGATTTTCACGAATTTGTTGAGGCGATAAAAAGACTGGGCGTATTCTGGGCAATGGTAAATAAGCCGCCGCCGTGGATTGGGTAAAGTCAATAGACAGTGATCAGTGGTTAGCGGACGGAGTGGTGGGAGGTTGGGTTTCCGAGATTGATTTGAGGGCAAGCAAATGGGAAAGAATCTGAATATCTTATACCTGGAAGATGAAAAGTTTGATGTTGAACTTGTTCAAGCGGCCCTTGACGCTGAAAGGGTTTCATATAACCTTATTCAGGTCGACACAGAAGATGACTTTGTCAATGTCCTCAAGGACAAGGCCATTGACATTATCCTGGCCGATTACAAGCTGCCAACCTTCGATGGGCTCTCAGCCCTTAAGATTGCCGAGGAAATGGTTCCGGATATACCTTTTATCTTTGTCTCAGGCACTATGGGGGAAGAGTTTGCAGTTGAGGCAATGAGAAAGGGGGCTGCCGATTATATCCTTAAGGAGGGATTGCACCGTTTGGCGCCGGCGGTAAAACGGGCACTAGATCGAGCAGAAGAACACCGCAAAAGAATAGCAGCGGAACAGGCCCTCAAGATGGAGCGACACAGGCTTTTTTCCGTTCTAGAGGAGCTTCCGGCTTACATCTACCTTCAAGCCCTTGATCACACGGTCCGTTTTGCCAATCGGCGTTTTCGAGAGACATTCGGCAATCATGAAGGAAGACCCTGTTACACTGTTCTTGCCGGACGAAACGAGCCTTGCGAGAAGTGTCCGCCCTTTCGGGTATTCGATTCCCGGAAACCTGAAGTCTGGGAGTGGTCTCCACAGGGGAAGCGAACCTATCAAGTCCATGATTATCCCTTTACTGATGTGGATGGTTCGAGTCTCGTGCTCGAACTGGGAATGGACATTACTGAACAAAAAAACCTGGCATCGCAACTTCAGCAGGCCCAGAAGATGGAAGCCATCAGAACGCTTGCGGGCGGTATTGCCCATGACTTTAACAATATTCTTGGGGCTATCATGGGCTTCGCCGAACTTGCCGAGATGGAGATTCCAGACGAGGGGCGCCTGAAAAACTATCTTAAGCAGGTGCTCAAATCGACTAACCGTGCAAAACACCTTGTAAGACAGATTCTTGCCTTCAGTCGCATGAGGGAACAAGAAGAAAAGCCGATGCAACTCGTTCCCATCATCACAGAGGCCCTAAAAATGCTCAGGGCGTCCATACCCACCACCATTGAGATTCAGTCAAACCTCAAGCGGGAATCCGGCACCGTTAAGGCGGACCCGACACGCATCCACCAAGTCTTGATGAATTTATGCACCAACGCCGCCCACGCCATGCAACAGACAGGAGGCGTGCTCAAGATCGACCTTGAAGATATTGATCTGGGCGCCGAGGCTGTCAGCCGATACCCGAACTTAGAGCCCGGCCCATACGTAAGACTTACAGTCAGCGATACCGGTCATGGGATGGATGACGCAATCAAGGAAAGGATCTTTGATCCGTATTTTACTACCAAGGAAAAAGGCGTTGGAACCGGCTTGGGACTCGCAGTGGTACACGGCATTGTAAATAAGCACGGAGGAGAGGTGAGCGTTGAAAGTGAACCAGGAAAAGGATCAGCCTTTCAAGTTCTTTTTCCCAGGAGTGATGTTGCTGAAAACGAAGCAACGGTCTTTCCGGAAAGCCTTCCAACGGGACAGGGGCGTATTTTGTTTGTAGATGATGAGGCCCTCCTGGTTGATATTGGCCGACAGATGTTGGAGCGCCTGGGTTATGAAGTAGAGGTGAGAAACAACGGCACTGAGGCCTTGGCGGCCTTTCAGGCAGAGCCGGATAAATTCGATGTGGTGATTACTGATCAGACCATGCCCAAGATGACGGGGGAGGTGTTGGCCAAAGAGCTCCTCTCTATAAGGCCTGATATACCGATTATTCTTTGTACCGGATTCAGCGAACTTATAGACAAAGACAAGGCCAAGGCTCTAGGTTTTCGGGAACTCGCCATGAAACCCCTCGCGATTCATGACTTGGGAGAAAGCGTGCGCAAGGCGCTTGGCGGCTGAAAGGAAAAACTGAAATAAGGCTCATTTTGAAGCCATGTTTGGTGCGAAAATCTTCTCTCTCCACCTATTCCTTCGTAAACAGGGGGAGGAATTGTTTCTCGGATTTTTGGTCCTGGCGCTTTTGGTGGCAGGATGGGGATTCTTAGGCGTTTTGCAGGATGTCTTGGCTAAAGATCCGCTGGTGCTGGCCGAGCCCGGTCAATCGGAGAAGCAGCGAATATCAAGTCAGCCAAGAGCGTTTACGGGTGCGCTGGCAGGGCAGGGTACTACTGGTATGGGCGGGCCTTGTCCCATGATATTACATTCAAAAACCAAAAAATTATTCCCCTCCCAGCTATCTTCATCCTTCCTTCATCTTGGCCTGCTACATCATACATTAAAATCGGTCGGGAAAATGTGAGCCGTCCTTCTTATAATCAACCTTTAAAACAGAATTCAAGTGAAGGGAAAAAAATATGAGATCCACTTTCCTCCCGTTTTCCAAACCGGCCATCAGCGAACTGGATATCAAGGCGGTTGCCGAAGTCCTCCGCTCCGGCTGGATCACCACCGGTCCGAAGGCAACCGAGTTTGAAGAGGCTTTCCGAGAATACTGCAATGCCGAAGGGGCGGTGGCTCTGTGTTCAGCCACAGCGGGCATGCACCTGTTGCTTGCCGCCCTGGCAATAGGCCCGGGGGACGAAGTGATTACCCCATCCATGACCTGGGTCTCAACGGTGAATTTAATCGTGCTTGCCGGCGCTACACCGGTTTTTGCTGATATTGGCCGCGATACGTTGATGGTTTCCGCAGAAACTATTAAACCGCTCATCAGCGATCATACACGGCTGATTATTCCGGTGCATTTTGCGGGCGCTGCGGTGGATATGGAACCTGTGCGACAACTGACCTCAGGAAAAAACATCCATCTGATCGAAGACGCCGCTCATGCCGCCGGCACCGAGTACCATGGAGAAAAAATCGGTCGGCAAGGCAGCGCCATCTTTTCCTTTCATCCCATCAAAAACATGACATGCGGTGAGGGTGGGATGTTTTGTTCCGACGATCCCGGGCTTGTTGAACGAGTCCGCCGGTTGAAGTTTCACGGCCTTGGGGTGGATGCCTATGACCGGACCATGCAGGGTCGTGTCCCCCAGGCCGAGGTTCTGGAACCGGGGTTTAAGTACAACCTGACCGATATAGCTGCGGCCCTTGGACTGGGGCAATTGGGCCGGCTGGATAATTTTATTGAAAGACGGTCGCTGCTGGCCCGCCGCTACCGGAAACTTCTGGCCGATGTGGATGAGATCCTGCCCCTTACCGTACCCTCTTATTCCATGCGACACGCCTGGCACCTGTTTGTTGTCCGCCTGGATATCGAACGGGCCAGCATGAATCGAGACACCTTCATGGCGGAATTGAAAAAGAGAAATATCGGAACCGGTATCCATTTCAAAGCAGTGCATACGCAGAAATATTACCGCGAAAAATTGCGGCTGCCGGCAAGCGCCCTGCCGGCTACCGAGTGGAATTCGGAACGTATCTGTTCCCTTCCCCTGTTTCCGGACATGGCCCCGGAGGACGTGGACTCGGTAGTAGTGGCCATAAAGGAGGTGCTCGCATGAATGTGCCGGAGCTTTCCGTGGTCATTCCGGTCTATAACGAAAAAGACAATCTGCCGGAACTGATCGATCGCTGTCTTTCCGCCTGCAAAAAAACCCGCCGTAGCTTTGAGATCATTCTGGTAGATGACGGCAGCAGAGACGGATCCCAAAACATTATTTCTCAGGCCTCTGATAACCACGACGAGGTGGTCGCTGTGATTTTAAACAGAAATTACGGCCAGCACTCGGCGGTATTTGCCGGCCTGGTCCAAAGCAAAGGTGAGATCGTCATTACTCTGGATGCCGACCTACAAAATCCGCCCGAAGAGATTCCCAACCTAGTGCGCGAGATGGACCGGGGCGTCGATGTGGTGGGCACCGTGCGCGAAAACCGTCAGGACACTGTTTTTCGCCGCAGCGCGTCCGCATTGGTCAACCGAATTGTCCAGCGGTCTACCGGCGTGATGATGCATGACTATGGCTGTATGCTCAGGGCCTACCGACGTTCGATAGTCGATGCCATGCTCCAGTGCCGGGAACGATCCACCTTCATCCCCATTCTGGCGAACAGCTTTGCCGGGCATACTTCCGAGATACCAGTGCGCCACTCGCCACGCGAAAAGGGGGAGTCTAAGTACGGTTTTCTGAAGCTGATTTCGCTCCAGTTTGACCTGCTCACGTCCATGTCCACCTTTCCCCTGCGCTTGCTCTCGTTCATGGGAACGGTGATTGCGACGTGTGGCGTTGGTTTCGGCGCCCTGCTCATGGTGTTGCGGTTTGTCTATGGCGACGTGTGGGCGGCAGAGGGGGTGTTCACACTTTTCGCCGTGCTCTTTGTCTTTATCGGGGCACAATTTATAGGCCTCGGCCTGCTCGGCGAGTACATCGGCCGTATCTATCACGATGTCCGATGCAGGCCCCGCTTTTTTATTCAGGAAATCCGCGGCGCAAACCCGTCGCCGGCTGAGGAGCAAAGCGCTTTATTAAACCGCCATACGGATCACGTATGCGATCATATAACCATAATTTAAGGAGAAACGTATGAAAGCTATCGTACTTGCCTACCATAATATCGGATGTACGGGAATTAAAGCGCTTATGGCCCGAGGATTTGATATCCAAGCGGTGTTTACCCACGAAGACGACCCCCACGAAAATATCTGGTTTGAATCGGTGGCTGAACGTGCCGCGGCTAATGATATCCCCGTCTATGCGCCGAAAGATATCAACCATCCCCTCTGGGTGGAACGAATCAGGGAAATGGGGGCGGACATTCTTTTCTCCTTTTACTACCGTAACATGGTGGGTAAAAATATTCTCGAAATACCGCCCGCAGGATGCCTCAACCTGCACGGCTCGCTCCTGCCTAGGTATCGGGGCCGGTGTCCGGTGAACTGGGTGCTGATCCACGGTGAAAAAGAGACCGGCGTCACCCTCCATTATATGACACCGCGGCCGGATGACGGCGATATTGTCGGACAGAAGCGGGTATTCATTGACGACAACGATACGGCCCTGAGCCTGCATAAAAAGCTTGCCGCCGCCGCGGGCGACCTGCTGGACGATCTGCTGCCGAAGATCCGGGAAAACCGGGCTGATCGTGTTCCACAGGAACAATCATTGGCAAGCTGTTTCAGCGGGCGCGGACCGGATGACGGTGAAATCGACTGGATACAGGATGTTGCCGGCGTCTGCAACCTGGTGCGAGCGGTTACCCGGCCCTATCCCGGAGCATTTTCCTATCTGGGGAATCGTAAGTGTGTTTTTTGGCAAGTCAGTCCGGCGGAAACATCAAGTGATGATGCTCCGGGCACGGTGCTCTCTACATGCCCTCTGAGGGTTGCTTGCGTCGATGGGGCGATAGAGGTTCAGTTCGGCCAGACCGAAAACGGTGTGTACATGAGCGGCAGGCAGCTTGCCCTGGAACTCAATCTGGCGCCCGGCATGCGGTTTGACGGCCAGACTGAAACGGTAATAGAACAACAAAGCAAAAAGCACGTGCTCATTCTTGGTGTAAACGGCTTCATCGGCAATCATCTGAGCGAGCGGCTGCTGGAAAGCGGTCGTTACATAGTGCACGGCATGGACCTGCGTTCAAATACCCTCAAAAGACTATTGGGACATCCGGACTTTCATTTCAAGGATGGGGATATCTCGATCATGCGAGAGTGGATCGAGTATCATGTTAGCAGATGTGACATTATCCTCCCGTTGGTGGCCATTGCAACGCCCATAGAGTATGTCCGGAATCCCTTACGGGTCTTCGAACTCGATTTTGAGGAAAATCTGCGTATCGTAAGATACTGCGTCAAGTATGGAAAACGGCTGATCTTTCCTTCAACATCGGAGGTCTACGGCATGTGTCAGGATCCCGAGTTTGACGAACAGCGTTCAAATTTTGTTTTGGGCCCTATCCATAAACAACGTTGGATTTACTCCTGCAGCAAGCAGATGCTCGATCGCGTGATCTGGGCCTACGGCGCTGAAAGAGGTCTGCAGTTTACACTGATTCGTCCCTTTAACTGGATCGGGCCGAAGCTCGATTCTCTGAAATCAGCCAGGATCGGCAGTTCTCGGGTGATCACCCAGTTCATCCTAAACCTGGTGGAAGGCACCCCCATCCGTCTGGTGGATGGCGGCAAACAGAAACGGTGTTTTACGGATGTCAATGACGGCATCGAATGTCTTTTTAAGATTATTGAGAACAGGAATGGTTGCTGTAATGGCCGGATTTTTAATATCGGGAATCCGGAAAACGAGTACAGCATGCAAGCGCTTGCTGATGTTCTCCGGAAACGATTTGCAGCTCATCCGCTTCGCTCGCACTTTCCTCCTGAGGCCGGCATCAAATATATTGAGGCTCGAGCATTTTACGGATCAGGCTACCAGGACGTGCAGCACAGACAACCCTCTATCCGTCAGGCGCGGAGAATCCTGGGATGGGAGCCTAAAGTCCCCTTCGAAAAGTCTGTTGACGATACACTGGATTATTTTCTCAAAGATGTGGCTGAAAGGCAGGAGCAGAATCCATGATCCATGTCGGATTGCGTATTGATGTCGATACTCTGCGTGGCGCCCGCATCGGGGTCCCAAACCTGATCGATCTTCTGGCCCGCCAACATATCCGGGCGAGCTTTTTCTTTTCTGTAGGGCCGGACAATATGGGCCGTCATCTGTGGCGCCTGATACGTCCCGCATTTCTGATCAAAATGCTCAGAACACGGGCAGCCCGTCTTTACGGCTGGGATATTCTGATGAGAGGGACGCTGTTTCCCGGTCCGATGATTGGGAAGAGGTGCTCAAGATCGATACGGAAGGCCGCCGGCGCAGGACATGAAATCGGACTCCATGCCTGGGATCATCATCATTGGCAGACACGGGTGGAGTGGATGGACCAACATGCCTTGACCCGTGAAATTCAGCGAGGGTACGATTTGCTGGTGGATATCCTGGGGCGGCGCCCTGTTTGTTTCGCGGCGCCCGCCTGGCGGATCACGGTTGACGCACTTCAGGCTCTCGATCGGTTTCAGTTCCGGTTTACTTCCGATTGCCGCGGCAGTTCGATTTTCCGGCCGATAGTTGACGGACTGAAGCTGAGTCGCATCCAGGTGCCAACCACCCTGCCCACCTATGACGAACTCATCGGCCTGAAATGCATGCCGGAAACATACAATGAATACCTTCTTGAAATGATCCGGCCGGATCGTCTCAATGTGTTGACCATCCATGCCGAAGCAGAAGGGATCAGTTGTCTGAACCTGTTCCGGGATTTTCTGGATAAGGCCCTGCGAAGGGATATTGTCTTCAAACCCCTTGGTGACATTCTTGCCGAGACCAAAGAAATTGTGGAGTCAGGCATCCACAAATCGACTGTAGCCGGAAGAGATGGATGGATTTCCTGCCAGGACAAAATACCTGATGGATCCGGATCCCTTTGAAAGGCTGCAATCGATAAATAAATTAGAGGAACCGTAATCAATGCACGTAAAAAAACAACATTCCTTCCTGCTTCTGGCAATTTTTTTGATGATTTACATCCTGCCCCTCGGCGTCAGGGATCTCATAGTTCCAGATGAAACGCGTTACGCCGAGATTCCCCGTGAAATGATTGCCGACGGGGACTGGATAGCCCCTCACCTTAACGGCGTAAGGTATTTTGAGAAACCAGTACTGGGCTACTGGGTGCACGCCGGCTCCATCCTGCTTTTTGGGGAAAACAATTTTGCCGTCCGCCTGCCGTCCGCCATGGCTGTCGGACTTTCGGCCTTATTGATATATGTGCTGATTTGCCGGGTATGCAGTAATGGGGATGAAGAATGGAACCGAAAGGGCATTCTGGCTGCTCTCATCTTTCTGACCTGTTTTGAGGTGTTTGGTGTGGGCAACACCGTTGTGCTTGACAGCCTGTTTGCTTTTTTCCTGACTGCAACCATAACCACCTTCTATTTCGCCTCTGAAGCACAGCCGGGGTCTGCGAGGGAAAAACGTTTTCTGCTGCTCTCCGGTGTGTCGTGCGGACTGGCTTTTCTAACCAAGGGTTTCCTTGCCTTTGCCGTGCCGGTTTTAGTGCTGGCCCCCTATCTTATTTGGCAGCACCGTTATGTTGACTTGTTTCGGCTGAGCTGGCTGCCGATCCTTACTGCGGCACTGGTGGCATTGCCGTGGAGTATATTAATCCAACTAAGAGAACCGGATTTCTGGCGATTCTTTTTCTGGAATGAACATATCGCCCGCTTCATGGGTGCCGGCGCCCAGCACAAGAAGTCGTTCTGGTTTCTTTTCATGGCCGCACCGGGCATGTTCATGCCCTGGACATTTGTGACACCGGCGGCAATAGCGGGGATAAAGGATCCTTTCAATGATCGGGGTCCACAAGGCCGGTTGATTCGGTTATCCATTTGTTGGCTGGTATTGCCCTTTTTGTTCTTCTCATGTTCCAACGGCAAACTACTTACCTATATTCTTCCCTGCTTCCCCCCTTTTGCCATTCTCATGGCCGTGGGCCTTTTACATGTCCTCAAGAAAGAGGGGCGGAATAATTTTTTTCAATGGGGAGCTATCGGAAACGCTATGCTTTTCGGCCTGATCCTTTTTGCCTTCGTGTATATTCAGCTTTTTGGTTACGATGGGTTTCGCCCGTATAGCCAGCCCTGGAAAGCGCTGATGGCCGTTAATGCCCTTGTTTTTATGATTCTATTCTGTGTTTGGGCTTTCGGGAGCCGGGAGAGAACAAAAAAAATAATTTTTTTTGGTCTTTCGCCATTCCTCTTATTTTTGACTGCCCACTTTATTTTACCTGACCAGACCATTGAACATAAGACGCCGGGTATCCTGCTGGAACGCTATAGTCATGGCATTGGCCATGACACGATAATCGTTTCAGATGAAGATACGCTCAGGGCTGTCTGCTGGTACTTAAAACGCGGTGATGTGTATGTGCTCGGGGGTGGCGGTGAACTTGACTATGGCCTGGCGTATGGAGATGCAGCCGGCAGATCGATTGACATAAAGTCCGCAGTCGACCTTATTAAGCGGCACCGGGGCAAAATATTGCTGATTGCCCGGGTCAAAAATATTATCAGATGGCGGGATCAGCTTCCCAAGCCTGTTTTCCAAGATGATAGCGGTCCTGAAGGCTATGTGTTTTGGAGGTATTAAAAGATGACAGTTTGTCATTCTTTTTAACGTTATTTCAATTCGTTATATCATGACAACAGCAAACATTTGTGATACGTAACAACCAACACCTTTACCGGAAGGGTAAAACAATTTGTAAGCGTTCACAGGTTCAGGGTTAGTGACAAGGACAAAATTTCAGACCCGAAGTCCTCGCAAAAAATGCTGGTTTTGCTATTTAATTGCCAAATACCATGTTCCAGATTTGTGGGGATGTGGAAGCGGTCGGTTTTCCCATACAAAACGTTTGCAAATGACGTATGATGATGAGAATGCAACCTCTTAACACGAGAAGGGTAAAACAATCTTTTAGGACTCGCGATCATGAAAATTTTTATTGTTGACGATGAATACTCACTGCTGAAGCAATTACAAAAAAGTTTAGAAAGCCAGCGTTATATAGTTGAGACGGCAATGGATGGCGAAGAGGCGTTAGACAAATTATTCGAAACCCCTTTCGATTTGATTATACTGGATATCATGATGCCGAAAATAGACGGGTTAACTGTTTTGGAACAAGCGCGAAAGGCCGGAATCAATACACCGGTGCTGATGCTCACCGCAAAGGGTGATGTAAAAGACAAAGTTAAGGGGCTTGATATCGGAGCGGATGACTACCTGGCCAAACCGTTTTCTTTAGACGAGTTGTTGGCACGTGTACGTGTTTTGCTCAGACGATCCGGCAGCCAGGCTGAACCCAAGTTGCAGGTCCTGGACCTGCAACTTGACGCTGTAAGCCGTGAGGTAACCAAGGGAGGGAGACCGGTCGAACTGACTCCCAGAGAGTTTTCCATGCTGGAGTTTTTCCTTTACAATAAAAACAGAGTCGTATCACGCTTTAGCCTGGCTGAACACGTATGGGGGGATGACTTCGACCCATTCACCATGTCCAATTTTATTGATGTTCATATAAAAAATCTGCGTCACAAAATTGGTGATTCCGGTCATGGTAAAATCATCCGAACTATCCGCGGGGTGGGATATATTATCAAGGATCCGGAAGAATGACTGTTAAGAAAAGGATTACTCTCCTCGTTGTCGTGGCCGGCCTTGTTGCCAGCCTATTGTTTTCCGTTGTTGTGTTTTTTGAATTGATAGAACAACCCTTCCAAATTCTGGATACCGTACTTAAAGAGGAAGCATACAGAACAACCAGAATAATCGTGAAGAGACAAAGAGAATCGGAATCAGCGCTTTTCGATTCCACCGCTGATGCAATTTCTTCTTATTGGATTGAGATTTATGAGCAAGACACCAACAGGATGCTTTACCAGTCCGGCCTGGCAAAGTTGGCAAAGCTTTCTCCGGTGCAGCTTGGTTCCAGTGCTATTGCCGGCGTTATCATCCCGCCCGAACAAATCAACCTGGGACAGGATAGAAGCCAGGAAGTGACCTTCCGGATCAGAACCTTTGGGCTTACGTTTGACGGGAGAGGGTTTACCGTACAGATTGGCCGCCCCATGGAAAAACTGAAAGAGGAGATATGGGACCTGGTTCTTAGCATTGGCGCCGGGCTTATCTTTTCCTGCATGGCCCTGATCGCCATCAGCTATTTCATAGCCGGAAAGATATTAGAGCCGATTGGTAAAATGAAGGAGTTAACCAAAGAGATCAGTGAAAAGAATCTCGACAAGAGGATACCGACCGGGCCGGGACAGGATGAATTCAATGAACTTGCCAAAACGATTAACTGGATGCTGGATCGGCTGCAAAATTCTTTTGTCAGGCAAAGAAATTTTCTGTTCGACACCTCTCATGAATTAAAAACGCCACTGACCACGATGCGGCTGGCTATAGATGATATTTGCACCACCGACACGCAGAGCCTGCCGGCCCCTGCAAAGGAAAACCTTTTCCAGTTAAACAATCAAGTATTACGCATGGAACGTCTGGTTAAAGACCTGTTGAATCTATCATCCCTGGAAATGTTAACCGGCATCGATCCAAAGCCGGTTCATATAACCGAGCTATTGTCATCCCTAGCAGCAGATTATCGTCTTTTGGCTAAAGCTCGAAACGTTCAAATGGACATCCACCTTCACGACCGGCTCATCATTCAGGGCGATGAGGAAAAGCTAAACCGCGCATTTTCAAATATATTGGATAATACCATCAAGTATAACGTGGACGGCGGCCGGGTCGAAGTGGTCGGCGACCAGTCCGATGTCGAGCTGACGATAACGGTAACCAACACGGGTCCGGGTGTTGCCGCGGCTGAAACCGACAAAGTATTCGACCAATTCTACCGAGTGGAACAGTCCAGGTCGCTTCAGCGAGGTGGCTCAGGCTTGGGACTGACCATTGTGAAGAGAATCGTCGAGCTTCACAGCGGGAAGGTAAAATTTGAGAGCAAACCGGGGAGTTGGACACGGGTGACGGTTTCTCTGCCTTGGCGCCAGGAAACGACTTCATAACGAAAATTGTCGTTGGGGTTTTGGCCCTACTACATAATCTTGAGATTCAATCGGTTGCAGTACACAACCATCAATTTTCTCTTACCTCGATTTCAAAAAGGAAATTCTTATCATTGTTTTGCGGGATATCCGTCAAATGAAATGACAAATTTCGGCACGAATCTTATGCAACCTCCGCCACGTACGATGCATGCTTTAGAAACGGTAGCTTTAGACAGAATTTAATGGTATTCAAGGATTCATTAAAAATCCATTGATGGGGTTTTTTCGATGAAAACAATCAGGGGGAAGGGTGGTCTTTTTTTTGCGTTGTGCATGGCATTTAATTCAAGCTATTAGATGTTATTTTTAGCAAATAATTAACCGATCTCACCCACATAGGTTGTCGCGCAGTGGGCGGGGGTTGTCGGACAGGTTCTTAAGTAAACATTATGCGGGAACGTCAGAAAAGCTTTAAAAGGCCCCCCAAAAGATATCAGCCCAAGGGGCTTTCTATTCTCTATGAAGATCATGATATTCTGGTTGTGGATAAAATGAGT
>CAYSBQ010000009.1:0-32810 GCA_964429315.1 uncultured Desulfobacterales bacterium
CTGATCGAACAGCCTTATGCTAATTACTTGGCCCACAAAATTTCAGACTAAGGTTTCGTCACAAAATAAGTGTCTCAAGATTGCGAAGGATTTTGGCGTTACAGTTATTAAGTGACGAGTCTTAATCTTTTAGCCCCCATTTTCGTTATTCGAACACATGATCCAATTTTCCTAAGAGGCTATCCATCCTGGAGCGAATCATTGATCTTTCTTCCAGGTAACCTTGTTCGGTTTCATCCTTCGCCGCAAGGCTCTTTTCAAGCTCTTCTACCTTCTTTCCCAGTTCAGCCTTCGTATTCCGAAGCTCATTGCACGTCCTGACTAGTTCTTCTACCCTACCTTCAAGGTTCTTAAATTGCTCTGCAAAACTCTCTTCACCCACTATAAACCCCACAGCACAATACCAAGATTTTCAAAAACCTACTTACACCCATTGAACTACATATATTTATAGACAATTATACCCATAAATGTCAAGAGGAATTTAGTCGCCCCTTTCACTTGCCCTCATTAACCAGTGTTCATTAGCTATTGCTAAATCCTTTTTTGTATTAATCCCTAGGACCTCAAAGGAATCTTCAACCCTTATGGCATACGCCGGCACATTGCCTTGATATGCCCCTTCCACTATATCCGTTAAATAAAACTCTCCCTGGGCGTTGTCTGTGCCCAAAGTTGGCAAAAACATCTTTAGGAAATTGAAACTTATGCAATACGTTCCTGTGTTGACTGTTTTAACATTCCGTTGCTCTTGTGTAGCATCAGATTCCTCAACTATACGACATACGTTACCCCCCGAATCCAACAAGATTCTCCCGTATCCAGTAGGATCCACCAGCTTTGTAGCTAGAAGTGTCAGCATTTTTGCACCTTCCTTGTGCTCATTAATCAGCGAGTGAAGTGTACGTTTTCGTATCAAAGGCGTATCGCCACACAGAACAACCACATCCTTTGTTGCCATGCCAAGCTTAGGCAAGGCCGTCATGACCGCATGCCCAGTTCCCAGTTGCTTTTCCTGAATTGCGAAGCGCAACATCGGGTAGCCTGCTAAGGCTTCTCTTACTTGTTCGCCTTGATAGCCAACTACTACCACAACATCCGGAATCACCGCCAACACAGTTTCCACTACATAATGGATCATCGGGCTCCCCGATATCTCATGAAGGACCTTTGCCTTATTCGACTTCATGCGGGTGCCTTTGCCGGCCGCCAGTATTACCGCCGCCACATCTTTCATCAAACAGACCTCAAATCCCATAAAAAAAGGGCATGTCCGACGACCTGCCCTTTTCCCTGATAAATTTTGTCCTGGACCCCCCGAAACGGGCTAACTAGACGCCTCCTTGACCCTGTACAACACTTATCCTGCTAATAGCACGCTGAAGCGCCGCCTGAGCCCTTTGAAAGTCAATATCTTCCTCTCTGCCCTTTGCGGCAAGCCGTTCCTCAGCCCTTTTCATGGCATCTTTGGCTCGCTCAATGTCAATATCCTTCCGCCGTTCCGCCGACTCGGCCAAAATAGTAACCTTGCTGGGCAATACCTCGGCAAAGCCACCACTTACAAACACGACCCGCTCGCTACCCGCCTGGTCTCTATACCGGAGATTCCCCACTTTAAGCGTTGTCAGAAAGGACGTATGCCCAATTAGTACGCCAAACTCGCCGTATTCTCCAGGGGCCATAACGATCTGCGCCTCTTCCTTGACCACGGATCGGTCAGGGGTCACCACTTCCAACATGATATTACCTGCCATAATGCCACCTGTGCTCTAATAGATGTTATACCGATGCCATTTGCTTAGCTTTTTCGAGGACCTCTTCAATACCGCCCACCATGTAGAAGGCCTGTTCGGGAATCTCGTCATGCTTGCCCTCACAGATCTCCTTGAAACCCCTGACGGTATCTTCCACCTTGCAATATGCGCCTGGTTTGCCTGTAAAGCTCTCAGCTACATGGAACGGTTGGGAGAGGAATCTCTGGATCCTTCGGGCCCGCCCCACGGTAAGCTTATCTTCATCTGAAAGCTCGTCCATACCCAGGATAGCGATAATATCCTGCAAGTCCTTGTATTTCTGCAGAATTACCTGCACTGTTCGGGCAGTTGCGTAGTGCTCTTCCCCAAGTACGTTGGGATCCAAAATGCGGGAGACGGAATCCAGGGGATCCACTGCAGGATAGATGCCCAACTCCACGATCTGCCTGGAAAGAACCACCGTGCCGTCAAGGTGGGCAAATGTGGTAGCAGGAGCCGGGTCTGTCAGGTCGTCTGCCGGCACATACACGCATTGTACTGCCGTAATAGAACCCTTTGTGGTAGAAGTGATCCGCTCCTGAAGCTCCCCAAGATCGACAGCCAGGGTAGGCTGGTATCCAACGGCAGAGGGCATACGTCCCAAGAGAGCGGAAACCTCCGCGCCCGCCTGGGTGAATCGGAAGATGTTGTCGATGAACATCAAGACGTCCTGTCCTTCTTCATCCCTGAAGTACTCTGCTGCCGTAAGTGCCGACAGGGCCACACGGGCACGAGCGCCGGGCGGCTCGGTCATCTGTCCATAGATCAAGGCCGCTTTGGGGAGAACGCCCGAATCCTTCATCTCGTGATAAAGGTCGTTTCCCTCACGGGTACGCTCGCCCACGCCGGCAAACACGGAGATACCGCCGTGCTGCTTAGCAATGTTGTTGACCATCTCCATCATGATAACGGTCTTACCCACGCCGGCACCGCCGAACATGCCCATCTTCCCGCCTCTGGGAAAGGGAACGAGCAGGTCCAAAACCTTGATTCCACTCTCAAGGACGTTTACACTGGTATCCTGTTCGGTAAACAGAGGTGCCGCCCGGTGGATTGGCATGGTCTGCTTCGCGTCTACAGGGCCAAGGCCGTCCACGGGCCTTCCCACAACATTCAGCACCCGCCCCAAGCCTGCTTCACCCACAGGCATCTGGATATCTTTGCCGGTATTCTTCACAGGCATACCCCGGACAAGGCCGTCTGTGGTATCCATGGCGATGGTACGGACCACGCGGTCTCCCAAATGCTGGGCCACCTCCACAACCAGGTTGTCTTCCTCATCATTGATCCCAGGGTTAGTGATCAACAAGGCCGTGTAGATCAAGGGAAGCTGCCCTTCGGGAAACTCCACGTCGATCACATTGCCGATAACCTGGGTAATTGTCCCCATATTTACTACTTGTTGTGCCATTCTATCGACCTCCCCGAAACATATTAAACATCAATAATTCTATTATTCCTAATTACCCTTTCAGAGCCTCTGCCCCGCCCACAATATCCATAAGATCAGCGGTAATGGCTGCCTGACGGGCCTTGTTGTAGGCCAAGGTAAGGCTTTCGACCATTTCCTTACAGTTTTTCGTGGCATTGTCCATGGCTGCCATGCGTGCTGCGTGCTCACTGGTTGACGTCTCCAGTAACCCCTTGTAGATCTGGACATAGACCTGCTTCGGGAGCATTTCAGCCATCAGTTCCTCTGCCGAAGGCTCACAAATATGCTCGGCAATATAGCCCGTTTCCGCTTTCTCTGCAGAGTCTTCGACCTGCTCAACACTGGCGATAGGTAGAAGCTGCTGAACCGTGGCGGCCTGCTTCGACATGGAAACAAACTCGGAAAAGACCATGTGCACTTCGTCGCTCTGGCCTTCAAGGAACCCGTCGATGAGACTCCGTCCGGCGTTGATAGCCACGTTAAAGCCAAAATGAGCGCCTACCACATCGAGATATTGACTTGCGATGTTGAATTTTCGGCGTCGGGAAAAATCTCTTCCTTTTTTACCCATACAAATGATCCGGGTCTCAATACCCTGGCCGGCCTTCTCCTTAAGGAAATTCTCAAACTTGGCCAGCAGGTTGGAGTTAAAACTCCCGCACAACCCACGGTCGGAGGTCATGAGGATCACATCGATCTTCTTCACCTCCGCCCTTGGCACAAGCAAGGCCGGGGCGTTTTCCTCATCTCCCGCAGCTCGATCCGCCAAACTGCCCAGCACCTCGGCAAATTTGTTTGCATAGGGCCTGAAGGCTATCATCTTTTCCTGGGCCCGATTCAGCTTCGAGGCGGCCACCATGTTCATGGCCTTGGTGATCTTCTGCGTCTTTTTGACCGCTTTAATTTTTAATTCGACTTCTTTGAGTGTCGGCATATTCTACCTCTATACGCAAGTATGGCCCGCGATAACCTATTTAATCGTGTCTTTGAATTCCTCATCGTAGTCAGACAAGGCCTTTGCCATGGTCTTATCCAGATCATCGCTAATCTCCTTTTTCTCGGCAATCTCGCTGAAAATTTGAGGATACTTGCTTTCGATAAACGAATAGAGTCCGGCCTCGTATTTTGCCAGGACATCTGTAGGATACTTATCCAGAAAACCCTTTGTCCCCGCATACAGGATGCTGACCTGCTTTTCCAAGGGAAGAGGCTGGTACTGGGATTGTTTCAGGATCTCCACAAGACGTGTCCCACGGGTCAACTGCTGTTGAGTAGCCTTGTCCAGATCACTTCCGAAGGCGGCAAAGGCCTCCAGTTCGCGGAACTGGGCTAAATCCAGGCGCAAAGAACCGGCCACTTGTTTCATGGCCTTTACCTGGGCCGCCCCGCCGACACGGGAAACCGACAACCCCACATTGATGGCCGGCCGAACACCGGAAAAAAACAGGGCCGGCTCAAGATAAATCTGGCCGTCCGTAATGGAAATAACGTTGGTAGGAATAAAGGCCGAAACGTCGCCTGCCTGGGTTTCAATAATGGGAAGGGCTGTGAGAGAACCAGCGCCCAGCTCGTCATTCAGCTTGGCAGAGCGTTCCAAAAGGCGTGAGTGGTTAAAAAAAATGTCCCCGGGATACGCCTCACGGCCCGGAGGACGTCTTAAAAGGAGCGAAATCTGGCGGTAGGACACCGCCTGCTTGGAAAGGTCGTCGTATACGATCAAGGCGTGCTGGCCTTTGTCCCGATAGTATTCCCCCATGGCGGTGCCGGCATAGGGAGCGATATACTGGAGCGTAGCCGGGTCACTGGCACAGGCCGAGACGACCGTCGTGTACTCCATGGCCCCGGCCTTTTTCAAAACGTCCACGACCTGAGCCACCGTGGATTTTTTCTGACCACAGGCCACGTAGATGCATTTTACATCCGTGTGCTTCTGATTGATAATGGCATCCACACCGACAGCGGTCTTTCCGATCTGGCGGTCACCGATGATTAGCTCCCGCTGGCCGCGGCCCACGGGGGTCATGGCGTCGATGGACTTAAGCCCGGTGTACATGGGCTCATGGACGCCTTTCCGGGCGATAACGCCTGGAGCAACCAACTCGACACGGCGAAACTCCTTGGCATCGATAGGGCCCTTGCCGTCGATGGGGTTCCCCATGGCATCCACCACGCGGCCCAACATGACGTCTCCCACCGGCACCTGAGCAATCTTGCCGGTCCGTTTACAGACGTCGCCCTCCTGCAGTTTGATGTCTTCACCCATGATGGCCACACCCACGTTATCTTCTTCCAGGTTGAGCACGAGGCCCATAATTCCGTGGGGGAACTCGAGAAGCTCCATGGACATGGCCTTCTCTACGCCATAAACCCTGGCAATACCATCACCAACCGACAAGATGATTCCGGTTTCACTGACGTCTACCTTCTTGTCATAGTCCTTGATCTGCCCCTTGATAATGTCACTGATCTCTTCGGCTCTAATTTCCATCAGATTCCCTCACCCCTTTGCAAAGATTCTTCTAAACTTTTTAACTGCGTTCTCACGCTTCCATCCAAAACCAAATCTCCAATCTTGGTTATCATACCCCCAATTAAAGAAGGATCAACCTGAGATTCTACGATCACTTCCTTACCTGTCTTTTTAGTCAGTGCCGCTTTGATCTTCTCGACGCTCTCTTCGGGTAGTTTAACGGCAGACACAACATCGGCTCGAACAATATTGGCAAACTCATCGGTCAACTTATCGTAGAAAAACCGGATATCCCCAAGGTACTGCATTCTGCCCTTATCGAACAACAAGAATAAAAAAGATGCCATAATCTTCGAAGGAGCAATCTTTTCTACAATCGCTTCCAAAACCTTCCTACGGCTCTCTCTATCGTATAGCGGGTTTGAAATAACCTGCTCCAACTCCTTGCTATCCGCCATGAGTTTTGCAAACTCCGCCAACTCTTCCTTGTACGTCTCAGCCTGACCATCTTCTCTGCCAATGGCCAACAAGGCCTTGGCATACCGTCGTGCAATCCTAGCGCTTATCACTGGGCTACCACCACCTTTTTCAAGTATTCGCCAAGAATGCGTTCCTGGTCTTTATCATTTATGTTCTTCTTGATCAGCTCTTCTGCCATAACAACAGCTTGCGCAGCCATCTCCGCCCTAAGTTCTTTTTTGGCCTTTTCAAATTCTTGCTCAATGTTCTTCTTGGCCTGTCCTTGGAGCTTTTCCGCTGAAGCCTTCGCTTCCTCGATTATTTTAGCCTTCACGGCCTCACCATCTTTGACGTAATCGGCTACAATCTTTTCGACCTCTTTGTCCAGCTGATTCAGCTTCTGCTGGTACTCACTTAGTTCTTTTTCCGCCTCTTGTTTGCGTTTTTCAAGGTCGTCTAGCTGGTCCCTTATACCCTGCCGCCGCGATTCAAGGCCCTTCGCCACCGGTTTTCTCAAAAGAAAGGTCAACCCACCAGCAAGAACTACAAAGTTCATGACTCGCCAGATGAGGTCCTGGCCCTTGTCAAAACTGCTTTCCCCTTGTCCCTCTCCTGAGGAAGCGAAAACCACTCCCACAGCAACAAAGACCGCCAATATCACCAGAAGGCCAACAGCACAACGTAACTTTCTATTCCTCATAAAAGCCCTCATGAAACAGCCCTCCCTAATATCTTCTCCACGATAGCAGCTGAGAAACCCTTTATCTCATCTTGCAACTTACTCTTTGCCTGCTCCACATCTTTAGCAATCTGAGCCCGTACAGCCTCCAACTCTTTTTGCGCCTTGGCATTGATCTCACCAAAAAGACGCTTTTCTTCTTCCTCACCAGCCAGCTTTAAGACTTCTTTTTCCTGATACCCCTTCATCTTCGCGCTATTCGTCTTTTCCTTAAAAGATTCTTGAGCTTCTACCGCCTTCTGCTCAGAACTCGCGATTCCTTCTTCAAACCCCTGAACCTTTTTCCTCCTTTCGATGAGGATGTTTCTAATTGGTTTGTAAAGGATGGCATTGAGGATGAAAATCAGAACAATAAAGTTGGCAATCTGGAGAAACAAAGTCCAATCAACACTAATCATGGCTTACTCTCACCTTCTTGATATTAAAGGATTCAACACTAACCCGACGAATCAACTGAAATCTTGCTTACTCGAAAAGCTGCCCGTCTATACACCACTATCCCAACGTTGTCAAAGGTTTTTTTCTTTTTATTTCAAAGCTAATGGACTTGTAAAAAGTCCACGAATAGACGACACAGTAAAAAGCTCCCGATGCAGGGCGCACGTAGTGTTTTCAAGCCACTTCAGTGGCGCAATCTTACGGAATGAGGCGTACTTATCGTACGCCGCAGTGATGAAAGATGAAGCGCAACACCGCAGATTGACTTCCAACGAAGTCGTTTTTATTGATACATCGCGGTCATTGAACAACTACCTGAAATTGTATGTTTTGTTGGGCGTTGCTTGCTCTTGATTGGCTTCGTTGCCGACAGGACGCCGCGAAGCGGCATAAATCTAGCTCTGCCATTCAGCCAAATTAATCGTTTTGCCTGCTGGTTCATTGTCGGACTTCATGGTGCAGTTGCCGTGGAAAACCACCCCGGCGTCAATGACTACTACGGGAGCATTAAGATCACCATTAACCCGTGCCGGCGAATGTAATTCAATGCAATTCGTTGCTCGGATATTACCGCTTACCTCTCCACTAACCGTAACGGTATGGACCAAAATGTCTGCTTGAACAACTGCCTTTTCTCCTACAATCATCACACCATCTTTGCTTTCTATGGTACCAGTAAAATGTCCATCCAACCTAACGGTTCCTTCAAAAGCAAGTTTGCCTTCCAAGGTAGTTTCCGATCCCAGAAATGTCTGTATCCCCTTCTTTGCCTTCTTCACACTAACCTCCACTCCATCAGTTCTTGAACATGAATCTTCTCATACTAATATTCATAAGAATTCCTATCCCAATCAAAGTAACGAGTAGTGATGAACCCCCATAACTGATCAGTGGAAGGGGAACTCCCACCACTGGCAACAGCCCCAACGCCATGCCAACGTTTATTACCGCCTGCCAAAACAGCATACTCGTAATACCCACGGCCAAAACTGTCCCAAATGGTTCCTTGGAACGTATTGCAATACTCAACCCCCACACGATTATCGCGACGTAAAACCCTATAAATACGGCTGAACCCAAAAAGCCCCATTCTTCCGCCAAAACGGAAAAAATAAAGTCTGTATGCTGTTCGGGCAGAAAAGAAAGGGCGTTTTGAGTCCCTTCCAGAAACCCTTTTCCCCAAAACATTCCGGACCCCACAGCAATCTTAGACTGAATAATGTGATAGCCGGCCCCCAGGGGGTCTTTCCCCGGATCCATAAAGATGGCTATCCGCTGCTTTTGATACTCCTTTAGAAAAAACCAGGCCACCGAACACATAAAAACCACGGCACCAGTCAGGCAAATCATGGCACGTCGCTCAACCTTGACACATAACGTCATAGACGCAGCAATCAAAAGGACAACCAAGCCTGTGCCAAGATCAGGCTGCTTTGCAATAAGCAAAAAGGGGATCAAACACCAAAAAAGAGGCTTCCATAGATTTCTTAGCCCCAAACCCTCCTGCGACACATGATCAGAAAAATATCTTGCAAGCACAATAGGGACGGTGATTTTCGCGATTTCCGAAGGTTGAAAGGACAATGGCCCCAACATAAGCCAGCGCTGGGAACCAGAAACCTCCTTTCCTGCAAGGAGCACTGCCAAGAGCAAGGCAATGGAAAAGCCGTAAATGATACCTCCCCATCTATCTAACAACTTGTAATTAAAAAGGAACATTGCCACCATGGCAATCGCTGCAACGCCAAATGAATACAATTGCTTCAGATAAATCGGCGGTCCAGTTGGACGACCAAGAGCTGCGCTTGCATTTACGGCACTGTAAAGCGTAAGGATACCCATACCTGCCAACACCAAGGTCAAGCCCAACAAGATCCAGTCAAAATTCTGAATCAGTCTTCTATCAAACATAAGCATACGCTAATGCCTAAATCCCTAAATACACTTTAATCATCTCTCTAGCAATAGGTCCTGCCACGCTACCACCGTGGCCACCATGTTCCACAAGCACGGAAACAGCAATCTTTGGATCCGAAGCAGGCGCAAACGCCACAAACCAGGCATGATCACGGAAGCGGAAAGGGACCTTGTCAACTGAATCCTCATCATAATCCGCGTCCATGGCGATAACCTGGGCCGTTCCCGTCTTACCTGCCACCTCAATGCCCTCAATATGTGCGATTCGGCCAGTACCTCTGCGAGTATTGACTACCCCGACTAAGGCGCCTTTAAGAAACCGAAGCGTATCATCAGAAGCCGGCAATTTGCCTAGGGGTTCCGGCTCTATAAACCGCACCTTACCGTAAATATCCTCAATCCGTTTTACAAGCAATGGTTTATACCGCATCCCCCTATTTGCCACAGCAGATATAAAAGAAACCATCTGCATCGGTGTTACGAGATTGAATCCTTGCCCGATTGCGACAGAAAGAGTTTCACCCCCTTGCCATGGCACTCCAATTTTTTTAAGTTTCCACGCCGAAGTGGGCACCAAGCCTGATGCCTCATTATCCAGCTCAATCCCGGTAGGATTACCAAGACCGGATGCCTTGGCATACCGTGCCAAACAATCCACCCCCAATTTTTCTCCGACCTGAAAAAAAAAGACATCACATGATTGAACTATCGCTTTTGTAATTCCAACAGATCCGTGTCCTGCCCTCTCCCAGCACCGAGATGTGCGATTTCCATATCTGTAGTAGCCAGGACAGTAATATTGGGAATCTTCGTTAATCACTCCCTCTTCAAGCCCGGCCATGGCGGTTACGATTTTATAAGTAGATCCTGGTGGATACTGCCCCTGAACGGCCTTGTTTCTCATAGGATGGAATTTGTCGTTAACAAGTTTATTCCACGCTTTAAAGCTCATACCTTCCACAAAGGCGTTCGGGTTAAATGCCGGGCTGCTGACCATGGCGAGGATGTGGCCGTTAGATGGATCCATGGCCACAGCAGCCCCCACCTTTCCAGCAAACATTTCCTCCGCCTTGCGTTGAAGCCCAATATCGAGTGTAAGGTAGACATTTCTGCCTGCTTCGGCCGGCACTGTCTTAAGGACCTTTTTTACCTGGCCAAGGGCATTGACTTGAACCCGTCTTGTCCCCGGCTTACCACGAAAGTATGATTCATAGCTCTTTTCAATTCCAAACTGGCCTATAAAATCGCCCCCTTTATTGTCGGGAAAGTCTCCACTGCCAAGCTCATCTTCACTTATCTCACCTAAGTATCCGATCAAATGACAAGCACGTTTCCCCTCTACATAATGACGTATCGGTTCAACTGTAATCAAAATACCCGGCAGATCCAATTTGTGGGATTCCACAACGGCTACAGCATCTCTGGCCAGGTCACGTCTAAGGAGAATGGGCTTGAAAGAAGGCCACCCTTTTCCAACATCGAGCTTGGCCAGAAGGTCCTCCCGGTCAACCCTTAAAATTGGCGCCAATTTGCTCAACACTTTTTCGTGATTCTTAGCATCTTCTAAGACAATAGAAACATTGAAAGACGGCCTGTTATCCACCATAAGATAACTATTTCGATCAAAGATAAGTCCGCGGGCAGGGGGTATGCTTTGGAGTCGTACGCAGTTATTTTGAGACAATCGTCTAAATTCAGCCCCCTTCACCACCTGCAAGTAATAAAGGCGAGCCATAAGAATCAGAAAAAAGGCCAAGACAAAGATCACAGCACCTGACAGCCGCTGTCTAAACCACTCACCATCAACCGTTTTTAGATAGGTGTTGTACATAATTACTCAACACCCTCTATCCGCTGATATATTCTCTCAAGACCCTCAATAACGGCCGGTCCTGAAATTGCTGCAAGACCAGTTTGCCATATCACAGATCTAAGCTTATGCCCCTCCATCAAGACCTCTTTGAAAAGACCGCCGGAAAAAAGAAAAAAGACGGCATTCTCAAACAACACACAAAGTGCAATCAATATGGCCCAGGATATACTCCCTTGTATTGAGAAGTAATCCGAGATAATTTTCACCCCTATCAAGATCCATAAATAGGTGGTAATATAAAGTCCAAATTGCCCCCCCGAGAATAAATCCATCACATATCCAACGGCAAGAGCAATCACGCAAGCTGTCTTTACTGACAGATTGAATCGGGCAAAAATAACTACCGGAATCAGCAGGTCATACACTCCGTTTTGAAAGAGGTTCAGCTTCAATATTGTCGTTTGTCCAACAACTATAGCGATACCAAGAAATACATATGTGCAAACAATCTTCATATCAGTGTGGAAAATCACGTCCTCTGGACAGGGATGAATCTGTAATTACCAACACTTCTTCTAGCCTCGTAAAATCAACAAATGGCTCAACTTTAACATTCTGAAAAATACCGGCACGAGACTTGGAAACGCCCTTTACGGAACCTATCGGAAGGCCTTTAGGGAAAATCCCGTCGAATCCTGACGAAACAACAACGTCTCCCTTATCGATTTCAACCTTTCTTAAAACATATTTGAACCGACAATATTCATCCGTCTCCCCCTCAACAATGCCTCTTACTCTGGTTCGTTGAACGAAGGCATCTATGGCGCTACTCCGGTCAATCATTAACATAACCTTCGAATAGCCAAATGATGCCTTAACGATTTGACCAACAATTCCCTCCGGCGCCACTACAGGCATACCCTTAACGACACCATCCCGGGTCCCAACATTTATGATGATAGAATTAAACCATCCGAAAGGATCGACCCCAACCACTTGCGCCGCAAAAAGGTTGTGGGGAAGGCTTTCCTTCATCTTCAATAGCTTGTGGAGCCTCCGACACGTCTGTTGTAACTCAACATATCGGCTTTTCTCAAGCCTTAAACTCGCAAGAGTTCTTTTTAATTTGTCACATTCCTGTCTTGCAGAAACAACACATAGATAGTGATCCCAAACATATTCACAAAAATCGACAGATCGGGTCACCCCTTCCTGGAATGGCGCAACGGACGCCATCACCATTCTACCAAATACACCGTTACTATGAGGATGCTTAGCGCTGGCGGAAAGAAGGATAAGATTGGTCAGGGCAAAAAGGATTAGACAAAAAATCGCTAGAAGTCTTTTTGAAAACATAACTGTGGCCGATAAAGGATCTTCCCGGACGACATGCTACAATATGGCACTCTACACCACCTACTGGATCGTCACCTCTCTTAGAAGCTTAATTTCTTCCAAAACCTTGCCTGAACCCAAAGCCACTGTAGACAACGGATCATCGGTAACCGTGATCGGCAAAGAGGTCTCTTCCCGTAGAAGTTTGTCCAAGTTCTTAAGCAAAGCACCACCACCGGTCATGACTATACCAGTGTCAACAATATCCGCAGCTAGTTCAGGAGGAGTTTGTTCCAGGGCTGTCTTTACGGTTTCCACAATCGATTCAATCTGCTCTGCAATTGCCACACGTATTTCTTCTGAATCAATAGCCAGGATCTTTGGTATACCTGAAACCAGGTCCCTTCCCTTGACCTCAATCGTTTCTATGTTTTCCGGATTAGGATAGGCGTTGCCTATGTTCGTTTTGATAAGCTCTGCCGTTCTTTCTCCTATCAGAAGATTGTACTTGCGTTTTATGTACTGAACGATAGCCTCATCCATCTTATCTCCACCTACGCGAATAGAACGGCTGTAAACAATTCCCGCAAGAGATATTACAGCAACCTCGGTTGTTCCACCACCAATATCAACAACCATATTGCACGTCGGATCGGTTATTGGAAGCCCCGCACCAATTGCTGCTGCCATAGGCTCTTCAATAAGGAATACCTCGCGAGCACCAGCAGATTCCGCCGATTCTTTTACAGCCCGCTTTTCAACCTGCGTAATCCCCGATGGCACACAGATGATGATTCTTGGGCGAATCAGACTCCTGCGGTTATGCACGATGCGGATAAAATGGCGCAACATCGCCTCAGCAACTTCAAAATCGGCAATCACGCCGTCTTTTATAGGCCGGATCGCTACAATATTGCCCGGAGTTCGCCCAAGCATCCTTTTAGCCTCGGCTCCAACCGCCAATATCCTGTTTTTTGCCCTATTATCAGTGCGAACTGCCACAACAGACGGCTCGCTAAGAACAATCCCTTTCCCTTTAACATATACAAGGGTGTTCGCTGTGCCTAAATCAATGGCCATGTCATTAGAAAACTTTCCGATAAGTCTATTGAACACTTTAGCTATCTCCTATTTCCTTATCATTATGGACATCACTGCTAGTTCACCCGCTAAGCACAGCACAGTGCATAAATCGTACCACCGTCGATGCAAACTCTCCAAGCACTGGTGGATTATTAGCAAGGCTAAATTGTTATTTCAAGAAAAAAAAGGTTTCTGCCTTACTAAACGTAAAAGAATTTGAAATTTGCATCATAATGTGGTTTTAGAAGTCCTATCATGCCTTTAATAAGTATTGTCATCCCATGCTATAATCGCGCATGGATACTGAAAGAGGCCATTGAATCGGTTTTGTCACAAAAGTTTCACGATTTTGAGCTAATTGTGGTAGATGACGGTTCAACGGATGAAACCCACAAATTACTTAAATCTTACGACCAAATCCGTACCATCCGACAAGAGCATCGCGGCGTAAGTGCGGCGCGAAATGCCGGTATCGTGCATGCCAATGGTGAGTTGATAGCCTTTTTGGACTCTGATGATATCTGGCTTCCCGAAAAGCTATCGACCCAAGTGGCCTTTTACGAAAAGCATCCTAATGCCCTTATTTGTCAAACTGAGGAAATATGGTTAAGAAACGGCACGAGGGCAAACCCAAAAAATCGCCACAAAAAGCGCTCGGGGATGATCTTCGAGAATTCGCTAGAGTTGTGTCTTATAAGCCCTTCCGCCGTTATGATGCGACTAAGTCTGTTCGATGAGGTTGGATTATATGACGAGAGGATGCCGGCTTGCGAAGACTATGACCTTTGGCTGAGGACAACATGTCGATTCCCGGTTTACTTGATCGGCACACCCCTTGTCATTAAACGAGGTGGGCATGAGGATCAACTTTCAAGATCACCGGGGCTAGATCGTTTCCGTATTTATGCCCTGCGCAAAATCCTTGAAAGTCCTCCAGAAGGTGGTTTGTCGGAGTCGCAATACGCAGCAGCTATTGATGCACTATCAAAAAAATGCGCAATCTATGCAGCTGGGTGTTTAAAACGGGGACGAACTGATGAGGCCAACTACTATCTGAAACTAAAGACAAGATTTTTGCGATAGCGCCCATCCACAAACGGTTTTGCAAAGGATAACAAAATAAGGATTCAAGGGGAGAAGAAAAAAGAGAAAGCTTCATGCATAATATGTTTCTGGATATACTCTTAACAGTTGTGTCAGCCGGATTCCTTTGGAAGGGTTCTGAGTGGGTCGTGGATTCATCTGTGCGCATTGCACACAAACTACACATATCAGATTTGACTATTGGGCTAACCGTTGTTGCCATCGGAACCTCTGCACCCGAATTTGCCGTAACAATAAATGCCGCCATTCGTGGGTTGTCCGATATATCCGTAAGCAACGTGATAGGGTCTAATATCTTCAATCTTGGATTTATACTGGGCGGATGTGCCGCTATCCGGACGATCATCACAACCCCAACCATAGTGTGGAGAGACGGCCTTTTCTTGATTACAATGTCAACCGTTTTAGCTTTGTTTTTCAGGGATTTGTGCCTAACTCCTCATGAAGGCCTTGTACTATTTTCTTCTCTCGTTATCTATATCGGCTATCTTTTTTGGAAAAAATCCCCTACCACGGAGACAGATCATGAACAAGAAGCCTCCCGAAAAGACATACCGATACTGATTGCTGGCATTATCGGTGTTGTATGTGGTGGTCACTTACTCGTATGGTCAGCGACATCTTTGGCAAGAGGGCTTGGCCTATCAGAATGGGTTATCGGTGTTACCATCGTCGCAGCGGGCACTTCAGCGCCTGAATTTGCCACTTCGCTTATGGCCGCCATTAAGGGGCGTTACGCAATGTCCATCGGCAATCTCATCGGCAGCGATTTGTATAATCTCCTAGGCGTTCTTGGACTGGCCGGCATGCTTGGACCTCTTCAGATTGACCCCGCCGGCTTACACAGCATCTACCTTCTGGTGGCAGTAGTCGTACTAGTGGTTTTTTTTATGCGCACAGGCTTTCGAGTCTCCCGAATGGAAGGATTCATTCTCATCGGCATCAACCTTCTTAGATGGGTCATGGATTTCTCCAGCAAAGGATAGAAAAGGTTGTTTTTCCCCCGCATCAATGCTAATACCCATTTTATCATAAATTCCCTACCACTAATCTCTTCATCTTTCTCCGGCAGATGAGAGGTGCATAAGATGCCTGAAATAACTGAAACAGCCGCTTCTACGGCCTCCGCCTCGACCACTTTGGTCCATCTCGGAATAGATGTAGGCTCGATCAGTGTAAACACTGTTCTGCTGAACGACTCCAGGCAAATCATCTGGGAAGACTACAGCAGAACAAGCGGAAGACCGTTAGAGACAACCGCATCTATTCTAACACGCCTTTATGAGAAGATCCCAACCGAGAAAATCGCATCATGTTCTCTTACCGGCACCGGAGCAACCCAACTTGCAAGTGTGCTTGAAGGGATATTCGTCAATGAAATCATTGCCCAAACAAAGGCTGTCGAGCATTTTCACCAGGACACAAAGACAATTATCGAGATGGGCGGTGAAGATGCTAAGCTTATACTGACGAACCGTGACAGCGGAGGAAACCTTATCATAGAAGATTTTGCAATGAACAGCCTTTGCGCTGCCGGCACTGGATCATTTCTGGATCAGCAGGCGCATCGGATGGGTTACAGCATTGAGGATTTTAGCAAACTTGCCCTACAATCGGAAACTCCTCCTCGTATTGCCGGTCGATGTACAGTCTTTGCGAAAACCGATATGATTCATCTCCAGCAGGGAGCTACCCCGGACTTTGAGATCATTGCAGGTCTTTGTTTTGCCTTAGCCCGGAATCTAAAAAGCAACATCGGAAAAGGTAAAAAGCTCTTGGCCCCTGTCATATTCCAAGGGGGTGTGGCAGCCAATCATGGAGTACGTAAGGCATTCCAAGAGGTCCTAAAACTCAGAGACGGACAACTTGTTGTTCCCAAGCACTTTGCTTCAATGGGCGCCATTGGAGCTGTTCTTAAAACTATGGAAAATAGGTTGGCTGTTAAACGCTTCAATGGTCTTGAGCGCTTAAACGCCTATATTGCTACCCACACTGCCAAGGCAAGTTATCTGCCACCTCTTGAATACAAAGCCGCTGACCGGGATATTATCCATTGGAACGAACAAACAACCAGGCCTGAAGGACAAAAAAACGACCAACCAGAAGAGGTTTATCTCGGTATCGACGTCGGCTCTATAAGCACAAATGTCGTTTTGATTAATAACGACAGGAAACTCGTGGCCAAAGCATACCTCATGACAGCAGGAAGACCTCTCGAGGCGGTAAAAGAAGGACTTAGGATCATTGGCGAAAAGTACTCCGGCAAGGTCAAGGTGGTTGGAGCAGCCACTACAGGTTCGGGCAGATACCTTACGGGAGATTTTGTCGGAGCGGATATCATCAGAAATGAGATTACTGCTCAAGCCACGGCAGCCGCCGATATAAATCCCATGGTAGATACCATATTTGAAATAGGTGGTCAGGATTCCAAGTATATCAGCCTCAAAAACGGCGTTATTGTAGACTTTATGATGAACAAAGTGTGCGCTGCAGGAACCGGCTCCTTTCTCGAGGAACAGGCGGAAAAGCTGGGGATGTCCATCAAAGAGGAATTCGGCAGCCTTGCCACTTCTGCTAAACACCCGATCCGTCTTGGCGAACGTTGTACGGTCTTTATGGAATCGGATCTTGTCCATTATCAGCAACAAGGGTCTAACAAAGATGATCTGGTGGCAGGCTTAAGCTATTCTATTGTCGAAAACTATCTGAATCGCGTTGTAGAACACCGAAAGGTAGGAGACCTCATCTTTTACCAAGGGGCAACCGCCCAAAACGAAGGCGTTGTAGCCGCATTTGAAAAGGTGGTAGGAAAACCTATTACTGTTCCCCCTCATTGTGATGTGACAGGGGCCATTGGGGCAGGGCTCCTTGCCATGAAGGAGCGGAATTGGAAAGAAAGCCGTTTCAAGGGCTTTGACGTAAGCAAATCTCAATACACTATCACTTCTTTCGAATGTGCAAAGTGTCCTAATAGATGCGAAATAAGAAAAGTGTCGGTGGAAAGCGGAAGACCGTTTTTTTACGGTGGCCGCTGTGAGAAGTACGAAAACAAACGTAAAAGCAAAGTTATACGCGAACTCCCGGATCTTTTCGCCCAAAGACAAGAGTGGCTCCTTGAAACCCCTTTTCAAGAAGTGGTCCACACAGCCCCACGTGGGAAGCACGGAATTATCGGAATCCCGAGAACGATGTTCTTTATGGAACTGGCTCCTTTTTTCATTACCTTCTTCGAAACATTAGGCTATGAGGTCATTATCTCCGAACAGACACACAAAAAGATCATTCAAAAGGGTCTGGAATGCATAGTGGCAGAAACATGCTTTCCCATAAAGGTCGCTCATGGTCACGTATTGGATCTCTTTGACAAAGGGGTCAAGACCATTTTCCTTCCTCATGTCGTTGACTTAAAACATACCGCTCAATCATCTTTTAGTTATTTGTGTCCCTACGCCCAAACGCTGGCCTATATGATCCATTCATCCATAGATTTCAAAAAGGCCGGGGTACGGGCTATACAGCCGGTACTCTATTTTGGGAGAGGGTATTCGAAACTCTTGAGGGGGTTGAAATCTCTTTCCAAGTCGCTGGCTGTAAACTCCAGGGCCATCAATAATGCTACAGCTGCTGCCTGGAAAGCACAGGAAAGGTTTTACAACAGGCTGAAAAACCGTGGGGATGAGATACTTGCCGGCTTGAAACCTGATGAAAATCTCATGATAATTGTGAGCAGACCATATAATGGATTCGATCCCGGCATTAACCTGAACCTGCCCAAAAAACTTCGCGATCTTGATACCCTTGCCATGCCGATCGATTTCCTCCGCCTTGATGAGAGATCATTCGATAATCCAAATAGCACCAGCCAGTATTGGCGCTTTGGCCAAAAGATCATGAGCGCAGCGGAGATCATCAGGGATAATCCCCAACTTTTCGCCATATATATCACTAATTTCGGATGTGGACCCGACTCGTTTATCTCACATTTTTTCCACGACCGACTCCAGGGAAAACCATATCTTGAGATCGAAATTGATGAACACAGCGCTGATGTCGGCGCAATCACCCGCCTGGAGGCCTTTCTAGACAGCTTAAACAATGTAAGACTAAAACCGCAAAAAACCCCAAGCCAGATCTATCACAGGCGCAACGGAACACACCGGCGGAAGGTTTTCATCCCACCCATGAGCGATCAAGCCTACGCTGTGGCCGCCGCCTTCAGGGCCTGTGGCGTAGACTCTGAAGTCCTGCCGGAATCTGATGAACAGACCCTGAGCATTGGTCGCCAGTTCACCTCGGGAAAGGAATGCTACCCATGCATTCTCACTACCGGAGATATGATAAAACGTGTACGCTACTCCGGTTTTGATCCAGACAGATCGGCCTTTTTTATGCCCTCCGGAACTGGACCGTGTCGTTATGGACAGTACCACCGTTTTCACAGACTTGTCTTGGATAGATTGGGGTATAGGGATGTTCCCATCTATGCGCCCGACCAGAGTGAGGTTTTTTACAAAGACCTCGGAATGGTCAATGGCAATTTCGCCAAACTTGGCTGGCAAGGTCTGGTGGCTGTCGATCTATTAGAAAAGCTGGTAAGACAGGTCCGGCCTTACGAAAAAGAACCAGGGGCATCTAATCGAGCCTATGCAGATGCACTTGAAAAGATATGCCATACAGTAGAAAACAGGGGAAACATCGTACGGACCTTAAGAGAAGCCAAGGCCTCTTTTGAAACCATACCAAAAAACGGGTTGGGTACAAAACCAGCCGTTGGGATAGTGGGAGAGATCTACACCAGGGCCAACCGGTTTGCCAATGAAAACGCTATACTTAAGATCGAAGCCCTAGGGGCGGAGGCCTGGATGTCCCCCGTTGCCGAGTGGGTACTCTACATCAATTACATAGCTAAAGAACGAAGCCTTCAAAAGAAACAGCTTAAAACGTTTTTAAAGAATGTCTGGGTCGATTACCTCCAAAGGCGCTATGAACATAGGTACAGCGCCGTCTTTGACGGAATGCTCCGCTATTTATGGGAACCACCCACAAGGAGTATTCTGAAAAACGCTATGCCTTATCTCCATCCTTCCTTTAGGGGAGAATCTATTCTAAGCCTTGGCAAGAGCGTTGATTACAAAAAAAGGCAAACCGCAGGCATTGTAAGTATCATGCCATTTACATGCATGCCCGGCACCATTGTCAGCGCCCTGCTTAAGCGGTTCAAAGAAGAGAATAATAACATCCCCTATTTGAATCTGTCTTATGACGGACAGACGGAAACGAACACATCCACGCGACTTGAGGCCTTCATGTATCAGGTACACAGGCACCACGAACAGTTTTTGTAAGTGTTCACAGGTTCAGGGTTCAACGTTCAGGGTTGAGGCGGTCAGTTTTCCAGAACAAAATGTTTACAAAATGACGTATGGTGTTGAGAGTTTAACCTTTGAACCCGTGAACGGTTACCTATTTTTAAAAAATGAGATGCAAAGGTAGGTTAGAACATGAGCAAACAGGAAGAACAGTACAAGATTCTGATAAATGCTGTTGACCCAGAAGAATGCCGAATCGCCTTAGTCAAAAAGGGCCACCTGGAAAATTTTAGTATTGAAACCACCGCCAGGGAACTGATCCGCGGAAACATCTATAAGGGAATAATTGCCCGCGTGGAACCAAGCCTTCAGGCTGCATTTATTAACTTTGGAGCAGAAAAGCACGGTTTTTTACAACAACACGAAATACATAGCGATTACTTTGCCGATAAACCTAAAGCCTACAACAAGAAAAAGCCGACTATACTAGATTTGATCGAACCTGGCCAGGAACTCTTGGTTCAGGTAACCAAGGAACCCATATTACACAAAGGCGCCATGCTTACAACGTACATTTCCTTGCCGGGTCGCTACACAGTCTTGATGCCTGGGTCAAAAAGCTCAGGTATTTCAAGGAAGATTGAAGATGAAAAAGAAAGACAACGACTTAAGAAAATCGTTGAATCCTTAAAGATTCCTGATGGGTTTGGCACGATCGTTCGCACAGTAGGAAACGAGCAAAGTAAGCGTGATATTTCCAAGGATATCCGCTACTTGCTTCGGCTGTGGGAAAACATCAAAAAACGAGGCCTTCCCGAGCCGGCCCCTCGCCTATTATACAAGGAACGTCATCTTGCCATCCGTGCCATCAGGGACTTATTCACAGCCGACGTCAATGAGATCCTTGTAGACAACATGGATATCCATAAAGATCTCAGGGAGTTTATGCGGATAATTTCTCCCAAACACACCGGGATAGTAAAACTATACAAAGACCCACAGCCGATGTTCACCAAACATCAGCTAGAAGATCAGATCTCTTCTATCTTTGCAAGTAAAGTCCATTTGAAATCAGGCGGCCACATTGTCATTAGTCCAACGGAGGCCCTAGTCGCCATTGATGTCAATTCCGGCAAATCCACTCGTGGAGGGTCTATGGAGAAAACGGCATATTCTACAAATCTTGAGGCAGCACCCGAAATTGCCAGGCAGTTACGGCTACGCGATCTCGGAGGATTGGTTGTTATCGACTTTATCGATATGAGAGATCGCAAGCATAAGCTGGCCATAATTGGAGCTGTGAAAGAACACACCAAGCTGGACAAAGCACGAATCAGTATTGGGACCATTTCCAAGTTTGGTCTCTTGGAACTGTCTCGGCAAAGGATCACTGCCTCTATCGAGTATGGCAGCTTCACCCCTTGTCCTCACTGTCACGGAAAAGGCTTAGTCGCCTCAGCTGAAAGGCTTGCTCTCGAGTTTATGAGAAGACTTCGTTCCGAAATACTCAAGGACAATACTACAAGGCACATCAGAGGTATTTTGCCCGTCAATGTCGCTGACTACCTCCAAAACAGGAAACGAAGAGAGATCCTAGATGTAGAAATAAAGCAAAACCTAATAATAACCTTAGAAGGTGATACGACATTACAGCCGGGTGAAAGTCGCATTGTTCGTAAACAAACATGACCCCCCGCAATGCGAGAATTATCAACACACCCAAAGGACACTAGAAGGGTTAAATCTTCTTGACCTTGAACCTATTTTACAGTAAACCCCATTCCTACGCTACTCAGTTTCAGGCTGTCTTTGCCCGATTCTAATTCGAAAAATCCTTGAGTCCGAAACATAAAATAAGGTGCTGCTATGGCATGGAACAGTTTCACAGATCTTTTATTTAAGATCCTATATACACAGACCGGGCTTTTTCATCTTCATTACAAGTTTGCTATTATGTGGGCAATCGCTATGTTTTTTATCTATCTAGCCGTTGTAAAAAAATACGAGCCACTGCTTCTTTTGCCTATAGGCTTTGGAATCTTTATCGTCAACTTCCCACTAGTGCCACTGATGGGTTTCGATGACCATGGTAAGCGGGAACTTTTCAATATATTTTTTCATTATGGTATCGAATGGGAGGTTATCCCGTGTATCATATTCCTCGGACTGGGCGCCATGACCGACTTCGGTCCGCTCATTGCGAACCCCAAGACTATGGTCATAGGCGCCGGCGCCCAACTTGGGGTATTTATCACCTTTCTTGGAGTCTTGCTTTTTGGTTTTACCATGAAAGAAGCCGCGTCCGTGGCAATAATTGGTGGGGCTGATGGTCCCACAACCATCTATTTGACCGCAAAACTTGCCCCACATCTCCTTGGCGCAAATGCCCTCGCCGCCTACTCCTACATGGCCATGGTCCCCATAATTCAACCACCAATAATGAGGCTGCTAATAAACAAAAAAGAACGCCGGATAAGAATGAAACAACTTAGGCCTGTATCCAAGCTTGAAAAGATATTTTTCCCGCTGATCGTGTCAGCAGTAATAGCCATCTTGGTCCCTGCTGTAACTCCCCTGATGGGAATGTTTATGCTTGGCAATTTCATGCGTGAAAGCGGGGTTGTTGACAGACTTGTTGGATCTGCGCAGGGTTCCTTGATGAATATTGTCACTATATTTCTGGGCATTTCCGTAGGCGCCACTATGCAGGCGGATAAGTTTCTGACTGCAAAGCCACTTCTTATCTTCACCTTTGGGCTTCTAGATTTCGCCGTTTGTACGGTTGGAGGTATCCTGACCGTAAAGATCATGAACCTCTTTCTTAAAGACAAGATAAACCCCATCATAGGATCAGCAGGCGTTTCTGCAGTGCCTATGGCGGCACGAGTATCACAGATAGTAGGTCAGCAAGAAGATCCTAACAACTTCCTGCTCATGCATGCCATTGGCCCAAACCTTGCCGGTGTGATCGGCAGCGCAGCAGCAGCAGGCATGTTGATAGCTATGTTTGGTTGAAGGAGTCTGACATGGAAGCCATTGATTGGAATTACGCCATAGCCACCTTGGCTATACGTTTTATTGGCATATTCATTGTACTTGGCATCTTGCAGGTAATAATGCAGATTACGGGGAGGATTTTCACTCACATAGACGCGGTGAAGAACGCAAAATCAGAAAGGCTGCCGGGACCGTCTGACAGCCTTACCCAAGAGCAGGCTGCTGCTGTTGGTATGGCCATTTATCTTTATGAAAAGAAAAAATAAGGACTCATCACTTAATAACTGTCACATCTTGCTAGTCTTTTTCGTGACGAACCCTAAGTACTCTGCTTTTTCTTTCCCCCTTTTTCTTTTTACTTTGACTGAAGATCATTTTGCTCATCTCAACCTCAGATTCATCAACTTCCAGTTCTTCCATTCTACGAATCATTTCGGCAAATCTCTGGCCCTCAGAAGCCGAGACCCATTCCAGCATCAATCTGTCAGGATTAAGCCCTTTTCGCTCAAGATTTTCCTTTAATCGCGTCACCCGCTTCTTTGTAAACATGTTATTGCTAAGATAATGACAATCCCCTGGATGACAGCCCGAAACAATTACTTTAGGGGCCCCTAAGGCAAACGCGTGTGTTATGAGATCAACGCTGACGCGACAAGAACACATGGTCTTGACAATTCTCGTATTTGCTCCATATTGAAGCCTGCTGGTCCCCGCAAAATCAGCGCCCGCATAGGAACACCAATTACATGCAAATACGATAATCTTGTCTTCCGGCTCCCTCAAGGCCTCTCTCAGTTGGACCTTCATTTGCTCTTCAGTATAATTTGCTATGGAGATTGCATCAAATTCACAGGCATTCACACAATTGCCGCATCCGCGGCACAATGCCTGAGTGATTGAAGCAACCTTATCCTCGACACGAATCGCCCGGAACAGGCATTGCTTGGCACATTTCCCACAGCCCGTGCATTTATCAAAATCTACTTTGGCAATAACAGGGGAAAGCTCGGCATAGTCTTTCTGAAAGTGCTTTGCCACTTGCATAGCAGCACTGCCGGCCTGTTCAATGCACTGCTTTATGTCGGCAGGTGCGCCTACGGCGCCGGCAATGTAAATACCGTTTGTAGGGGTTGCAGTAGGAGACAACTGATTGTCTTCTTTAATAAAGCCCCTCTTTCCTAATGGAACCCCGAGCGCACTTGACATCTCCTGCGCTGTGGGAACAAGACCTACTGCTAAAGTTACAAGATCAAAAGGCTTTTCAATCAGTTTCTCGTGCCCCAGTATAGGATCAGAAAAGCTTAGGACATGGCCTTCACCGATCTCTGGAAAGGCATTGACAAATATAACGCCTTGCTTTCTTGCCTCCAAAAACATCCTTTCTTGCCTGTTTCCACTAGTCCTAATGCCATTGTGAAAAACATAGATCTCAAGTTCCGGAAAGTGCTCTTTTAGTAGTAAGGCATTCTTTATCGTATTTGCACAGCACAGTTTCGAACAATAGGATAGTTGCCCCTCCTTTAAGGATCTGGAACCTGCGCACTGAATAAATGCGATACTTCCAGGCGGCTTCCCCGTGGAAGGCCTAAATACATGCCCTTGTGTGGGGCCTTCCACTGACATCATCCTTTCCAGCTCCATGGAAGTTATAACATCAGGGAAACGCGCATCGCCGTAACCATATAGTCCCGTAGGATCGTAAGGTTTTATACCAGTAGCCGCAATGATTGTACCCACGTGCACTGTTTCTTCCTCAACTGTTTGAGAAAGATCAATAGCGTGCTTCTTACAATCTTCCACACACTTTTCACATCCCTGTTCGGAAAAATAGATACATGCTTTATCATCAATTACATATTGTCTTGGAATAGACTGCAAAAATGGGACATATATTGCCTTTCTCAACCCACGCCCCACGTTGAACTCGTCTTCCGTAAAAACATTACAACGCTCAAGACACTCACCACAAAAAGTGCACTCTTCGGTAATGTACCTGGGATACTTTCTTAGTAGGACCTCAAAGTTTCCAATATAGCCACTGGCCTCTACTACCTCAGACATGGTGAGCAATTCAATGTTAGGATGTCGACCGACATCCACCATCTTCGGCCCAAGGATTCAGGGGCTACAATTCTGATCCGGAAAGATCTTATTTAGCTGGGCCATCTTCCCACCAATGGTTGGCCCCTTTTCTACCAAGATCACCTTGTGTCCCAGATCAGCAAGTTGCAAACTCGCTTCTATACCACTAATCCCACCACCTATGACCAGCGCCTTTTTGGTCATGGGAACCTTTAAAGGAGTCAACGGCTCATTGAGCTTAACCTTTTCAATACCCATCAGAACAAGCTCTGCAGCCTTTTTGGTGGCGTCGTCACGCACGTAGGAATGACACCATGAGCACTGCTCACGAATATTGACCATTTCCATCAGGTATGGATTGATTCCAGCAACTGAACACACAGAGCGAAAGGTTTCCTCGTGTATCCTGGGAGAACAAGCTGCTACCACAATCCTATCCAGCCCGTATTCATCAATATCGCTAATAATCTGTGCCTGGCCCCCAGTACACATGTAGGAATGCTCTCTAACCAAAGCAACCCCGCTTTGCGACACCTTTTCGTTGACCTTGTGACAATCTACCATGCCACCAATGTTGGTCCCGCAATGGCAGATAAAGACTCCTATGCGATCATCCGGCATATATCGTCAATTCTCCTCTCTTACTAATGATACTTCTTCAGCTGTTACGACACGCTCACCGGTCTTTTGAACAAAAATTGCATTTTCACTACAATAGAGCTGACACCTTCTACAAACAGTGCACTTGCCCTCTTCCACTATGATCGGGGAAAAATACCCTCGTTCGTTAGGCTCAGCGCCCCGCTCAAGGACATTTTCCGGACAAAACTTTATGCAGTCATCACAATCATCGCCGCCTTTGCAATAACCGGGTATTATCGTCACTTTCCCAATTGGTATCGTACAATCTTTGATATTCCAGTATCGTGAGCTGGAAACCTCGTTTTTCATAACTCATAACCCTTTTCAAACGCCGCCAAGTTCATCTCCTCCGTTCCAGGAGGAGCAGATTTAACGATTGCCGCCTTTATGCAATTCTTGTCAATAATCGATGTTTTTTTACAAACAAACCCCATCATCACATTGTTGGCGACTACGACTCTGAAATTCTCTCTGGCAATCTGGGTTGCCGGAACCTTAAAGATTTTAACCGTACCGGCAAGATCATCCAATAGATTCGGATCAACCATAGACTCGTCCATAACAACCGTTCCATTCTCGTTTACTATCACTTTTCCACCCCGTTCTTTGGTAATCAAACCTGACATCATAATCAGCAAGTCGGGGGTTTCAACAAAAGGATAATCAACGGGTTGAGAAGATAAGACTATATCAGTCAAACAACTTCCCCCTTTCATCTCCGGCCCGTATCGCTTTATCAGGGTGCTATTTAGTTTCGGGTCCATGTTCATGGCGGCGTCAATCATCGTCTTGCCACCTTGGACAATCCCCTGCCCGCCTGTTCCCTCCATACGAATCTGCATATAATCAATGCCACTGTCCTTTGACTTGAAGGTCACTCTTGGCTTCTTGCCGGCCTTCTTTTGGACACCCTTCGCAAACGCCGGCGCCGGCCTGTCTGGAATCCGGGAGTCTCTAAAAACGCCAAGGCTAATTTCCTCCATAAATGAGTTTTGATGGATATCCACCTGGCTAAGGGTTTCTTTAATTGTAGCCTTTTCCAAAAACAACGCCTCAAGAGATTTGATCTTGTTGCGCCTTTCAAAAAGCATGCAGGGTACTAGGACCTCAATAAAACTCGGCCCCTTGTTATTCATGGCAGATATCAGGCAGTCTACAAGATGATAGGGGTGTGAAGATGTGGAACGCGCCACAAAGGTGTATCCCGCCGCCAAAGCCACGGCGATAGGATTCATTGGTGCATACGGACTACCACTTGAAGTTGTAATGGTTTTTGCCCCAAAGGGGGTCGTGGGACCATGCTGAAACCCAGTCATACTGTACCCATAGTTGTTCATACAAATGATATTTAAGTCTTTGCCATGCCGTCCTAAGGCAAGAAAATGATTCCCGCCAATGCCCAAGATATCTCCATCACCCCCAAAAACAGTAACCATTAATTCAGGATTGGCCAATTTTACGCCAAGGGCGGTAGGTATGGCTCTGCCGTGGGTAGCATGGATGCCGTCAAGGTTCAGATAGCCCGCAATACGCGAAGAACACCCAATACCGGAGACTACAGCACACTTGTCATGGTTATAACCTTGGGATTGAATCGCCTCTATAAAGGCGTTCTTGATCCTTCCAATACGACAACCAGGGCACCAAATGTTGGGCATCATCTCTTTTCTGAGTAACTCAGCATATGGATGCCGGCTAATATCCATGTCGTTCTCCCTTCATAATCAATAGTCATCAGTAAACGACTAGTGACTCGCTATTAGCGACTCAACCGCTTCTAAAATCTCACCGGGCGTGTGAATCCTACCACCCATGAGATTCAAGCCCTCGACATCACCTTTCTTTATATAGCGTTCAACCTCTATCCTCACCTGTCCGGCATTTATCTCTGCAATCAGAAAGATCCTATTTTCCCTATCAAGTTTGCAAATAAGATCTTTTGGGATTGGCCAAGCCGTAATCAGTCTTAGCATGGCCACTTTCATTTTCTTTCCGCTAGCCTGTTTTACAGCCGCCTTGACAGAACGCGATTCAGATCCATAGCAGACAATGATTACTTTAGCCTCCGACAATGGACCATATATTTCATACCTGATAATCTTGTCAGCATTCTTTTTAACCTTGTCAAGCAACCGTCTCACCAGTTTTTCTTGAGTCTCAGGATTAATGCTTGGAAGATAACTTTCCAAATCATGCGTAAGACCGGTTCGATGAAAGCGATGTCCGTTTCCGATAATCTGAGAATCAGGGTTTACTGGTATTGGAGGAAGTTTAGGAATACTGATCGGCTCTTCCAAGTGTCCTATGATCTCATCCAGCATCAAAGTAACAGGATTCAAATACTCTTGAGAAAGTTTACATGCCTCGTAGGCAAGGAGCAGCGTCTCTTCAACACTGTTAGGCACAAGCACAATCACAGGCCTATCCCCATGAGTTCCCCACCTTGCCTGCATCATGTCCCCTTGTCCCATCCAAGTTGGCATGCCGGTAGAAGGCCCCCCACGCTGGACATTAACGCAAATAATAGGTGATTCAATCATGGCCGCAAATCCGAGTCCTTCCGACATCAGGCTCATACCGGGTCCCGAAGTAGCAGTGACGGCAATCGCCCCTGCAAGGCCCGCCCCGGAAATCGCCTGTATGGAAGCAATTTCATCTTCCATCTGTATAAAAGTCCCGCCATGTTTCGCCAATACCACGGAGGCACGTGTGGCAATTTCAGATGCAGGTGTTATAGGATAACCTGCATAGACGATACGTCTTTTGTTGCCTGCGGCGCAACACAGCCCTTCGACCACAGCATCATTTCCAGTAAGGAGGACCCTTTTGTTATCCCCCTTCTTGTCCTTGGTCATAATCACACTCCAAAAAGGGTTTAAATTTACAACAAAAATTTGCTTTATATCAAAAGACGCGATCATGTGTCAATGCTTTGCCTCTTTTGTCAACTTTTCTCTCATTGTAATTGACATCCTCGGTTCACTTAAATATCGTAGTTGAAATGAAAAAACCGGACCTTGCAGTAGATATAGGCGGCATCAAGCTAAAGAATCCTGTAATGGTAGCTTCCGGCACCTTCGGATATGGTCGGGAGTTTTCGCCATTCTTTGACGTAAACCGCTTGGGAGCCGTAATCACCAAAGGCCTTTCCCTCAGGCCTTCCCATGGCAATCCGCCTCCACGCACCGTTGAGACCTGTGGAGGAATGCTTAACTCTATCGGTCTCGAAAATGTCGGATTCGAGACATTTGTCAAAGAAAAACTTCCGTTCCTTCAGTCTTTGGATACTGCGGTCATCCTAAATATATATGCTCAGAGCATTGAAGAATATGGTGAACTGGCGCAACGTATCGACACTCTGGCTGGGATAGCAGGAATTGAGGTAAACATCTCCTGTCCCAACGTAAAGGCAGGGGGTATGGCCTTTGGCACTAATCCGACAGCGGCATTTAAAGTCACTAAGGAGATAAAAGCCAAGACAAAGCTTCCCATAATCGTCAAACTCTCACCAAATGTTACTGATATTGTAGAGATAGCTCAAAGCGTGGAAGAAGCGGGAGCAAACGCCGTCTCCTTGATTAACACGATCCCTGCCATTGCTGTAGATATAGGAACCCGCAAACCGAAGCTCGCCAACATCATAGGTGGCCTGTCAGGACCTGCCATAAAGCCCATTGCGCTGCGGATGGTATGGAATACAGTTAAGGCGCTTTGTATACCTGTCATCGGGATTGGCGGCATCATGAATACAACAGATGCTCTGGAATTTCTCATCGTAGGCGCTACTGCCATACAGGTTGGCACCGCCAACTTGGTAAATCCAAAGGCTTCTGTTGAAATCGTAGAAGGTCTTGAAACCTATCTGGAAAAACACAACATCCACGACTTAAGCGAGATCATAGCAACGTTTGAGGAAGGTTAAGGGCTCGCGCAGAAATAACTTGGCATTTAAAAAAATCACACCATCAAGTAGAAAGCGCCTTTGCCAATGCATTAAGGAAGTAACGCACATGGCTAAGCTCTGCCGCCATGTTGGCCCTATGATTTGCCAAAATGCCGTCCAGAGGGGCATTTGTAACCAACCATGGATCTAGTTCGGCTGCTACATGACAAGCATGAATAGCACGATGAAGCAAGTCAACGCCATGCCGGGTCTCCAAGACGCCTGAAAAATCCTCCCTGACACCCTGGAGTATCTTTTCCATAGCCCTTGCGATACCCTTTGCGTAATAGAAATAGTCATCTACCTTATACCAACTCACAGGGGACCCGTCATCTTCCTCCACCTTGACCAGGTTTTCATCACAACCTCCGGCCAAATCCGCAAAACTGATCAGAAGGGGAATCAAATTATCTGTACGATCGTAGAAATGAGCCTCACCTTTTTCGAGCTTTTGTGCATATGTGCGCAGTTCCTCAAGGCTATCGCGATACTTTTGCTCTGCCGAAGGCAACCAGTACGCATTAGGTTTGATCATCAGCCAATTCATGGCATTCTGCAGATTTGTATCAATAATAGCCGACGGACCGTGGCGAGAAATCCGCTCCATAAGGCTCACACTGGCTCTGCGGACAACCTCAAGCGTGCCCAACTGCATATTCTCCACATTATCAGTAAACTGTATCAAATCATTACAGCGCCAACCCCAAAACCGCTCATTCAATTCATAGTTTAATACAAAAATGGTAGCCTCAACAAAGTGTACGCCAAGGGGTTTTGGGTAATGTGGAGAACCCTGTTCACGCAAAATCTCATGTTCAGGCGACGTCTCGGGTTGATGTACACCACCCTGGCCAAGGGTAACATCGTGCTTGTCCACCTCATCCTCTTCGGCTTTAGTCTCATGGTCTCCAAGTAGGTGACCGCCTTCAATGCTGTGGGGAAGGCCTTCAGTTTCCTCGGTGCCATGAACCACTTCTTCTTTTAACGGCAATATCACCTGCGGTTTGTCCGGTCCTTTAAAAAACCCCAATAGAAACCAAAAACCCCAAAGGATAATTCCTGCGAAAATAACACCTGAGACAACTCGCAAACCGCGAAATTGCTTAAAACCGCCCCCATTGCCTTCTGACTCTTTCTCTATAGCCGGCATACCGTTATTGTCTTTGTCCTGTGTCATATTCTATCCCTCTCGCAGTCTTCGGATATCTCCAACACGAATAGTAAGCTTTATATCGTCGAAATACTCAATAAGAGGGATCATATATTTGCGCGAAACTCCCGTCATTTCCTTGAATTGCGGCGTTGTAAGCTCTCCATTATTACGCAAATAATCTACGACCTTCTCTTTCAAGCCCTCAATAGCAACCCGGTCAAAATAAAGATCTTCCTTTACCTTGATGAGCATGCCTTCTTCCACCATATGATCCAAAACATCCTTCATATTGCCGGCATCTTGCCCTATTAACGTTATGAGTTCTTTGAAATACGGAGGCTGAAGTCCACCATCAAGATAGGCCTTCTGAATCTTACCCCTAATCTCTTTATGGTCAGCTTCTAAGGCAATCTTATGCTCTGCGAGACGAATTAATTCCTTTTCCTGAACCGCCAATCCGGACTTAACCAAAGTTTGGACCAAGAGACTAAACCCATGGAAAGCTAGGACCTTGGAGAGCTTCGACTTAAACACCTCTTTTATCATTCCGGGTTTTAATGGGTTTTCCTTGTGAAATACCTCAAGGATGCCAATGGCGTTTTGTTGTAGGTCATCAAAGACACGGCTATGGAGGAAAAGCCTTTTGTCACGATCCATTTGAAGTATGATCTTTTTGGAAAGCAGGTTCCGCAGTTCTTGTTCCAGTTCCTTTTCCGACCTGTTTGTCATAATAACAAGATCCGAAAAGGAAACACCTTTCAAACCGGATTCTTTTACCTGATAAGACACAAGTTCACTCGGATCACTTTCAGCCAAATATTTTAAATGCGCTATAACACCTTCCTTGAAGCGCTTGTGTTTGGCGGGAATCGGATCAATTACATAACCACCCGCTATTGTTCTTACTGGAGAATAGCTTCGAATGACAAAGCGGTCATCTCTTACCAGCGACACAGGCGTTTCAAGACGTAATTGTGCATAAACCTGCTCCCCTGCCTGAAGCTCATCCCTGTCTATTAAAATGATGTTTCCTTCTATCTCGCTACTGCCCGTGTAAAACCGCACCTTAGTGCGGTTCTTAAGAGGCTTTTTGCCAAACCCCAGGAAATTGAGAACAACATCCACCATGTAACTAGGTTTGAGTGTATTGACTCGAGCCAACACATCACCTCGTTTAAGTAGCGCACGATCGAGTCCTTGAAAATTAATTGCCGTTCTAACCCCTGCAGTAGCTTCCTCCGCCGGTTGGCCATGTATCTGAATACCTCTAACCTTGGACTGTATACCGGCCGGGTAAACCATAACTGTCTCACCAACACTGATCCTGCCGGACATGAGGCTTCCCGTAATAACCGTACCAAAGCCCTTCATGGAAAAAACACGATCTGCCGGAAGTCTGAACAAACCGCTTGAGGATCGTGCCGGGACCTCTTGGCACAAGCCCTCTAAGACGTTAACAAATTCATCAATTCCTTTACCTGTAACCGAAGAAACTCGTACAATAGGGGCGCCCTCCAAAAAACTGCCTTCCAGAAACGATTCCAAGTCATCGGTCACCAATTCAAGCCATTCTTCTTCCACCAGATCAATCTTTGTTACGACAACCAAACCGTGCTCTATGCCTAGAAGTTTACATATGTCCAGATGCTCCCTCGTCTGTGGCATAACACCTTCATCGGCTGCTATAATCAAGGCCACCAGATCAATTCCTGTTGCGCCGGCTACCATATTTTTTACAAACTTTTCGTGACCCGGCACATCCACAATTCCAACAGATTGCCCGTCAGGAAGCTCAAGCCAAGCAAAACCCAGCTCGATAGTAATACCACGACGTCTTTCCTCCTTAAGCCGGTCCGTATCTATCCCGGTAACAGTCTTGATAAGACTCGTCTTTCCGTGATCAATGTGACCTGCCGTACCGAGAATAACATGCTTCAATGATGAGCCTTCAGCCACTGTCTCTCCCTTTGGCGCGAAAATATTCGGTAATGTAAGCCAACCCCACAAGTGTTACCCCGGCGCCAACCACGAAGGTAATACCCGCCTTTGGGTAGAAAAAACGTGCTAATACAACAGCAAATATAGCTCCCAGGATCAAGCG
>CAYSBQ010000010.1:0-28872 GCA_964429315.1 uncultured Desulfobacterales bacterium
CCTCTTCCGAAATCCCATGCCTCACCACTAACAGAGATAGGGACTAAACTATTACTCCATAACCCCATTCGTGTTAAATATTACGCCAAATCAAATGTCCAGCCTGATCCAGCGTGTACAGAATCGGTGGGTTGCTTCAAGCAGTTTGCGCTGTGATTGCCCGGAATGGCAAAATACTTTAAGCCCTCCAGAGAAGCAACGGCATATGACCATGCCGGAAGAAACCTCGGTATCCTCTCCATTCCATTCCGATTTTATCGGTCCAGTTGCTATGTTTATCTCCAGTTCCTCGTCTTGAAACTGGATGAAGGCCATCTGGGCCAAGGCATGGAACTCATGTTTTGCCTGTGGGCCTGAATTACAGGAAAGCAGTTTTATATGACCTGCTTCGGAAAGGGCAATCTCCGGCACAAGGATAACCGTGCTACACTTGATGGTCTTTCCTTCGGCTGTATGAACCCTGATAGAATCTTGCCCCATCTATTGCCTCCATTATATGCCAAAAATTCACTGCAGACGAAACCTTACCGGTACGACGACCCACTGTCTCGCCCTATTGCCGTTTCTTGTTCCTGGAATGAAGCGCCATCCCTTGACCGCCTCCAGGGCGGCCTTGTCTAATACGTCAAACCCAGACGAGGTCGCCACCTTTATCCGACCTACTCTTCCACTTTTCATGACCTCGACCTTGAGGTTGGTCCGTCCTTGATAGCCTCTCCTTCTGGCGATTCCGGGATAACTTGGCGAAGGGTTTTTTTTGTATTCCGGCCTGGCATAGGTAATAACCGACTTTCTCGGTTCAGCCCTTTTCAGCGCACTGTAGATATTGCTCTCTCCATTGCCGGTTTCTTCTGGAATTGATTTTGCCTGATCATCCCCGATCTCAGAAACCTTTTGTTGTGCTATATCCTCCACAGGCTCAATAGAGGAATAGCCCTCAGGCACATCCGGGAGAGTCATGGAGGGAATCGCGGCCGGCCTGGGAAGAATGGCCTTTGTAGCTTCCCAGGATTTGTCGGCACCGTCTCGCGCCTTTTTCACCATGGGCTCCGGATCAGAATTGTTGCGGGCGGCACCCCCTTTTTGGATAATGGTCTTGTCAATTGTTGGCTTTGCCGTTGGCCGGCGAAGTGGTTTCCTGATAGGCTCGGTGGATATCTGTGGCTCAGGGAAAACCGGAGTAGAAATGGGATAAATCATAGATACGGAAAAGCTGTTCTCAACATCTCTAAACATACCGCCTGCCTTGGGTGGTGTCCAAAGGAATAACAACCATGCATGTACGGTAATAGCAATGATGGCGGAAAGCACGATATTGCGCTTCCCATGCTCAGCCTGCATCCAGCGGCTGGGATTGTGAATCAGGCTTGGCATAAGATTGCATCCTCCGCCGTGAAGGAGTACCCCCGTCGCCTTTAGACTATTCACTGTCGGCAAACGCCTCCACACCCTTTCTCAGCTTCGCCTCCATAGAGACCTTCTCAAACCCGGCAAGCCTCACCTTGTCTAAGACATCTACAAAGACCTTGTAATGAGCCTCGCCATGTCCAGAGATGATAATGCCCCTTGCCGGGAAGGCCGCCCGCAGCGCCTTGAGCTTAGAGAGCAGGTGACGTCTGGAAACGGACTCCTTGTCGACAAATACTTCGCCACGCTTATTGATTGTAATAACGAGCACCTCTCCTTTTTCAGTTTTAACTAATTCAGCGACAGGAAGCTTGACAGGAATCCCTCTATAGACCACCATGGAAAGCATAGAATATATAAAGAAAACCAGGAGCAAAAACATAATATCTATCAAAGGGATCAGCTCTATCCTGGCGCGTTTTTTCTCCAAGGTAAGTTTCATCTTTTGATTCTATATCTCTGAGGCCTCAGTGTCTTTGTGGTAGGCGATTGTTTTTTCTTCTCTCCCATTGCAGACAATCTCCAGGGACGTAGCATATTACTCGATACGCATCCCCGCCTTTTCTACCTTTGATGTGAAATAGTTATAAGGAAACAGAGTGAAAATTGCTATCAGTAGGCCCGCAGCGGTGGTAAGTAGCGCTTGCGCAATCCCGGAAGTAACCGCCTGCGGGTCTTGAATCCCTGCTTGTCCGAGCATATCAAAGGAGTGGATGATGCCGATGACAGTCCCCAGTATACCCAAAAGCGGAGCCGCGGTAATCATCGTATCGAGTACCGAAAGTCCCCTTTTCATCCTCTTCATCTCTTCTTGTGCGGCCATCTCCATCGCCTTTGAGATAGAATAATCCCTGTGGACAAGGCCGCACACAAGTATTCTTACCATATAGTCTTTTGCCCCTTCCGCGCTCACCTTGATCTTATCGTATTCTTTCAAGCGAGCCAGTTCAAGGACTTGATCCACAAGCCCCCTGTCAACCTGCATGTTTTCTCTTATCCAGAAAAAGACCCTTTCAAGAATAACTGTAAGAGAAACGACGGAACAAGCCAAGAGGGGATATATGACTACGCCTGCTTTTTCGAATAGTTCCAGCATAGTGTCCATCCACGAATCCTTTTAAATAGATTGTCTGGGCTCTCAGAAGGAAGTTGCCCCAATGCCTAAAAACAAAAAGAGCATCGCCTCCGTGACCTCGCCAAGGGCCCCCAACATGTCACCTGTCACACCACCAAACCTTTTCTTATAATAGAGAACAACAAGCCCTACGACGGCAAAAAACGTACAGTTTAACAATATAGTCCTTGAACCGATTAATAGGGAGATCCCTATGGGAATAACAATATACGCAAGGCCTGAAATACCCTTTTTCATCCCAAAGAATACGGCCCCTGTTCCTCCTTCAGGACGAATATAGTCTAGAAAGTAAATTGCCACTGTAAAGGCCGCCCTTGCATAAGCAGGGATGATAATAAGGCACAAACTTCGATGCTCGTGGATTGATGAAATCCCAGCCCACTTGATAGCAAGCACAAAAACGAGTGCAAGGACACCCATAGTGCCGACCCGGCTGTCTTTCATAATGCGCAAGGCCTCTTCCTGAGTCTTGTGGCTGAAAATCCCGTCGGCCGTATCGGCCAACCCATCGAGATGAAGCCCTCCCGAAACAACAGCAAGCAAGAGAACGTCGATCAGGGAAGCAACGGGTATAGGAAAGATACGGCGAAGGAATATGTCGCCCAGGGCAACAAACACCCCCAGCAGGATGCCCACCAGGGGAAAGTACGGAACCATGCGGTGGCCGGCAAAACCGTATTGCTTGCCTGCCGGCAAGATACTCAGAAATCGCAAGGCTGCCAAGAAATCTTTGATCATGCTACGCTCTCGCTGACACCTGCCTCATCGAAGGTAGCAACTTCTCGAAAAATCCGCACTCCAGCCTCTATAATATTCATGGCCAACGCACCACCGGTGCCTTCTCCCAGGCGCATACCAAGATCCAAAAGTGGCTCAAGACCCATATGTTCAAGCATGATCCGATGCCCTTGTTCTACTGACCGATGTCCTGCAAACATGTAGTCGGCCACAGCAGGACAAATGGTATATGCAACCAGCGCCCCGGCGGCTGAGATAAGTCCATCAATTACTACCGGTTTTCTAAAATGCGCTGCGGCAAGTACTGCACCAGCAATCCCGCCGATCTCAAACCCACCAACCTTGCTTAAGACGTCTATAGCATCCTTTGGGTCCGGTGCATTGACACTTATACCCCTTTCAATGACATCGCTCTTTCTCGCAAAAGTCTCGTCGTCCACACCAGTACCTCGTCCCGTCATTTCCTTTGCAGATTGGCCGGTAATGACCGCTCCAACAGCGCTTGAAGGTGTTGTGTTGCCGATTCCCATATCGCCAGTGCCAAGAAGCTCCACACCTTCCCGAACTAACCGTGATGCAACTTCATAACCGGACTCAATAGATTTGAGGGCTTCTTTATGTGTCATGGCAGGCCCATGTGTGAAGTCCTTTGTTCCCCTTGCAATCTTTCTAATGATCAGCTTCTTTTCCGCGCCTGGCCCTGCGCCCTTTGTGTCCGCCGCACCAGTATGGGGAACAACATCAGGTATAATGCCCATATCCACGACGTAAACGCTTGCACCGATTTGTCGGGCAAGAACATTTATGCCGGCACCACCTGACAGAAAGGTCTTTACCATCTCACCTGTTACCTCTTGGGGAAACGCACTCACCCCTTGTGCCACTATACCGTGGTCCCCGGCCATTACCAAGATCGCCTTGCTCTTCACCGAAGGCTTCAATGTTCTTTGAATGGCACAGATGCGCTCCCCAATCTCATGCAACCTTCCAAGCGCCCTTGGCGGCATGACAAGCCTTGACGTGTGCTCGCGAGCCTTCTCCATGATTCTTTGATCTGCCGGTTCAATCGAGCCGACAACTTCTTCCAGATTCATCCGCCTTAAACCTCTTTATGGTTCCGTTTTTTTAATTCGTCCAACTCCAACACCCCTTTGATCGGAACCCCAATACCTGCCACCATCCACACAACGGTATCGGCAACAACTGCAAGGCGCTGATTTGCAAACCCAATAATATCGCGAAACACCCTTGCCAGCCTGTTTTGAGGAACAATGCCCGTTCCGACTTCATTTGACACTATAATAACGGAACAGGTTATCTCTTTAATAGCACTAACAAGCACATCCACACGCTTCAAAGTTTCATCCTCTGAAAGATTTTCTGCTAAGAGATTATTCACCCAAAGAGTGAGACAATCGACCAGAACAACCCCCCCCTTGCTATCTGGAGAAACCAAGGCGTCGGGAAGGGCAACGGGAATCTCTAAGGTCCTCCAGTCGGGACCGCGCTGCTCTTTGTGTTGCCTAATACGCTCCACCATCTCAGGATCCCCGGCTTGACATGTAGCGATGAAGGTCTTTTGCTGATAATGACGATTTGCTAATTCCAAAGCAAACCGGCTTTTGCCACTCCGACATCCGCCGGTTATAAAGATTGTCTTCTTGCGTTTTTCCTCTAATGTTGTATGCGCCATTTTTCCAAAACTCCCAGTGACTCGGCTAGATCATGAAAGGAAAAGACTTCAATAGATACGGTCTCGGAAAAACCTTCCATGAGCCCCAGGATCTCTCCAAGTCCCTGTTCACTTAGTGCCGCAAGGGACAGGTGGTCACGCCCATTCTTAAGGCCATGCAAATGAATAATCGAAGTCCGGGACAAGTATCGCTTGATGTAGTCCGCCACCGAATAGCCATAAAGAATGAGGTGCCCAATGTCGAGACATATCGAGAGTTCTAACGTCTCAATAATTTCTTCTACTAACTCAAATGGGTAATCAAGTGTCTCGATAGAGATTTTATCTGCGGTTACAATGGTCGGCAGAATCCTTTCTAAGCTATCACGAAGCTGCCCCTTCCATTGCTCAACATCTGCCTGCCCCTCGCCGCAACAGCCATTCAAGGAAAGATGAAGAGTGTAAGTCGATGGATCCAGTGGCCGGGTTAGGGATATGACCTTCCTTGCCACTGTGACACCGTGATCTCTTATGCTTGCATCATGCCGGCCTAAAGATATGTCAAGGGGCAAGTGAACATTGTAGCCAAGGCTTTCAACGTTTCCAATGTGAACCAACTGCTCAATATCTGCTTCCGACGGTAGGTTGTTTGCCTCCCGGCTTTCAAAAATCACCAATTCTACCTCGTCCAGATAGGGTGCAAGCATTCTCACATTTGGAATAATATTGTCAGGGTAGATGTAGGAAGTAGTTCCCACCTTGAAAGGGAAAAGCCCTTTATACGATTTTTGAAGTGGTTTATACATTGTGCAATATGGAAACCATGAGGCTATCCGAGAATGGCCTTTTTCCCCAATCTCTGCGTCGGGCTCAAATTTTAATCCTCGAAATATGTCAATATATGCCTGCGGTTAAAATTTTCGCCTTCCTTGACCTTGAAAAAAACATCTCATTTGCGGACAGCCTCTTAGTGAACCGGGAATACAAAAGGTAGCGATGTTGCCGGATCCTGCCTTATGGTAATTGATGTCCCGTATACCTTGTTTATGACCTCCTGTCTCAGAACATCAGTGGCTGACCCTATTTTTTGAATCTTTCCACCACTTAGAAGAATTAGCTTCCGGCAATAAAGGCTTGCAAGATTCAAATCATGCAAGACGGCCACTATGGTCAAACCCTTGTCGTTTAGGTCCCTAACAAGGGCCATGATTTGAACCTGATGACCTATATCCAGATGAGCAGTTGGCTCATCCAGGAGCAACAGGTCCGGTTCCTGAGCAAGAGCCCGCGCCAAATTGGCAAGTTGTCTTTCCCCTCCACTTAGCTCTTTAAGCGGTCTTTCCCTTAAATGACTTATACCGGTTCTAGATAAAACCCTTTCAACCAATTCTATATCCTTTTTGTCCTCTACGACCTGAAACCTGCCCCAATATGGAATTCTGCCAAGGAGAACAAATTCTTCCACACAAAATGGAGCTGTCACAGTCTGCGCTTGAGTCATAACAGCTATCTTTGTGGCAAGCTCCTTATGCGGCATCTTATTTACATCTTTGCCATCAAAAATCACCCTTCCCTTTTGCGGTGCAAGCAAACCACTCATTGCGCGTACGAGAGTGGTCTTGCCGGAACCATTAGGGCCGATGAGCGCCGCGAACCCACCTGTTCGCACCTCAAGGCTGAGCCCCTTAAGGACTGTCTTTTTTCCATAACCGCAGAAAAGGTTTTCCAGCTTTATCATTTCGCAACTCTTAAAAGGAGTAATCTTTCCTGCTCAGGGCATAGATAAACAATATTCCACCCACAAGACCGGTAATCACCCCTACGGGAAGTTCCATGGGGGCAATTATTACCCTAGCTAAAGTATCACACAGGATAAGAAATGCTGCGCCGGATATAAAAGAAGCTACCACCAGAATCCTGTGGTCCCCCCCTACGAGGAGCCGCATGAGATGAGGAACCACTAGGCCTATAAAGCCTATCACCCCGCTAACCGCAACACAGCAACCTGTAACAACAGAGGCAATAACGAAGATGATTCTTTTCATCCGCTCAACTCTTACCCCGAGATGAAAGGCCTCTTCCTCCCCCAAAGAAAGGGCATTAAGATCGGCTGAATAGATAAAAGAGATAACCGCACCAAAGACAGAAACAAACAATGCGGTCTTGATAAGCCACGGGTTCGGCTCTTCCAGGGAACCCATTATCCAAAAAATAATTCCGTGGAGATCCCTTGTATCGGAAAGTGCCATTACCAGCATGATCAGCGATGAAGCCATAAAACTAACCATAACACCTATCAAAAGAAGTCGGGAAAGTCTCATCCCTCCACGGCGAGAACTTATAGTATAGACAAAGAAAATAACCCCCAAGGCCCCGAGGAAACCGCTCAGCGGAGCGCTCAAAGATCCTAGAATGGCACTGCCTCCCAAAACAATATTCAGGCATACTCCCAGAGCAGCCCCCCCTGATATCCCTAAGGTATACGGTTCTACCAGCGGGTTCCGAAGCATTCCCTGCAAAATAACTCCTGATATGGCCAGGCCGCCGCCTACTCCGAGGCCAAGGAAGATACGCGGCAATCGAACCTTAAGGAGGATAGCCCGCTCCGGACTTTCACAGTTGTCTGCCAGAAGATAGAATATTTTTCTTACGGGAATCTCCACTGCCCCTACTGCCAGGGAAAGGAGCATCACCGCCAGCAGAATAGCCATAAGCAAAAAGACCCACCCAATGTTACCTCTACCGCTCCTCATGAAATAACTCCACCAATTCCCTTATAATATCAACAAAGCTGACGGGGGTAGGACTGCAAACGCGATTAGAATCTATAGTAAAAATTCTACCCTTACTGACAGCGTTTATTGCCTGATATCTGAGCCATACCTCTTTTTCCTTTTCCGCTATAATTCCCATAGTAGCGATAAGAATGATGTCTGGGTTCCTCGCTATAACCTCTTCCCTGCTGAATATACCATTTGTTGCATCTCCAGCTATATTTATGCCGCCTGCCCGTTCGACAAGATCGTTGATGAATGACTCTCCCTTAGCTGTAAAAAGTGGGTTTGCCCCTATCTGGACAAATACCCTGGGGCGAGATGAAGCCTCCAGGCTTCCAGTTATGGCCTTAAGATCCCTTTTCGCCTCTCTGATTACTTTCCTTCCCTCTTCCTCCTTTTTCACCAACCGGGAAAGTCTTAAAAAGTTCTCACAAAGGCCATTGAAGTCAACAGCTTCGTCAAACACCTCCACGTTTATGGCAAGTCTTTGGAGTTTCCTTGTCTGCCTGCAGTCAGAAAGGGGAGAGGCAATTACTAAATCCGGACCCAATTCTATGATCTTTTCCACATTGGCATCAATGACAGTTCCTACCTTTTCCTTGTGCTGTGCCCTCGGAGGTCTTTGGCAATACACCGTCACTCCCACAATCCTATCTCCTACGCCAAGGAGATAAAGTTCCTCTGTTATAGCCGGAACCAAGGAGATTATCCTTCGCGGCGCATTGTCAACTGCGCACAACAACCCTCCGCGACTCTCTGTTGACTCCATGCAGGACGCAACAGCGGGAATGAAAGTGAGAAGGGAAAGCAACAAAATGTAGAGATACTTGCGGCCTTCCAAGCCATATCGTTTGCCGTTTGTCATCCTACCCGCTTTCCTTTTCTTTCAGTTTGAAATCGGCTATTCCCAGAAAACTCATCCTGTCTCTTCTTACAGTGCGACTTTCTCCGAATAAAAAACCTTCACTTCACCCACCCACATAACTTGCAGTGCGTTGCGCTTCCCGCTATGCCGGTCCCGCACCCGGGACACGCATCTTCGTCCGGCTCCGGTCCTGGGATAGGTCCGACTTCTCTCAAATAGGTTTCATAGAAAAAAACATGTTCCTTACAAAGAAAACTCACGGGATATCTTCTTTTCTTTCTTTCAAATTCCTCGTCAGAGATCTTTTCACAGATAATCTCTCGCAAACATGTCATTCCTGAACCGACTTCCAGTGGCCGTTTGTCCTGCCAGATGAACCTTGCTGGAAGAAAGGGCTCAAAGGCCTTTCTAAGGACCCACTTTCCCCACACCTCGCCCTTGTCTTTCTTGATCTTGTCTTCCTTTCGAAGACTCAAGGCAAGTTCCACGATTTGTTCATCCAGGTAAGGTTGTTTCACCTCGATGCCGAAGTGCTCCCCTATCCTGTTCGAGCTAAAAACCATACTTTGGCTTATACTGCGTATATACGAATCCAAATCCTCCATTTCGTGCATGTACGAATATCCCCCAAAAAGCTCATCCCCACCATCGCCTGTCATGATGGATTGAAATCCCAGCCGTTTTGCTTCTTTCATCCCAAAATAGACAGCCAGGTCATTCGGGATAGCGGGATCAAAGCTTCCCAGGATCTTGACCACTTCTCTTACAGCGGACAAGGCCTCCTCTGCTCCAACTGTAACAACTGCGATATCAAAGTCAGCCGCCTCTTTAAGGATTGAGATATACTGAAGATCTTTTCCGCGGCCGTCCAGGCTGACCGTTACGCCCTTCATGTGAGGCGCCAAGGAGGCTACGATTCCGGAGTCAATCCCGCCGGAGACAAGGATGGCCTCGCTTTGATTTCGCTGGACAGATCTGGTGAGTCTTTCCCTCAGTTCGGCACAGGAGTCAATCATATCGTAAGACCCTTTCTTACCCCGTAGAGCAAATTCGGCTTAGTATTCATAGGCGACACTAAAAAAGAGGGACCGGCCAGCCCCGGGATAAAACACCTCGTCTGCCGTTTGACCGGTTGTCTGATCTGTAAAAGAGGTGCCTAAATAGGTGTTGTATCCAGTATCGAACAGATTATTAGCCTGCAACGAGATGACCCAGTTGTCATGGACGCGCTGTTTTATCTTTACATCAGCAGTCCAGTAAGAATCCAATGTTATGGCAGGCTTCGTATCACTGTTGGTATCGTACTGGGCAGGTCGATCACTAACATAACGCACCACCGTTGTCATTGTAAGCCCCGAGGCAATCCCATAAGTTATTGCCCCTTTAAATCGGTGTTTGGCAGAATATCGGGCCTCTCGTCTTACACCGTCCTTTTTCTTTTCTTCTGCTTCTGTATATGTGTAATCCAAAGATAGTGTGAAGTCATATAGTGGCCCCAGCTTCGCTTCAAACTCCCAGCCGTCAGCTTTGTATTCGTCTACATTGGACGGCGTCCACTTATAGACCCCGAAAGGTCCGATATAGTTTGGGTTTTCCGCCCAGTCTATCTTATCATCAACATCCCATTGGAAATAGGTTGCTGCAATAAATATCTTGCCGGCCAACAGTTGCTGCTCAAGGCTAACATCACTATGCCACCCCGTTTCGGGCTTAAGATTCGGATTTCCTCTAGTGTAGGCACCCTCCGGCCAATAGAGATCATTAAGAGTAGGGGCCTTAAAGTGTTTCCCATGGGTGAATTTGATCATCGTCTCTTCCACGGGATTTAGGACCAGTCCAAAGCGGGGAAGATCCTCTGAACCAAATGCGGAGTGATCTTCATGCCGTATGCCGGCAAGCAGTTTGGCGTACTTGCTGGGACGGTACTGTATTTCGGTATATACCCCCTTGGTATGCACATCATCTTCCGCCGTCGAACTTGTTCCGGCAACTTCATTTCCCCTCGAATCCAGTTCGACGGATTCATTTTCCCAGTCATAGTCCTTGTAGTCCGTACCAATCAGTATTTTTGTTCCAGCGAAGGGTTTAACACCAACATTTGCCTCAATCCCACGCACTTTATTGGTCGTCCAGGTCTTTTCGCCTGTCAGACTACCCAAGAAATCAAAATATCGATTCTTGTTGAAATTCTCCATCTTGGTGAAGTCGGCCCTTAAATCAACTGTCAGCCAGTCCGACGGCTTGCTTCTAACATTAAGCACCAGATGGGTGTCTTCGTCGCTTCCACGATCCAACAGGCTGGCTGAATCATGGTTATAGATTCCCTCCCCATTAACATAATAGGCTTGTATCCCTTCCGGTGGCTTCACCCCGGGAAGGCCATATTCCCGGTCAACATAATCTCCGTATAGACTTATATCCAGCACATCTTCCTTGTCCAGCACTAGATTCAGCGAGACATCATTGTGCGTAAGATCACTATTGTCGCGAAACCCATCGGTCTCTCTACGGCTTGTAGTCAAATAATAGCCGATGTCACCGGAAACGAACATCCCTTGCTCTGCCGACAAACGGTAGGTATCTTGTGAACCATAGCCGGCAGCAAATCTAAGGTCTTGTCCACCTCGTTTAGGACGTTTGGTTGTGATGTTGATCGTCCCCGCCATTGCACCTGACCCGTAAAGGACTGAACCAGGCCCCTTGACCACCTCTATCCGCTCAATATTGTTGAGAGGTATTTTCCCGGTATCAGTAGTACCGAGGGAGGGGGAACCAACAGGAACGCCATTTACAAGAACTTGTGTTGCATCTCCACGCATACCTCTTATATGGATTGCCTCCGTGGCCCCTCCATAATTCCCTCGCGTCCTCCAATCAACACCAGGTTCATTTGCTAGAAGTTCGCCAAGACTTCCGGCCGGGGACTCTTGAATATCCGTTTCCTCTTTGACGACTACAGCGTTGGGGACATCTCTACGCTTCTCCGTGGTCTTGGTGGCAGTGACCACGACTTCGTCCATAACTGGAGTCCCTCCCGGCAGAGCTCTAGCTGAAGCGGGAAGCGCAAACATCATCGACATCGACAGGCCAAACGAAAGACAACAGACATAAAAGAACCTCAACACCATAGTTTTAAACATTTTCTTCTCCTTTCTTCCCTCGAAGAATGAATTGAGTCCCTTGGCTTCATCCAGGTTTCTTGGCTTACGATCTTTCTACTTGCTGCGCCTTCCCAGCCCATGTCTGATGAACCAGTGGCAACTTACAGCTTTCGTTCCGATCACAGTCGCGGGGCGGCAGGAGCTTTTCACTCCTTTCCCTTGAGATGAAACCAAACAAAAAAATCCCCAGACTAATTGTTCAGCCTGGGGATTTCCCTTTTTGATCCTCAAACTATCCTTGTGTCCATGACCCTGCACGCGGGGATTATATAAGACACTCATTTTGCGTGGCAGGTATTCTGGCTCTCAGATCATCCTACTTGCCGCGCCTTCCCATCCCGCTAATGGCAGGAAAGTGGCTCTCTGCGGCGTTCGTCCCCGATTACAGCGGCGGGCCCGCTCTCGATTTCAACGAGATTCCCTATTAAACCCAAAATGGCACCACGAACTTTCCTTTATGTCAAAGCATCTTCCAATGTCAAGGAGAAAATGGTTAAGAAACTCTCGATTCTGCGCTGGATAAGTTGATAAAGAAACTAGTCTGTGCTATTTGGCCAATATGATAAAACGATCAGGAATTGATGCGCCGGCGCTATTAAGCTTAAGAAATAAAGAACACCCTTTTTTTTTCTATTGGCTCATTGTGGGATTCTTCTTCTTGCTATTGGAACCGGCGTACGTAAAGCCGGCCGGCTTTCCTGGTCAGCGACTTAAGGTCTTTGTCAGTATCCTGCCGCAGGCTTGTTTTGTAGAACATATTGGCAAAGATCGAGTCGATGTCTCGGTCATGGTCCGCCCCGGATATAGCCCGGCAACTTATGAACCGACCCCCAGACAGATGACGGAACTAAGCAAAGCAAGGCTTTATTTTGGTATAGGCGTCCCTTTCGAAGAGATATGGATAAAACGCATCGCTAATGCAAACCCGAATATGAAGATAATTGATACACGACATGGCGTTAGTCTTTTGCCTATGAAAGGGTGTCATGATCATGGCAAAAAGCGCCACTATGACCAGGCACTAATGGATCCACATATCTGGTTAAGTTTGAAGGCGACAAAGATCCAGGCTCAAAACATCCACAAAGCCTTGGTCGCCGAAGACCCGGATAATAGGCTTTACTATACCGATAACTTGGAAACTTTCCTCCATAATTTGGACAGACTAGATACAAGAATCAGCAACATCCTGAAGAATCTTAAAACACGTAAAATGATCGTATTTCATCCTGCATGGGGATACTTTTGCCATGATTACAATCTTGAGCAGATACCCGTTGAGCTGGAGGGGAAGAGACCGAGCGCGAAGACTTTGGCTCATCTTGTGGAAGAAGCTAAATCTGAGGGAATCAAGGTAATTTTCGTGCAGCAACAGTTCACCACTCGTAGTGCTCAAGTATTAGCCGATGCCATTGGTGGCAAGGTAGTCCAACTTGATCCACTGGCTAGAGACTATCTGAAAAACATGAAAAAGATCGCCGACACGCTTGCCGGGGTAATGAAATGACAAAATCCAAGGTGGTCACTGAGCCCAAAGTGGTCATTGAACCCAAAGTGGTCATTGAAATTGATAGCCTCAATTTTGCCTATGATGGAATCCCGGTCCTTGAAGATGTCACACTTTCTGTCCCTGAGGGCGATTTTCTAGGTGTGGTTGGCCCCAACGGAAGTGGAAAAACAACACTTTTAAAGATCCTTCTGGGCCTGCTTCAACCCTCAAAAGGCAAAGTGCGAGTCCTTGGACAAGCCCCAGCGAACATCCGCCATATCATTGGCTACGTTCCTCAGCACACCGAGTTGGACCCAAATTTTCCCATCAGCGTGATGGATGTAGTGCTCATAGGACGTCTACGTAACGCCCCTTTCTTTGGCAGATACCGCAAGCAAGACAGACAAATGGCAACGGAAGCCATGAAAGAAGTGAAAATTGATGACCTCGCCAACCGTCGCTTTGGAACATTGTCCGGTGGCCAACAACAACGGGTTCTTATAGCCAGGGCCTTAGTTGGAAGGCCTGCACTACTACTTCTTGACGAGCCGACGGCAAGCGTGGACGGAAGGGTCGAACAGGATGTCTACGAACTGTTAAAGAGATTAAATGAGAAGGCAACAATAATTCTCGTCTCTCATGACTTGGGTTTTATCTCCACCTATGTGCGTCACGTTGCTTGTGTGAACAGGCACCTGACATGTAACCCGACTGAAGACATTACCGGGGAGGTTATAGAAGCCTGCTACAGGGGTCCGGTTCATATGTTAAAACACAAATGCCAATTATGATGTTTGAATTCTTCGAAGTACTCAAAGACCAGACATTTTTGCAAAACGCCGTCATGGCAGGCCTTTTGGCCAGCGTGGCCTGCGGCGTGATGGGCACTTATGTTGTTGTCAAGCGTATAGTTTTTGTCAGCGGTGGAATTTCTCATGCCGTCCTCGGAGGTATGGGAATCGCCTATTACTACAACTACAACCCACTCCACGGGGCAGTAATAGCTTCTCTCATAGCAGCGCTGATAATTGGGTTTGTGAGCCTGCGTTATCACCAGCATGAAGACACTATCATCGGCGCTATCTGGTCCATCGGTATGGCCATAGGAATCTTGTTTATCTATAAGACACCCGGATATAATGTAGACCTGATGAGTTACCTATTCGGCAATATCTTGATGGTGGGAACACAAAGGTTGCAAATCCTAGGTTTTCTCGATATCATTATTGTCGTTTCCGTCATCCTTTTCTACAAACGCTTCCTGGCAGTGTGCTTTGACGAAGAATACAGCCAGCTTCAGGGCATTGGGGTTTTAGGCACCTATCTTTTGCTTCTTTGTCTCATAGCCCTAACTGTAGTCATACTTATTCAAGTAGTAGGCCTCATATTGGTCATAGCTTTACTTACGCTGCCTGCAGCCACGGCCAGACATTATACCAGTAGCTTGGGCAAAATGATGATCCTGGCCTCTATTCTCGGAGCGGTCTTTACCACTTCAGGACTCATTGTCTCCTATGGCCCAGACCTGCCGGCAGGAGCCACCATTATAGTCATTGCAGGAATCGTCTATCTGCTGGCCACCTCCCTTAGGGGTCTGACTGCCAGGTTCCATATTTGAGATGAAGGCAAAAACCTCGAAAAAAAGCGAGCTGGAAGTGTTTCGGGAAATGATTCGAAAAAAAGGCCTTCGAAACACTCCCGAACGTGAAGCAATCATCAAGGAGATCTTTGCGACACATGACCATTTTGATGTAGATGAACTCTATTTACGCTTGAAAGACAAGCCAAAAAAAATCTCCAGGTCCTCTATCTATCGGGTAATCCCCTACTTGTTGGAAGCGGGTCTCGTTCAGGAGGCCTATTTTGAAGATGGCCATATTCATTACGAACACATTTATGGTCACCAACATCACTGTCATCTTCGATGCCTAAAGTGCGGCAAAATCATCGAATTTCGAGAAAACTCTATCCTCAGGCTGGAAGACAAACTGGCTGGCGGGTACGATTTCTCTGTTGGGGGGCACAGGCTTGAAGTGTTTGGTTATTGTTCCAAGTGCAAAGCGAAGGGCTGACCATCTTCAACAATCAAGAGCGGTCCTAATGAAGGGCAATTCCATTACCCCAAGCCGACGACCTTGCCGCCCTGAAATATAATAAAGGCAACTATCCATGCCAGCACAGTACTGTAGCTCATGCTAAAGAAGGTCCATTTCCACGAATTTGTTTCTCGTTTGATCATCGCCACTGTTGCAAGGCAGGGGACATAAATGAGGACAAAAGCCATCATAGCAAATGCTGAAAGAGGAGTCATGCCGGACTGCCTCATGGCAGACCTCAAGGCCTCGCTTTTTTTGCCCTCCTCACCCCCCGCAGCGTATAAAACGCCCATAGTGCTTACTACGATCTCTTTTGCCACAAAACCAGACAGAACCGCCACACTGCTACGCCAGTCCATACCAATCGGGGAAACGATAGGGGCGAATATCTTTCCCAGCCGACCCATATAAGATTTTTCTACCTTCTCCATACCCATCTGCATTTGCAACCTCGAAACCTTGTGGTTCCTTTCCGCTAACAGCTCTTCCCGAGATTCATCTTGTGCTCCATCTATCAAGGCCTCATATCGCGCACTGAGTACCGCTAGCTGCGCTTCATAATCGACCGAATACTCGATGGTCTTCGGAAAGCTACCCAAAAACCACACCACAACAGAACCGATCAGAATCACCCCGCCCATCTTCCTTAGAAAGATCTTGCTTCGATCCCACATATGAATCGTAACGCCCTTTAGCATGGGAAGCCTATAAGGAGGAAGTTCCATCACGAAGGGTGCAACCTCTCCCCTGAGCAAGGTTGATCGAAATAAACGCCCCATTACAATAGCCAACACTATTCCTAAAACATAGATAGAAAAGATGATATTGCCGGCCCTAACCCCAAAAAAGGTCCCGGCCAGCAAGATATATACAGGAAGTCGTGCAGAACAGGACATAAGCGGGTTAATAAGAATAGTCAGTATACGGTCTTTTTCGCTTTCCAAAGTCCTTGTGGCCATTATTGCCGGCACATTGCAACCAAAACCCATAAGCATGGGAATAAACGACTTTCCATGAAGTCCTATCAGGTGCATTACCTTGTCCATAAGGAATGCCGCCCGAGCCATATATCCAGTATCTTCAAAAATGGCAATGCAAAAGAAAAGAACAAGAATATTAGGGAAAAATATAATGACACTTCCCACACCAGCTATAACACCATTAACTATGAGGTCATTTAGAATACCCGCCGGCAACCACATCCCTGCCTGCCTGCCCAGCCATCCCACACCAATATCTATCCATTCCATTGGATAGGCGCCCAATGTAAAGGTGAGCTGAAACATGGCCCATATAAAAAAAATAAAAACAGGAAGGCCCAGCAATCGATTTGTCAGTATCTGATCAATTTGCCGGGACCTATCTATCCTATGCTCAGAGACTGTCTTTAAGACCTCTTTGACAATCCCAGCAACGAACCCATACCTGTAATCCGTCATGACGATTTCAGGTTCGTCATAAAAGAACTCGCGAAGCTTGTCGCGTTTCAGCTCTGCCTCCTTGAGTATGGCTTCTACATGTTGACTACTAAGCGCGCTTACTCGTTCCTTTATAATCCTGTCATCTTCCAAAAGCTTTATAGCGATCCAACGAATGTCATAAGAAAGCTCTCCGGCAATTTTCTCCCCTATTGCCTCGGACAACTCCTCAATGCTTTTTTCGATATCCTTGCCATAGCGGACCCTGCGCGTGTGAGGTATTTTTGTGTCGGATTCGGCTATCGAAATGATGGTCTCTAAGAGCTGTGGCGTTCCCTTATTTGCATTGCCGACTGTAAATACCACTGGAACATCGAGAAGTTCAGAAAGTTTCTCTCCGTTGATCTTGACACCACGCTGCTCAACCATGTCAGCCATATTGAGAACAAAGATCACTTTCGTATCTAGTTCCCGGAGCTGTGTGGCAAGGTAGAGGTTACGTTCAAGATTGGATGCATCAATAACATCCACCACTACGTCAGGCCTTTCATCCAGGATGAAATCTCGCGCTACAATCTCCTCGATAGTATAAGCAGAGAGGCTGTAGGTGCCGGGGAGATCTACAATGGTAAGCTTGTACCCATTAGTGGTAAGATGCCCTTCCTTTTTTTCTACAGTAACCCCAGGCCAGTTTCCTGTCTTCTGACGACTACCGGTCAGATTGCTAAAGATAGTGCTTTTCCCGGAGTTGGGGTTCCCGGCAAGAGCTACTGTTATAGATTTCTCGGCCATGTATTAAATGCCATCACTTGATAGATTTTCAACTTCCACCTTCGCTGCTTCATCCATACGGAGAGAAACATGATAGCCCTTGAGTATAAGCTCGATAGGGTCCCTAAGCGGGGCATATTTTACAACATAGACCTCGGTTCCACGCAAGAAACCCATCTCTATAAGTCGTCTTCGAAAAGGCCCTTTTCCTCCAACACAAACTACCGTAGCTGTTTGACCTTGCTTTAATTCACTGAGGTTCACGTCAAATCCTTTCGACGACCATTTGGTTTGACCATAATCTTTCCCGCAACACCACGGCCCATAGCCAGGCGAGTATTGTTTACCGCCACGACAAGCTGACCAGCGCCCCTGTTTGTTATAACCTCTACCATGTCTCCCCTGCGCAGCCCCAGAGTAGCCAGCCGAAGCTGCATCCCTGAACCTCCCGTGAATTCTTCTATGAAGCCCAATTCTCCTTCTTGGGCATATGACAGCGGCATTAGGCGAACCCGGTCCTTGAGACAATCTGCGCAGAGGCCATATATTTCCATCTTGTGCTGCAGGACATGAAAGCCGTGCTGGGCGGCAATATCTACTTGCATATTTTCCATTTGCTGATTTACAAACTCAACAATCTTGTTGCACTTTGTGCAAATAAGATGATCGTGATGCACTCCCAAATGTCTATGCTCATAAAGCGTAGGCCGGCCCTTGAACTCTATCTTTGAGGCAAATCCGTAGCGATACAAAAGATTGATGGTCTTTTTGACAAAATCGGGTTTGAAATCATATCCATTTTTCCCCAGCAATCCCATTAGCTGATGATAGCTCACATGACTTTCAGCGCCAAGAAAGACCTCCAGGATGATCATACGATCTTCAATATGGTCGACCCCCTCTTTTTCGAAAAGACGAAAGAATTGTTTCTTTTCCTGCTGATGAGCAGACTCCATATAAATAAACCCCTTATTGCGCTTAATTGTCAATAAGAATAATGCAAGACAAGGCGGTTGTCAAGGACAACGAACTTTTGAAGATGCATTCAGGACAAGTTTTGCTAGCACTTTGTATGACCAGGCAGTGTTACGGTAGAACACGTGCCGGACGAACATTGTCTTGATTGGGCTTGAGGTCTCGTTTGTTCTCCTTGGCCGGGACCCATTGCAAAATTTGCAGAACTTATCACGCGTTCAAACTCTTCAGATCCACAATGGGGGCACTTCATTTCAACGTCATCCCCTCCATTAATCACGAGGATTTCAAAAATATCATTACACTTCAGGCAACGGAATTCGTACAAGGGCATAATTTTTTCTCCTTTCGGACTCAGACATTGCAAGATCCAGCCAATTTGGTAGTATAGCAAAATTGACAGATACTTACAATTAATTATCATTGAATCAAAAATGGAGCAGGGTCTTACCGCTAAACAGCTAAGGTCTGATAACAAAGCCTTTGAATATATAACGGCGCTGGGCTACAAACTCATCCGCATAGGCTCTATGCCGGTAGAAAAACGCTTAGAACTTGTCCTTCAGACAATAAAAAAGGCTGAAGGGCAAAAGTAACTCAACTCACTTCCTTGTATCTTCTCAATGATCTATGACAAGCTCACGAACCGAGTGCCATTTCTGACCTTATTGCTTCTCTGACTGTCCAGACAGACAGACTCGAACCTTCCGGCCTGATCTTTACTTTACCGCAAAAAGAAAACTTTTCGACATACACTCTCAAACCCCCTCTCAGCGGAAACACAAGTGGGCTGGAAGCTATAAACCGTTCAAACTCTTGCTCATCTCCAAAGCCTGCCCAATATATAGCACGATCCAAGAGTTCTTCTTCCATAGCGGCTATATATCCTGTTTCTGTAACATACCAGTTGGATGTCAGGTGATCTTCAGGCCCTACAGAAGACACTCCAGTACTTGAAAATCCTGAAACAGCCGCCAGATATTCACCACGGTGATGATAAGGCCCGCTTGCCTCAGTAATCCCGCAGCTTAAGATCATCAAGATCACTAGAACTGAACCAAACAATATCGTTCTTTTCATCTCCTCCCTCCCTTCAGCAATCGACGAACCTTGCTGACCTGCACAATCAGATAATAGCCAAAGGTAACTGACATATCTGTCTACCATGCAGAAACCATGCAAACCGAATCACATCCAGATGTTTGCTTTAGTATTCAATAGGTTGGCTTTGGAGTGGTAGGATTTTACACACACGCAAAAGGATAACTAACACCACATATTGTAGTAAATACTTACCACTTTTGGGAGAGTTTGCTCCATAATTGAAAGGAACGATGATTGATTACTAGTCTTTCCGGCAGGCTGATAGCTTCTGGCTTTCTCGATATCGCCTTAAAATCAGTTTGAGTGGGAAATTAGCGCCTGAAAGATACCCCAGGCTAATATCCAGAAACTCTTTCTTGAGCTTTTCAAAAACTGCGTCCTTTTTTGACTCATCAACAAAATGGGACTTCTTTTCCAATGTATAATGGACTTTTTCACCCAACATATCCTGGACGGCCTCAGGCGAGATTTCCGGATTATCGTTGACGTATTTTGCCTTTACTTCAACAGCTATGCTGGCAACAAAAAGGACTAACCATCTGTCTCCGGCTACACGCCGGGATTTATCATACAACTCAAGCGTCAGACCGTTTTTCAGTTTTATCTTATCAACAAGCTTTTCTTCCATGAGATAATTCTTTTTCAGACCTACCAGTCTTTGCCTGATGTGACCCCATTTCTTTTTTCTTCAGGAATCTGAAAACGGAGAAACCGAGAACGGTCCTCATTTATATTGTTCAGCAGGGCCTCGGCCTTTTTCTTATTCATCACAGAGGCTCCAGAATCTGGGACCTGATTCTCTCCTTGTTGTTCAGCCAATTCCTGTCTTGGCTTGAGCTCCCCAGACAGGTCTTTGGAAGAACTTCCTTTTGTTTCCTGCCTTTTCTCCGAGGTCGCCCCCTCTTCCTTTTCTCTCTTTTCCCTTCCTTCAGGCCCGGATTTGTCCTCTTTTTGCTCTCGATCCATACCTTGAGTTTCTTTTTCACCAGAAGTCTTTTCATGGGAGGAATTTCGAGAACCTTTGCCATCTTTGTCCTCTTCTGACTGCTTGTCCCTTTCCTTATCTCCCTTAGACCCTTTTGACTTTGATTCCTCTTCTTCTTTTTTTTTCTGTTCTTTCAGTTTCTTTAGGGAAAGTTCCAGATTGTATCTTGCATCAGCACTTTCAGAATTATTCAAGATTGCTTCTTTGTAATATTTCACTGCCGAGACAAGGTCACCCTGTCTGAAGGCAACGTTTCCCATATTGTAGGCTGCCTTAAACCGGATTTTGTCATCTCCTTTCGCCGAAGGCTCTTTGGACTTAGTTCTTCTTAAAACACTGGAAAATGCCGCCATGGCCCCCTGGTAGTCTGAATTCCGATATGCCGCACATCCACGATTGTAGCGAAAACGGATATCTTTCGGGTTTTGCATGTCCAGGTCGTTATATGCCTCCTGCGCCTCAGCAAAACGGCCCTCCTTGTATAGCTCATCAGCCTCCTCAGCAGCCAGGGCTTGAGTGCAGAAGGTAAAAAAGAATAAAAATATAAACAATGCCTTAACGTGATTTTTCAACATGGGTATAAGTCGTCAGTTTTCTCTCAACAACAAGACCTTCGAGGGTCAAGAGCAAAAAGGCAATAAGCAGAAAAATATAAAAGCGTTCTTCATGAACCTTTATCTTGCCACTTTTTAACTCTCGGGCCTTTGTTTTAGACTTTATTCCATCAAAATAGAGAAGGTCTAGGTCCAGATCACCTGCTATCGCCTGAACATAACTCCCTCCACTAGTAGAAGCAATGTCTCTTAGGCTTTTTTCATTGAGTTTGGAAAGAATGACCTCCCCGCCGTCATCCTTTTTAAAGCCCCCCTGTCCTTCTCCGGCCGGCATAGGCCCCCCTGAGGTTTCTCCAATACCAAAAACAAATATCTTAACGTCCTTTTCACCAGCCTCGCGAGCTGATTCAAGGCCCCTTTTCTCATTGTCTTCTCCGTCCGTAATTAGGAGCATGACCTTGTCTGTTTCCGACTTGAAATCAAAGCATGATACGCCTGTATCTATTGCAGCGCCAAGGTCAGTGCCGACAACGGGGATAAGGCCCGGCTTAAGGACATTCAGGAACATTTCCAGCGCCTTGTAATCCAGTGTCAAGGGACACTGTATAAACGCAGCCCCCGAAAAGGCCACCAACCCTACACGATCTCCCTGCACAACTCGCAGGAAATCGAGGATCTCGCGCCTTGCCCTTTCAAGACGATTTGGTTTGACGTCTTCTACCGACATACTTCGCGAGACATCTACAACCATGACAATATCAACGCCTTTTCGAGAAACCTCCTGATAATGACTTCCCCAACGTGGTCCAGCCAACGCCAAGAGCATCAAAGCCAAAACAGTCAAGAACAAAACCCCTTTCAAAAAGGACCTTCGCCCCTGCTGTTGTCCTGTCAGCCGGAGTAAAAGCTTCTGATCAGCAAAACGTTCTAGGGCCCTCTTTCGCTCCCTATTTGAAATAACAAGGCTTACTCCTATGACAGGGAGCAACCAAAGGAAATGAAGTATCCACAAATGGGCTAGTTTCACGGAATCACCCTTAAAAAAGTATTCTTCAGAAGGGCTTCCAATACAAACAGACAAAGCGCTGGGATAAGGAAATAATAGTAAAGCTCTTTAAAGTGGAAAAACTCCTTTACCTCGATCTCGGTCTTTTCTTGCCGGTCTATGATATCATATATTTCCGAAAGTTTTTCGCTGTCAGCCGCCCTGAAGTATTTCCCGCCCCCCACCTCGGCAACCTTTCTTAAGGTCTCCTCGTCCAGGTCAACCTCTTGGTGAATCAACCTGGTGCCAAAGAAGGTCTTTACCTTAAAAGGCGCCGGCCCCTTGCCTCCGACACCGATTGTGTATATCTTGACACCTAGTGCGCCAACGGCCTCTGCAGCCTCTTCAGGGGTAAGTTCTCCCGCATTGTGCCTTCCATCTGTAAGAAGGATTAAAACCTTCGACTTGGCTTTAAGGTCCTTCAATCTTTTTCCCCCAACGGCAATGGCGGAACCGATGGCAGTACGATCTCCAGCCATGCCAACTTCCATCTTTTCCACAAGACCCAAAAGAAGCCCCTTATCCAATGTCAGCGGTGATTGAGTAAAGGCCTCCTGTCCAAAAACCACAAGACCTATCCTGTCCATTTCCCTTTTCTTGATAAAATCTGCAACTACCTTTTTTACAGCTGTAAGGCGGGTGACCGGCTCATTATCCAGCTGGAAGTCAAAGGCCCTCATAGAGCCCGATGTATCTAAGCAGAGCATGATATCCACGCCAGGAGTCCGAATCTGGCGAGATACATTAAAAAACTGCGGTCGGGCAGACGCCAGCACCAGAAGCGTAAGGCAGCCCACCCTCAAAATCAGCGGTACTTTTCCTGCCAAACACCTGGCGCCGCCCGTGAGTTGAGCCACAGCGGAGGCCATGGAATATGTAACGCTCGCCGGCTTTCTCCTCAGTGCAAAAAGGACCCACCCTGCAACTACTACCAGCAGTGAAAGAAGGACCGGATAAGCAAACCTGAATGTCATCAGGAAACCCCGGCCTCCTTCCTGTCATGATCCGCTCCTACCGCGGTCTTCCGACCCTGAGGGATTTTATTTTTCAAATAATTATCGCCTGGTTCTTCAACAGGTTCGGTTTCCTGAATGTAGGAAAGGGCGGTTTTTAGATCTTCTCCTTTCCTGGTTACTACCGGGACCAAATCGGCAAATTTTATCAGATCCGCCTGTCGTAACAACGAAAGAAGCACTCGATCCTTTTTATTGCCAATATAAAGGGCGATCTCTTCTGTGGTAGCCTCCACTGCCGGAAATCCCCTAATAGCGCCTAAATACCGCCTCAGGATCTCAGAAAGGCCAAAATAGTATTGCTTGGCATAGCCCTTTTCAAAAAGACCCTGTGATTCAAGTTGTTTAATCTCCCTTCTTGCACGAACATGGGGAGGATCCACAAGTTCTGCATCAAGTTGTCGAAGAGACCTTTTTCTCCACCACCAAAAAAGACCTGCCCCAATCACCAACAATACAGCCAACCCGCCGACGACCCAAGGAAGGTGCTTCAACCAAACAAGACTTGTCGGAACAATCCCCATGATAGGTCTGAGTTGGGCTTTTTCAGGCATTTTCCCCAGGTTTGAAAGCACCTCGATCGACATAGGTTTGCAAATAAGGGTCCTTGTTTTTCCTTCTTTGTCCAGGTAGGAAAGGCTAATCGGGCCGGTTGCCCACGAATCGAGTTGGTCTACCAGAAACTTAATCCTAATCTGACCGGGTTTTGCCTCGCGTCCCAAGACAGTGAGTTCTTTAAGGCCTTTGACGTCAGGTTTCTCCGGCAAACGAGCCCCTTTTGGGAGACGATAATCAAGAGTAAGGGTTATAGTGTCACCTACTTTAGCCGACTGCCTGTCCAAAGAGGCATTAAGGGCCGGATTGGGGTCAACTACGCCGTCTGCGGAAAATAAAATGACAGGCCAAACGAAAATGAAGGCCAAAACAAAGAATAATCGGAGTTGCTCCAATTCCTTAATCCCTCTATCTTTTAACACCGGTTTTTGCAAAGTCGTAAAGCCTAAAGTCTACAATCGCCTTCTCCGCGCATCAAAAAACCGCGTTAAGGGCTCAACCACCGCTCCGGCTGTAGACAAGTCCACCAGATCGATCCCTGCCTTTTTCGCAAAGTCATCGATATAGGCAACCTGATCTTTTCTGTAACTTCGCCACCTGCTATTTACTCCTTTGCTACCAGTATTAACCAATACCAATTGTCCGGTTTCCGGATCTCGAAGCCTTACCAAACCGACATTCGGGAGTTCGTCTTCCGCAGGATCGGATACACGAATTATTGTAAGATCATGCTTCTTTGCGGTCAATCTAAGGGACTTTTCGAAACCAGTATCCACACAGTCAGAAATCAAGAATACAATCGCATGGCGTCTTACAACACGGTTCAAATATGTAAGGGCTCCATCTATATTTGTGCTCAGATCTTTTGGTTCGTATGTGAATACCTCCTTGATCAGCCGCCATACGTGGGAAACACCCTTCTTGGGTGGTATATATTTTTCTGCTGTTGAGCTAAAGAGTATTGCTCCAACCTTATCATTGGTTCGTATCGCTATAAATGCCAGCATCCCCGCCACTTCCGCCAAGAGTTCTCTCTTGAATTTACTTACCGTCCCGAAGAGGTTTGAACCAGAAAGGTCCAAAAGGAGCATCACTGTAAGCTGTCTTTCCTCATGGAAGACCTTCACGAAAGGGTGACCAAAGCGGGCGGACACATTCCAGTCGATCGTGCGTATATCATCCCCTGGCTGATATTCACGAACCTCGGCAAACTCCATCCCCCGCCCCTTAAAGGCACTCCCATATTGACCAGCGAACAGATCATTTGCCAGGTGCTTGGTTTGAAAATGCAATCTTTGTATCTTCTTTAGCGTTTCTTCCGGAAGCATCCTAGGGCACCTCTATACGTTCCAGAAGCGTTGCAATTAGATCATCTGTGCTTTTCCCTTCTGCTTCCGCCTCATAACTGAGTATCAAACGATGCCGAAGCACATCCGGGGCCATCAATTTTACATCCTGAGGTGTTACATACCCACGACCACTCAGGAATGCATGGGCCTGAGACGCCAGCCCCAGCCATATAGACGCCCGCGGCGATGCCCCATAGCTAATCATGGAGCCTAAGTCCAAACCGAACTCCTCTGGATTTCTGCTAGCCCTGGAAATACGCACAATATAGTCGACGATCTTTTCTTCCATATGAATGGATTTCATGATCTTTCTGGCAGCGTCAAGGCGGGAAACCTCTACAACGCCAATAACATTTTCGGGCGCCTCTCTTTTGGCCCTAACCATGATTTCCCTTTCTTCTTCTGCAGAGGGATAATCGACCTTGATCTTTAGCATAAAACGGTCTATTTGAGCCTCGGGAAGGGGATAGGTCCCTTCTTGCTCAATAGGATTTTGAGTGGCAAGTACCAGGAAAGGTCTTTTAAGGCGGAAGGTTTCCTCTCCAATGGTAACTTGTCTTTCTTGCATCGCCTCTAGGAGCGCGCTCTGCACCTTAGCCGGGGCCCGGTTGATCTCGTCTGCCAGGATGATATTATGAAAAATGGGACCTTTTTTGACCTCAAAAGAGGCGTTATCGGGTCGGTAGATCTGAGTGCCAAGGATATCAGCAGGAAGCAAATCCGGTGTAAATTGAATCCTTTGAAAACTTGTCTTGATAGCTGCAGCCAAGGTCCTCACCGCTGTAGTTTTGGCCAAGCCCGGGAGACCTTCCAAAAGGAGATGACCTTCACACAAAAGGCCGATTAGCATCCGTTCCACAAGGTTTTTTTGACCCACCACGACCTTTGCCATCTCAACCATGATCTGCTTAAAGACAACACTTTCCTTTTCAATCCTCTCCGTAATCTCCTGTATGTCCATTATTGTTCTCCCTCCTCCATACTCAAAAGGATAAGCTGACAAGGCAGATCTTTTTCTGCATTGTCATAACCCAAATGCCTACATTATCTTGTCGATCTTTTCAATAACTTTCGGGTTTATTTCTTCAGGTTTCATTGCCCTTGCAATTTCACAAAAGCATGTATAGGGAAAGCTCGGGATCCCGGCCGCATTAAGCGCAGGCGGGAGCAGGTCTGTTCATACTTTGGTATTCCTAAAGATACGGCAAAGGCCCGCCTGGCAATCGGCGCCCCGGTGTAATACCCCAATGTTATTGAAAATCGTTTAATGCCTTCTATCGCTAAAACGCTAAGGGTTCGCTTAAGAACAAGTTCGCAAAATTCGCGCTCAGAATTGGGCTGGATTTGTTCGATTCGATCGAGCAAACGTGCGCGAGGACACGAAGTGTGATGTTCTCAAGCCTCAGGGGCAACCTGTAGCGCTATAGCAGGCTATTTCGAGGACTTTGCGAATGAGGATCGGACAAAGACACTCTGAATCTAAGATGCGAAAATATAAAGTCATTTTTGATCAAACTCTTAGCCCCTGATTTTTTTATTGGTAATACACCAAACCCTATTTGGAAACGAAAAAGGAGCTTAATAGGCATCTGTTTGATGTCGAAAAAGTCTTTGGAACATTGCAACCAGGGGGCTCAAAGGTGCTTGTCCTTCGCGAGTGGGTCCCATCTCCTTCATCCTGAAAGCCTGTTTGTTAAAAGCAGAACAAATACTTTCAAAAATGACCTGTTTCTGGTAAGTAAGTTGAATTTTACAGGAAGAATTGGATTTTTTATGGGGTTTAGAAAATGACAGGTTCAAAGGATACTATTGCTGTTCACGTCAACGTAAATATTACAACAGCTTCCCTACAGGCCATTGTTGAAAATGCCAAAAGAATTGTGGGCAGAGATAACAAAGGTGTTTACCGGGTCGATACTGCCGACATGGTAAGCAAAATGATCTCACGTTTTCTTTTGGAAAATGATTTTGAAAGTTTCGCGAAAAACATTGATTACTATTCAAAATCCTTTATCCCTTGCCGAACTATTTTCTGATCGGCTGTCCTTTTATTTGCAACAAAAAATTTTTGCATACAACAAACCCTTAGTAAACTTGGAACTATCAATATGTGCGTCAGTGCTGAATATGGGCAAGATTGATACATCTGTCAGCATTATGACACTGACACGAATAAAAACTGGGCGAAACATGCCTTGGCCTGACACACATCGCCCAGTTAAGAAAGGAGGAGGATTTTAAATCCTTTTGGCAGTAACCGGGGTCAGGGTCAGTGTCTCAGCCTTATAAGCTTTTTAGTTGAGGAGAGAGCACGTTTTGCCACTGACCCCAGAAAGACTGCCTATGCCTAATTGTGAAAGCAATATTTATGCCGTTATTGCTCTAATTTTTGCGAAGAACATCAAAATGGTGTGTGCAAGGGTTTAATCCCTGGCATAATAATGATTAGACGGATCCGTAAAAATTCGGATATCTATATCACATATCCAAATACCCCACAGGACAGAGCTTCCTAGGTGATAATCACAAAGGACTTTACAAAAGGGAAAGAGTTTTGTATAAGGCAGCCATCCATTAGCGGTGCCAGGCAGGTTAGGGGCCCTTGGAGATCGGTCATTCGTTAATGTGCAAAACCTTACAACAGCATGAAATCTGATTACAGGCCCTAATTTTTACTCAAAATATTTGCTTTTCTGGGGGGACTTATGGGACGGAAGACCTTACTGCAATCAACAAAAAAGAAATCAAAAACCAAAAAAAACGAAGAGGCAAAAAAGCGAGAAAAGGCTGTCAAAACAACCATAAAAAAAGTAGTGACAGAAAAGAAAAAGCCTTCTTTGAAAGAGCTGGTATTTAGAAAGTTCGATTCCGCAATGCCCGAAAAACCACCCAAAGGTCCATCTGCTAAAAAGGCTCCCGAGAAACTGCCGGAGGCGCCGCCTTTTGTCTCGACAAGTGACAAAAAGGAAACCGAGCGGATCAGGGCTATGCTTTTTAAGCGATTTGATCTTACGGAAACACCACCGCGAGAAACAACGAAAAAGGAAGTTATCACGCCTCCACCTCCCAAGGAGACTGCGCCGGCATACGTTAGTCCTGCCCCGATTTGCCCAGGAGGATCTGGGCGATCAGGACCTATATCCAAGGGGCTGGCATTCGGGATAGGGCTTACCGCCCTTCTAATTGCTATACTCATTGGGGCAAGCTCTTCAAATACAAATAATTTCTACCTCAAGGACGACAACGGGACAATGCAGATATGGAGAGGGAAATTTGCTCCCACGGGAGTGGAAAAGGTTGTTAGCATTAAAGGGATGAAAGCCCCAAAGCCCCTTAAGGATGTCTACTCGAAAGACGAGGTTTATCCATTGGTCTTCAAGTACTTCGAAAATAAGGCTGATGCAGCTTTAGGGAACCCACAAGGTCCCGATTTTGCTAAGATCAAACAATATTTATATCAGGCATCATCATATGCGCCAACAGGGATACTGCGCAAGAAGGTCCAGTTACGCCTAAAAGATATCGATTTCATTATCCTCTTTCACAAGGCTGACGTTGCCATCGCCAAAGGAACACCGGCAGATTTAAAAAGCGCAGCGGCTTATCTCAACCAAGCAACCTCTGCAGTTTCCAGCAATTATCAACGTGAGCTTATCAACAAAACGAGAACTACTGTTAATAAATTAATAGATGATTTGGAAGAAAAATAGATGATGTCCAGCCATAAACTGTGAAATATGCGGCATCTGTATAATTTGCGTTA
>CAYSBQ010000011.1:0-19413 GCA_964429315.1 uncultured Desulfobacterales bacterium
CACAAGGTTTTTGAAAATTGCTATTTTATCAAGCAGGGAGCCGAGATTTTCGATACACTGTGTAAACATTTTGGTTCAGAAGATAAGATGATTCACGATGTTTCAGAGGGTGAATTTTCTGTAACAGTTTAGGATTAGGAGTTTTTGCCAAGATGGAAGAGGTTACAATATGGCCCTAAAAGAAATACTTGTCTATCCGGATCCAGTCTTGCGTGAGTCGGCCGAACCTATTTCAAATATTGACGGGAAAGTTCAAAAGCTCATAGATGACATGACTGACACCATGTATCATGCCCCTGGGATTGGGTTGGCAAGTAACCAGGTGGGAGAGCCGTACCGGATTTTTATCTTCGATATCTCGCCTAAGGACAAACCGAAGGAACTTTTCGTTGTGATTAATCCGGAAATTGTTGACAGCGACGGCATAGTAGTCGGAGAAGAAGGTTGCCTCAGTGTGGTCGATTACTCTGCCGAGGTCAAACGTGCAGAGCATATTACAGTGCAAGGTTTAGACAGAGAAGGAAATCCGATAACGCTCAAAGAAGAAGGACTTGCTGCTATTGTGCTTCAGCATGAGATTGATCATCTCAATGGAGTCCTTTTTATTGATCGCCTGAGTAAGCTTAAACGGGAACTTTATAAGAGAAGGTTGAGTAAGATATTAAAAGAAAACCGAAAAAACAAGAATTCCGGCATCTTTTGACAGCAGAATCCTTGCGAGAACTTGGACTTTAGAAAGTTTTGCCTACGTGATTTCGACCTGCACTGCCTGAGGCCCCTTGTCTCCTTGCTCGACATCGAAGCGAACACGCTGACCTTCGTACAAAGTCTTAAAACCTGTGCCCATGACAGAGCTATAATGGACAAAAACGTCTTGGCCATCATCCATGCTGATGAAGCCATAGCCCTTCTTCTCGTTAAACCACTTTACTGTACCTTCTGCCATTTCCATGTCCCTCCTTTCATCTGTTATTTAGCAAGGGATATTGACTTGGCGAAAAAAAAGCCATCATGGTCTACTGACCTTGATGGCATAATTTATACTTCGCAATTTTCCCAATCCCAAGCTTTGTGTTACCTGAAAACTCCGACTAAAACACAGGTCTCTTCTAGCATCCTACTAACTTAGATGTCAAGTGAATTTGTTATGTATCCTTTTTGGTGGTTTCTCAAACGCAAAACTTACAAACACGATGATTTGATTGTATTTTTGCAAAAAAAGAGGCTTTACTTTTCCCGTAAAGCCTCTTTTTATAGAAGTGCTATTGTATCGCTAAGCTACAAGCTTTTTAGACACATCCGGTCGGCTTGGGAAGCCCCGCCATCTTGCATGCGCCTTTGCCGGGTCCAGACGGGAACAACTCATAAATATGCTTCAGCTTAAAACCCGTAACCTTCGAAAGGACTCGCACCATGGGCGCAATGCCATTCTTTTCATAATAGTCGCGCAATACTTCTACAAGCTTTGAATGCTCTTCGTTGAGCTCATCGATTCCCTCAATGGTTTTGACATAGCGAACCCACTCAGGGCACCAATTATCAAATGAATCGATAAAACCATCTTCGTCCACTGAAAATGTCTTCCCTTCAAATACAACATCTTCCATTGTTTACATCCTCCTTTTGATAATGTTTTAAAACTTATTTTATATAAGCCTTTCTCAAGAAAACCCGAGCAAAGTTAATGAGTCCTATATGGAAAAAAAGCATTTGTCAATAGAAAAAAAGAAAAAGACCAGCCACATCCTCATTGCATGGCAACGCAGGCTTCGTCCCTGCCGGCCTTTTCTTTCAGATATACGTTTACCGTCGTGTTATGTATCGTTTCAATGTGTTTTCCAACATAGTTTGCCTGGATTGGCAGCTCACGATGGCCACGGTCTACAAGTACTGCTAGCTCGATTCGATCAGGACGGCCGAAGTCGATAAGGGCATCCATGGCTGCACGTACCGTACGGCCGGTGAAAAGGACGTCATCTACCAAGACCACCTGTTTTCCGTCCAAAGAAAAAGGAATCTCTGTCTTCTGCACAATTGGTTGGTGGCCTATGCGAGTCCAATCGTCCCTGTAAAGAGTAATGTCAAGATCACCACGGGGAATCTTCGTGCCGTCAATCGAAAGGACTTTTGCCGCTATACGATCGGCCAAAAAGACCCCGCCAGTCCAGATACCTATAAGTAGCAGATTCTCCGCCCCCCTGTGCTTTTCCAGGAGTTCATGGGTTATGCGTGTCAGGATTCGATCAATATCGGGGGCTTGCAAGATGGCTTGTTCCGTGCTCATAAGGCTGCTCTTTTCCTGTGAGATGCTTAGGGCTTGCGGAAAAAAACTTCACATTTCAGCATTTCAGCTTCAGCCCATCTTTGACCGATACCTCATTCGCAAACTCCTCGAAATAGCTCACTATTCCTGCGGGTTTGCTCAATCGGATCGGCCAAATCTGAACCAAATATGAGCGCCAACACTGCGAACTTATTCTTTCGCGAGCCCTTAGTATAGAGATCAAAGCTCGTATAGTGTTTCATCGCGACGGGGTTTTGGTTTCATGGTTCCAGAACGTCTTTTTCCTTCGAACATGAAAGGCTCTTCCTGTTCAATGAGATCTCCCATTTCTGCTTCTATCTGTTCTGGGTCCTCGCCGGCTTCCATGCGAATCATGGCCTCTTCCATGCTTGGTCCAAGTGTGGCACCAGTGGCATCTGTAAATTTGCGCATCAATTTGGCTGCTTGGCGTGGATCATCTTCGCTGATTCCATCGGCTTCCTTGGCCAAAAGATTCATGGCCTTTTCCATCTTGGACTCATCTATGGGAAGATCGTCTGAATCCCCTTTTTCTTTTGCTCCACTGATTTTCGCAAAGGCAGACATCTGCCGTTTAAGTTTTTTCTTTTTACATTTGGGGCACATTGGTCGTTTTGATGTATTTACAGACCTTGAAAAGAAATTGTAGATAGTATTGCAATCGTTGCAATAAAACTCGTAAACAGGCATTTTCCACCTTTTTTGTTCTACATTTTCAATTGCACAAAGAGAATATTGACAATAGCGAATTATATGGACAAAGCCTTCAAATGGTCAAGCCATTAATTTTGTGACGTAGACAAGTACTTCCGGGCAATAGGATAGCGACGGCCATGCCCAAAGGACTTTGTGGTAACCTTCAGTGCAGGGGGCGCCTGATATCTTTTGTACTCACTTCGATCAATCATATAAATTGTCTCTGAGATAGCTGTAGGATCAAGCCCTGTTGAAATAATCTTGTCAAGCCCTCTATTTTCTTCAATATATAACCTTGATATCTTATCTAAAATTTCATAAGAGGGAAGGTCATCCTCGTCTGCCTGATCGGGTTTGAGCTCTGCCGATGGCGCCTTGTTCAGAATACTGTTCGGAATTATTTCACCATTGTTATTTATATGCTTGGCAAGTTCATATACCATGGTTTTTGGTACATCCGAGATTACCGCTAGTCCCCCAACCATGTCTCCGTACAGCGTGCAATAGCCAACGGCAAGCTCAGACTTGTTTCCCGTAGACAGAACAAGTCCTCCCAGCTTATTAGAAAGTGCCATCAAAGTGGTACCGCGTATACGCGCCTGGATATTTTGCCCGGTAATCTCTGTAGAGATGTCCTTAAAAACAGGAGTAAGGCTGTGGAGAAATTGATCAAAGATGTCTGTGATAGGGATTTGAATTAGTCTAATACCTAGATTTTCTGCAAGGTTTTCGGTGTCTTTATGGCTGGCATGTGAGGTAAACTGGGAGGGCATGAAGACCCCTGTTACGTTTTCCTTGCCTACGGCTTCTACCGCTATACAGACAGTAAGGGCTGAATCAATGCCGCCACTTAGCCCTACCAAGACGCTAGAAAATCCACACTTTTGCACATAATCTCTTGTGCCCATGATGAGTGCCTTGAGTACGGATTGTGCTTCTGTTTTGCTTATTTGATGAATGTCGCCTTTTTGGGTGTCTGTATCAAAGAGTATAAAGTCTTCCTCAAAATCTAGGCCACGAGCAGCTATTTGGCCTTGTGAATCAAAGGCCATGCTGACACCGTCAAAGAGAAGGCTGTCGTTACCTCCTGCTTGGTTGATGTAAAGGAGTGGAGTTTGGTACTTTTTTGCGAGATTGCCGAGCATTTCGTGCTTGGACCTTGTCTTGCCGATCCAAAATGGTGAAGATGATATGTTTATGATGAGATTTGCCCCGTCTTTAATAAGGTCGGCTACAGGATCAATAGGGTAAAGCCGTCGCGAAAAGGCCTGGCGTGGGTATAGTTCTACGTCGTTCCATATATCCTCGCAGATGGTTAGTCCCAACCTATATCCTTTGTACAAACAGCATGAGGATTTTTTCCCAGGCTTAAAATACCTGTTTTCATCAAAGACATCGTAATTGGGAAGCAACCTCTTGTGAACTTGATGAAGGACGCTGCCATTCTCAAAAAGGATTGCAGCATTGTGAAGGGGTTTTCCCCTTGTGTCTCGATTTCTGTCAACAAAGCCGCATATAACACCTATGCCCTTGACTGAATCGACGAGTTCGTCAAGGTGTTTGATATTGGCATTTACAAAGTCATTTCGCTCCAAAAGATCCAGTGGCGGGTATCCGGAGATGACTAGCTCGGGGAATACAATAAGGTCACAGGAAAGCCCCTTTGCCTTGTCTATCAAGGACGCCATCTTTCTTGTATTATCTGTAAAAGCTCCAATTGTGGGATTGATCTGGGCTAAGGCGATCTTCATACTGTTTCGATTATTGTGCTCTCCCCCATTTTTTGTATACCCTTAGCACAAAACGTGATTTGAAAACAAGGACGATGTAAATATCGGTGGGGTAAGTTTTAATAAATTCTGAATTTGAAACTTTCGCCAGTGCCCATTATTTGATAAGCTGTTCGTGGATGGACACTGCCAAACGGACTTCGAACTTGTTGACAGGAAACGGAGAAAGGGCTAAAGTCGGCATATTAAGGCACTGTAGACTGTAGAAAGGATTTTAAATGAATATTTGCATTGTTGGTGTGGGATATGTCGGGCTTGTTACTGGGGCTTGTTTTGCCGAATTCGGATTGCAGGTCAAGTGTGTGGACAATGACGCATCAAAGATCAGTATGCTGAATCAGGGCAAGGTTCCCATTTATGAGCCGGGACTTGCAGAACTGATACAGAAAAATGCAAACGCAGGGCGTCTTTCTTTTACTACTAACATCAAAGAGGGTATCGAAAGGGCTTTGGCGGTATTTATAGCGGTGGGTACCCCATCTGGCGAGGAAGGTCGTGCTGATCTCAGTTATGTCGAAGAGGTAGCCGAATCTTTAGGCCAAACCATGAACGGATATAAGGTTGTGATTACTAAAAGTACGGTTCCTGTGGGTACGGGCCGGCTGATAGAAGGCATTATCAAAGAAAATCTGTCAAGTCCTTGTAGCTTTGATGTTGCTTCCAACCCTGAATTTTTGAGGGAAGGATCTGCAATAGAGGATTTTATGCGTCCTAATCGTGTCATTATTGGTGCTGAAAGTGATCAGGCCATTGCCATTATAAAAGACCTCTATAATCCTCTATATCTTTCTGAAACCCCTTTTGTGATTACCAATGTAGCCACGGCGGAGATGATAAAATATGCCTCTAATGCATTTTTGGCTACAAAGATATCTTTCATCAATGAAATGGCTAACATATGTGATAAGGTTGGGGCAGATGTGAACGAAGTGGCAAAGGGTATGGGGCTTGACAAGCGGATTGGCTCCAAGTTTTTGCATCCCGGGCCGGGTTTCGGGGGGTCGTGTTTTCCAAAGGATACTCGAGCAATCAGCCAGATTGCCAAAGAGCAGGGATATGAATTTAGGATTGTCGATGCGGTGATCAAAGTCAATGATGAACGTCCCCAGATAATGGTTGAGAAAATTATCTCAGCTCTTGGCGGAGATGTAAAAGGGGCAAAGATAGGAATCCTTGGTTTGACTTTCAAGCCGAATACGGATGATATGCGAGACTCTCCTATCATTCCTATTATTCAGGCATTGCAAAAAAGAGGGGCTGAGATTCTGGCATATGATCCCGCTGGGATGGAACACGCGAAGGATTACCTTCAAGGTGTTGACTATAAACAAGATCTATATGCTGTTTCTCTAGGTGCCGATGCATTAGTCCTCGCCACAGAATGGAATGCATTCCGGAATATTGACTGGACCAGGGTTAAAGAGCTTATGAGACAGCCAGTTGTGGTGGATTTGCGAAATGTTTACGAACCGGCACGTATTCGGTCGCTTGGGTTTCAGTATACCAGTATTGGACGGCCCTAGGAGGTTGTCCGAGAATGGCTCTTTTTCCCAATTTCTGCGTCAGGCTCAAATTTTAATCCTCGAAATATGTCAATATATTCCTGCGGTTAAAATTTTTGCCTTCCTTGACCTTGGAAAAAATATCTCATTCTCGGACAGCCTCCCGGGAGGCTGTCCGAGAATAGATTTTGTCGTAGTGACCAATCCGAAGTTCCTGATTCATAGACCTAAAGTGTTGCGAAACTGTAAGATATGAATCTGTATGAGCATTCCAAAAAAACCTGCGTTTGCTAAACTAATAGTCAGCCTTGTCATGCATGACCGAAAACTTTTTCAGAAGGCGACTTATGCTCTGTCGGAGGTCCTGAAATCTGTCGACATGGTAAGTTCTTGGTTTCCTTTTGATAAGACAGATTACTATGCCAATGAAATGGGTACCCCTCTTTATAGACGGTTGATTGCCTTTGATGAGTTGATCGAACAGGAAAAGTTAGTTGATATTAAGCTTTTTACTAACCAAGTGGAAAACAACTTTTTAAGAGGACGCAAGCGCATGGTTAACGTTGATCCTGGATACCTGCTGGCGGAGCGCTTCGTACTTGCGACCGGGAAGAACTATGCACACAGGATATATCTGAGGGGTGGGATTTACGCAGACCTCACGCTGATTTATCAGAAGAATCGTTATCGCTGTCTTGACTGGACCTATCCGGATTATGCCGGAGATGCCATTACTGGTTTTCTGCAATCAGTAAGAGATAGATATATGTATCAATCGAGGATCATATGATTAAGAGCATGACTGCATTTGGAAGGGCGGAAAAGACAATTGAGGGTTGTTCGTATACGGTGGAAATGCGTTGTCTCAATAGGCGGTATTGCGAGATCTCGGTGCGCATGCCGTCAAAGTTACTTCCTCTAGAGGAACGTATCAAGAAATCGGTGGCGGCGACGATTTTGCGGGGTCGTGTGGATGTGACAGTGAATAGGAAGAGTGAATTTGAGGAAACCCCACAAATTGATGTAAACCTTTCCATGGCAAAAGCGTACTATCGTGCTTTGTGTGAACTGAATGAAACTCTGGGGATAGCAGAAAAGGTGGAGCTAAAAACACTACTTGCCATGGCTGGAATTATAGTGCCAACGGAGCCGGAAGTAAATTTGGAGAAGACATGGGAAGCTTTTTCTTTGTGTATTAACGAAGCGTTGGGTGATGCAGATGTCATGAGAATCAGGGAAGGCAAGAGCATCTATAATGATTTTCAAGAGCGTTTACAGATAGTGGGAGATAGTGTTTCTGATCTTAAGGCCTTGGTCCCATCTGTATTATCGGAGTATCAAGATAAGCTTAAAGAGCGGATAACAAGGCTTACTGAAGGCAAAGTGGAACTTGATCCGAACCGATTGGCCCAAGAAGTGGCATTTCTGGCCGATAAGAGCGATATCACGGAAGAAATAGTTCGTGTTGAGAGTCACCTTAAGCAATTCCAAGCAATGATGGAATCAGAGGGCTCTGTTGGAAGGACGCTTGATTTTTTACTTCAGGAACTTAATAGAGAGATAAATACGATTGGTTCTAAGGCGGGAGATGCCCGCCTATCTCAGATAGTCGTTGGTGTTAAGAGTGAGCTTGAAAAGATCCGGGAGCAGGTTCAGAATATAGAATAACGAATAATGGATAGGAGAGTTTGGTATGGAAAGGACTCTGTTAAACATTGGGTTCGGAAACACAGTAGCGGCTAATCATGTTATCGCTATTGTTACCCCCAGTTCTGCACCGATGAAGCGTCTTAAGGACGATGCAAAAGAAGGGCACCGCTTGATTGATGCCACACAAGGACGGCGTACCCGATCAATTGTAATTACCGATAGCAACCATGTGATCCTTTCTGCGATTCAGGCCGAGACTATCTCGCAACGTTTTGTCACTGGTTTTGAATTCAAAGAAGAGGGTAAGAGAGCCAAAGGCTCTAAGTAGGGCGGTTTTCTCTTTGCAAATCATGCACTGTTCTTTATGATTTGTTAGCCGAGAAAAAACACTGTGGTTACCCGATTTCTCTTTTCTAAACGCAGATCCCCGATTTCCGAATGACGAAATGACTAACAAAGGGCATTTATTTGTTATCTCCGGGCCTTCCGGTGTGGGGAAATCGACTATTATAGCTAGAAGCTTGGAACAAAATCCCGAGCTATTATATTCAATCTCTTACACTAGTCGTCCCAAACGTGGTCAGGAGCGGGATGGGGTGGACTATCATTTTGTTAGTGAGGCCATGTTTAAAGAGAGAATTGATGCTGGAAGGCTGGCCGAGTGGGCTGAAGTGCATGGCCACTTTTATGGGACATCGGCTACGTTTATTGAGAAGAGTTTGTCTGAGGGCAACGATGTTATCCTGGATATTGATGTGAAGGGAGCAAAAAAACTCTTGTCGAAATACCCTGAAGCTATTTCGATTTTTGTGGCGCCACCGACAATGAAAGAACTTCGGGAGCGACTTTCCGATCGTGAAACAGATTCGCATGACGCCATAGAGCGGCGCCTGAAAAACGCTCGCGTAGAGATGGCGCAAGCTCACTTTTATGATCATGTGCTTGTAAATGACGATTTAGAGGAAGTCGTCTTGAAATTAGATTCCATTATTGCGGAAGCCCCTTCCAATGGGTGATCTCCTTTATGGTATTCACCCGCTTTATGAGGCCCTTGTTGCCGGCCGGCGAAGGCTTGAAAGGCTCTATGTGTCCAAACACCGTAAGTCCAAAGGTGTTCAAGGCCTATTGGAGTTGGCCGGGCAGAAATGTATACCGATTGAGTACAAGGAGGCCAAATATTTCAAATCATGTTTTGGAGACCTTGTACATCAGGGGGTCGCTGCCGAGGTTAGTGACTTGGTCCTGGCAGATAAGGAGGAGATTCTTAACAGGGCTGTACAGGAGAATGAAACCCCACTGATCCTGGCCCTTGACGGTGTCGTTGATCCGCAAAACCTTGGATCAATTACAAGGACGGGCAGAGCTATGGGAGTGCACGGGATTGTTCTTCCCAAAGTTCGTGTGGCCCCTTTGTCTGCTGCGACTTCAAAGGCATCTTCCGGGGCGATGGAACATGTGTTGTTTGCACGTGTTTCCAATCTTGTGGCGGCCTTACAACAGTTTAAAAAAGCAGGGCTTTGGGTCATTGGCGCCGAGGCTGGTGCAAATATTCCGGTAAACCAGGCTGATTTTGATGTGGGGCTTGTTATTGTTATTGGCGGGGAAGGAAAGGGGATTCGCCCCTTGGTTCGTAAGACTTGTGACTACCTGGTGTCCATTCCCCAGCACGTGGGGGTTGACTCCCTAAATGCTGCAGTGGCCGGGGCGATTGTTATGTATGAGGTCATGAGGCAAAGAAGACAAGCGGTCGGCGATTGAGGTCCAGAGGTTCAAGGTTAAAGGGTTCAAGGACTTGACGCTCAGGGCTCACGACTCGGCCACCGGCAACTGACTACTGACATCTGATAACTGATAACTGATAACTGACAAATGATCACTCAAAAGAGATACGATGTGATTGTAGTAGGGGCCGGCCATGCGGGATGCGAAGCTGCTTTGGCTGCTGCGCGATTGGGGCGCTCAACCTTGGTAGTTACTATCAATGTCGATCACATTGGAGAGATGTCATGCAACCCGGCGGTAGGTGGTCTTGCCAAGGGCCAATTAGTCCATGAAATCGATGCCCTCGGCGGGGAGATGGCAAAAAACATAGACGCTACGGGCATCCAATTTCGTAGGTTAAATACCAAAAAAGGGCCTGCTGTCCAGTCTTCCAGGGCCCAGGCTGACAAGGAAAAGTATCGCCTTCGCATGAAGGGTATTCTGGAACAACAGGATAACCTGGACGTGAAACAAGGCGTGGTTGATACCTTAATCGTTGAAGATGACACAATTAAAGGGATTATAACGAGTATCCAAGAGAGCTTTTTCGGAAAGGTTGTCATCTTGACGACAGGGACCTTCCTGAGGGGGCTGATTCATATTGGGTTGAAGAATTTTCCGGCAGGTCGTATGGGAGATCCTCCCTCAAATAGACTTTCTGAACACCTGAAAGAACTTGGCCTTAGGATAGGCCGCCTTAAGACTGGGACAACTCCTCGTTTGGACGGTCGCACAATCGACTTTTCCAGACTTACTCCCCAATATGGCGATGATTCTCCGGTTCCTTTTTCTCTGGAAACAGATGCAATTATGCAAAAGCAGGTACCGTGCCATATAACTTACACCAATAAGAAAACCCACGAGATTATTAAGGCCGGCCTGGACCGTTCGCCACTTTTTACTGGGGTTATAACGGGTACAGGGGCCCGTTACTGTCCCTCAATCGAAGACAAGGTGGTTCGGTTTCCTGACAAAGAGAGACATCAGATCTTTCTTGAACCTATGGGGCTTGGAACGACGGAAATCTACCCAAATGGTGTTCCTACTAGCCTGCCGGCAGATGTGCAGCTCGAGATGCTTCGTTCTATTGAGGGGCTTGAACATGTGGAGATTGTACGTCCCGGGTATGCCATAGAATATGATTATGTCGATCCTGTGCAGTTGAAGCCGAGTTTAGAATGTAAAGCTATTAATGGATTGTTTCTGGCGGGTCAGATCAACGGTACATCCGGTTATGAAGAAGCGGCAGGCCAGGGGATTATGGCTGGGATCAATAGCGCATGCTATGTAAAAGGGGAGTTTCCGATAATCCTTGGGCGTGATCAGGCCTACATAGGTGTCATGATTGATGACTTAGTGACCAAAGGGACAAAGGAGCCCTATCGCATGTTTACTTCCAGGGCAGAGTATCGCCTCTTGCTCAGGGAAGATAACGCAGACTTCCGACTTCGCCAAGTTGGCCGCGAGATTGGTCTTGTATCTGATGTCCTTTACGATAAGTTCACCAAGAAACGTGAGGCTATAGAAAGGCTTATGGCTTTCCTTTCTGAGTTTCATCTCAATCCTAGTTTTAAAGTGAATCAGACCCTGCAAGGGTTGGGTGTAGGGACTATCAATCAGCCGGTAACTCTAAAAGACATCTTGAAAAGGCCGGAGGCAACCCTTGAAAAGCTTGCTAAACTTGACGAGCGTATCCTTTCTTTTGATGGGAAGGTTGCTGAGCAAGTGAGTATCCTTGTCAAGTACAACGGATATATTCGTCGGCAAGAGGAACAGGTTGAACGCTTAAAGGGCTTTGAAGAGGCTAAGATTCCCAATGGATTTGACTATCATTTGGTTCCGGGCCTTTCCAATGAGGTTAAGGAGAAACTCTCAACGGTACGACCCGTTTCTCTTGGACAGGCGTCAAGGGTTTCAGGTATTACGCCGGCGGCAATATCGATCATCCAGGTCTGCCTTAAGAAGTTGGTTGAGGATGATAAGTTTTGGTGGCCTGCCAAAAGAACCTATAGGGGAAGGAAATGATCAGAAAAGAAAACACAAAGGGTACGGCAAGCAGGATTACTGTGGCTAAAAATGGTACGCTCTTGGTCCCACAAACCCCTATAATTCCTTTTATCGAAGGAGATGGCATAGGCCCTGATATCTGGGCTGCCTCCCGTTTGGTCTTGGACGAAGCTGTTCGTGTCGCATATGTGGATCAGCGCAAGATCGAGTGGAAGGAGATATTGGCAGGAGAAAAGGCGTCGAGCCAGACCGGCAACCCTTTGCCGGAAGAAACTCTCCAAGCAATCAAGGACCATGTGGTTGCGATTAAGGGCCCATTGACGACCCCGGTGGGAAAGGGGATTCGCAGTGTGAATGTGGCGTTGCGGCAAAAGCTAGACCTTTATGCTTGCATCAGGCCCGTACGATATATCAAAGGAGTGCCTAGCCCTATGAAGTGTCCCGAAAAGGTGAATATGGTAGTGTTTCGGGAAAACACGGAAGATGTCTATGCCGGCATTGAGTGGGAGGCTGGAAGCGATGAGGCGGAGGCCGTGATCGGTTTCTTTAAAGATCGTATGAAAGTGGATGTAAGAAAGGATTCGGCCATTGGGGTTAAGCCGATGAGTAAGGTTGCGTCCCGTCGATTGGTGGCAAGGGCGATTCAGTATGCCGTTGATCATGGTTTGCCCAGCGTTACCCTGATGCACAAGGGCAATATCATGAAGTTCACGGAAGGCGCTTTCATGAGATGGGGGTATGAGGTGGCCCGTGACATGTTCGGAGACCGCATTGCCTTTGAATCGGACTTGGGTGGAGGGCTAGATGAGGCGGCGTCGCCCGGCAGAATAGTGATTAAAGACAGAATTGCCGATATGATGTTTCAACAGGTACTTCTCAGACCCGAGTTGTACCATGTGATTGCTACCCCTAATCTTAATGGTGATTATCTTTCAGACGCCTTGGCTGCCCAGGTGGGCGGGCTTGGCATGGCTCCTGGAGCCAATATGGGAGATAGTTGTTCTGTTTTTGAGGCTACACACGGTACTGCACCCAAATATGCCGGGAAGGACAAAGTAAACCCTTTGTCATTAATACTATCGGGGGTTATGATGCTTGAACACCTAGGCTGGCAAGAGGCAGCCTCTGCTATTGAGAATGCGGTTAAAAAGACCATATCAGAAGGACTCGTTACCTATGATCTTGCCCGTCAGATGCAGGGAAGCCGCGAACTCAAATGTTCTGAATTTGGAGAAGCGTTGGTAGAACGTCTGGTTAAGTAGTGCCTGACAATACAAAGTGTAAACTGACAAACACCCCTTACCTCTGACCGCTAGCCCCTAGTCTATGACAAGATCTTTACTACAGGCTCTTCTAGATACCATCTTTCCTCCAAAGTGCCTTATCTGCGGGAGTTTCGATGGGCTTAGGTTAGACGATAAAGACATTGCAGTCAGACCCTTATCCCATATTACAGCCTCATGCTTCTGTGGCTTTTGTTGTAACGACCTTATACCTGTTGGTTCGCCTTTTTGCACAGGATGCGGCCTGCCCTTTGTCTCAAGACAGGGGCAAGATCACACGTGCTGGGGATGCCTTACAGAAAAAAAATATTTCAGGAAGGCCAGGGCCTTTGGGGTCTATAATGGCAGTCTAATGGAGGCCATCCATGCGTTCAAGTATGGTAAAAGGGTTTCTCTTGCCCGGCCTTTGGCTGCATTCTTAAGAGAGACATTTTACGATTTCTGGGGCAGGGACCATATAGATCTCCTAATCCCTGTGCCGCTGCACATAAAGCGTTTGCGCGAAAGAGGGTTCAATCAGGCACACCTATTGATCAGTCGATGGGCAAAAAAGGAGGGGTTGCCCTTCGACGGCCTTTTATTGTTTCGTAAACGGTGGACAGAGCCCCAAGTATACCTGAATCGCAAGGAGCGAGAGAAAAACATTAGGAAGGCCTTTTCCGTCAAAGATCCCGAGCGAATAAGAGGGAAGAAGATCCTTTTGGTAGATGACGTATATACAACGGGTTCTACAGTGAATGAGTGCGCTCGGGTTTTAATGAAGGGAGGGGCTGAGTGGGTTGATGTATTGACGCTGGCCAGGGCGGTGTAGAAAAGACTAGGTGTTTCTATGTACTTGTCGTTTCGGCCGGAACGCTTTCTTGCTTGTGTGTCGAGAGGATTTGCCCGTGGGCGAAACTTCTGCTATGAAGAAGCTTGACGGCTTGTTCAGAGTGGTTTTTTATTAGTTGGAGTGAATTGCCTGGCCGGCAAATAGGGTGGGATTTTTATGCGGGTGATCAAGACGGGTATAATACAGTTTGATATTTCCTTTGGTAGGGCAGGCCACAACCTTGCTGCAGCAAAGAGGCTTATTACTTCCCTCGCAAGAAAGGGGGTTCAGCTTGTCTTGCTTCCCGAGATGTGGTCCACTGGTTTTGTAAATGATAGACTTGACGAGCTTTCCGAGACGACACCTGGGATTCTTGAAGAGTTGATGCAACTAACAAGAAAGATGCAACTTACGATCATAGGTTCTTTGCCCGAAAAGAGGGCGGACGGGATCTATAACACTGCTTATGTCGTTGATCGGGGTGCTGTCTGTGCAGAATACCGCAAGGTACACCTCTTTACACTAACCAATGAGCACAAGTATTTCAAGCCAGGGAGGAATGCGGTTGTAGCGAATACATCCTTAGGCAGGATAGGCCTTATGATATGCTATGACTTGAGGTTCCCGGAGTTGTGCCGGGCTCTTACTTTAAAAGGGGCTGAAATAATTGCTGTCGTGGCCCAATGGCCGGCGGTAAGGGTTTCTCACTGGGATGTGCTTTTAAAGGCCAGAGCCGTTGAAAACCAAGTCTTTATCCTTGGCGCCAACCGGAGTGGCCGAGACGATGAACTGATCTATGCGGGTCATTCGCGGATTATCTCTCCCTACGGCAAAGTGCTGGCAAGGGCGGTTAAGCGTTCAGCCACGATTTCAGCGACGATAGATCTCGGTGTATTGGAGCATGCCAGAAAACAGATTCCATGTTTGGAGCAACGGGTGCCAGAGGCGTATGAATGAGAAGATGCTGGATCGTAAAGGGTTAATGGAAAAAGCCCGTTCTATCAAAGAGGCGGGAAAGAAGATCGTCTTTACCAATGGTTGTTTTGACCTTCTTCACATAGGTCATGTGAGGTACTTAAGGGCTGCCAAAGAACAGGCGGATGTGCTCTTAATAGCCGTTAACTCTGATCGGTCTGTGGCTCATATTAAAGGGCTGGGCCGTCCGATAGTCCCTCAAGATGAACGTGCTGAGGTCCTGGCGTCTTTGGAATGTGTCGACTATGTGACAATCTTTGACGAACTAGACCCACTGGTAACGATTAAGCTTGTAGCGCCTGACGTCCTTGTTAAGGGAGCAGACTGGAGAGAAGATGCCATTATTGGAAAAGATGTTGTGGAGGCGGCAGGAGGGCGGGTTGTGCGCATCCCCTTAACAGGAGGCGCATCGACCAGCGCAATTGTTCGAAAGATTGTGCGGATACACTGTGTTAGGCAATGACAGTTTTGCTCATAAAAGACTTTTGTGAGCGTTCACTGGTTCAAAGGTTACATTTTCATCGACCATTTCTTAATCATGTCAAAGAAGCGCCTTATGGGATTATTTCAGAAAAAGGTAACAGTTATCCATAATATAAAGGTTGGAGCAGTCTATTACAGGCTCGGTATTTTTTATCCTGAACTGGCGCGAATTGCACAACCCGGGCAATTTGTCATGATAAAGCCATCTGACATATCCATTCCCCTGCTTCGCAGGCCTTTTTCTGTTCACGGGCTGGTTATCAAAGACGAAGAGATCCTTGGTATTGAACTCCTCTACAAGGTAGTGGGGCAGAGCACCAAAGCGATGTCTGAAATGAAGGCTGGAGATGACATGGATGTGCTAGGCCCACTTGGGAATAGCTTTCCCTGTCTTGAACAGGCCAAACGTGTGTTCCTTGTGGCAGGCGGGGTAGGAGTGGCTGCTCTTTACTACCTTGCCTCTTATCTTGGCAAATACCAGGGTGTAACCCAGACTTTGTTTCTTGGGGGGAGCTCTTCTTCGGACATTCTATGTGAAAAAGAATTTCAGTCCCTGGGAATTAAGGTCCATGTCTCAACAGAAGATGCCAGTGTTGGTGAAGCAGGACTGGTGACATCTGTTGTCGAGAAATCCCTTAAGGCCGGCGAAAGGCCCGACATCATTTATGCTTGTGGTCCTCAGGCTATGATGAAGGCTGTTGGCGCAATAGCGGGCGCCTACGACATCCCGTGTCAGGTTTCTCTGGAGTCAGCAATGGCCTGTGGTTTTGGGGTCTGTCTGGGATGTGCTGTCAAAAGGGCTGCAGATGAGGGTGGCTATTTTCATGTTTGTGCCGATGGCCCGGTCTTTGACTTTAGGAAGGTAAAGATTTAGGCGCAACTTCATTTGTCCTTTTAATTGTATTGTGGCATACGTAAACGCTGAGACACGTATAATATACGTTAGAGTGTGGAGAGATAGGCTATGCAGGACAAATACAATCCAGGGCCGATAGAACTGAAATGGCAGAAAATATGGAAAGATAAGGGGCTGTTTCAGGTAAAAGAAGACTCCGAAAAGGAAAAATACTATCTCTTGGAGATGTTTCCCTATCCATCAGGCAATATCCACATGGGACACGTGCGTAATTACACAATCGGAGATGTGGTGGCTAGATATAAGCGCATGCGCGGGTACAATGTCTTGCACCCTATGGGATGGGATGCCTTTGGGATGCCGGCAGAAAATGCGGCTATTGCCAACAATGTCCATCCTGCGGAGTGGACGTCAAAGAACATCGATAACATGCGATTACAACTCAAGCGGCTCGGGTTTAGCTATGACTGGGATAGAGAGCTTGCCACATGTCATCGGCAATATTATCAGTGGGAACAATGGCTTTTTGTGAAGATGTTTGAAAAGGATATGGTTTACAGGAAAAAATCTTCCGTAAACTGGTGTAAAACCTGCCAGACAGTGCTGGCAAATGAGCAGGTTGAAGGAGGATGCTGCTGGCGTTGTGGCGAGGTGGTAATTCAAAGGGATCTGGACCAGTGGTTTTTACGTATCTCCAGTTTTGCTGAAGACTTGTTGGCCTATTGCGATCGTCTGCCAGGGTGGCCTGACAAAGTGGTGACCATGCAGAAGAACTGGATCGGCAAGAGCGTAGGAGCAGAGATTCGTTTTCCCTTAAAGGATGGTCATGGCCACATCGCCGTGTTTACTACACGTCAGGATACGGTATTTGGCGCTACCTTCATGGTTATGGCTCCTGAACATCCCATGGTAAAAAGGCTTTCTGCCGGAACGGAGCAGGAAGGGCAGGTGAACGCCTTTGTGGAGCGGATGCGCCATGAAGACAAGATAAAGCGAACTTCTGATGATTACGAAAAAGAAGGGGTCTTTGTCGGGGCTTATTGCATCAATCCCTTTACGGGCCGTGAGATGCCGATATTTACGGCAAACTTTGCATTGATGGAATATGGCACAGGCGCCGTTATGGCCGTACCCGCCCACGACCAACGGGATTTTGAGTTTGCCAAAAAGTATGGTTTGGAGATTATTGTAGTGATTCAGCCCGAAGGGCAATCCCTAGAGGCACAATTCATGACGGAGGCTTATGTTGAAGAAGGGGTCTTAGTTCGGTCGGGACAGTTTGATGGTTTGCAAAACTTAAATGCCCTGGACGACATTGCAGACTGTCTGGAAGAAAAAGGGCTTGGTAAAAGGACAGTCAATTTCAGACTTAGGGATTGGGGGATTTCTCGTCAGAGGTATTGGGGAACACCTATTCCTGTTGTTTATTGTGATAGGTGTGGTGTTGTGGCAGTTCCGGAAGATGAGCTACCGGTAGTACTCCCTGAAGATGCCCAAATGCTTGAGGCAGGCGGGTCGCCACTGCCGTCATTGGAAAACTTCATAAGGACAAAATGTCCCAAGTGTGGCAGTTCCGATGCGCGTCGCGAGACAGACACCATGGATACCTTTGTGGAATCGTCCTGGTATTTCGAACGTTATTGCAGCCCCCGTTATGACAAGGCGATGTTTGACAAGGAAACGGTAAAATATTGGATGCCTGTGGACCAGTATATTGGCGGTGTCGAACATGCAATCTTGCACCTTCTGTATTCGCGTTATTTTACACGTGTTCTAAGGGAATTCGGACTTGTTGATTATAAAGAGCCCTTTACGCGTCTCTTGACACAGGGAATGGTTTGCAAAGAGACAAAGAAATGTCCCGATCATGGTTTTTTGTTTTCTGATGAGGTGATCACGAGTGAAGCGGGGAATGCCTGCAAGTACTGTGGAAGTCAGGTTAAGATTGGCCGCATTGAGAAGATGTCTAAGTCGAAGAAGAACGTTGTTGATCCCAACGCACTTATAGAGAAATACGGTGCTGATGCACTAAGGCTCTTCTGCCTTTTTGCTGCCCCTCCGGAAAGGGACTTAGACTGGAGCGACCGAGGATTGGAAGGGGCTTGGCGGTTTCTTAACAGGGTGTGGTGGTTGGTAACAGCTAGCGTAGATAAGTTGCGGGACGTAAGACCTTTCGATGGCGGAAAGGCCCTTACGGGAGATGCAAAGGTACTCTACAGAAAGACCCACCAGACCATCAAGCGGGTGACAAATGACATTGAGGCTAGGTTCCATTTCAATACAGCTATAAGTGCTGTCATGGAGTTGGTAAATACGATTCACTCTATAAAGGAAAACTTACTTTCTGCCCCGGAGGATTTACAAGTTATGCGGTTTGCTGTGGAGACTGTGGTGATCCTTCTTTCTCCTGTTGCGCCACATTTTGCTGACGAGTTGTGGGAGAGTTTTGGTTTCAACGAAAGTGTCCTGGAGATCTCGTGGCCTACCTACATTGAGGCGGCTACCAAAGCAGACGAAATACTCATCGTTGTTCAGATAAATGGGAAGGTGAGAAGCAAAATCAAAGTGGCAGTTGGTACTGATGACAAACAAATAGAAAATGTTGCGCTGGCGGATGAACGGATTGTGGCTCGTCTTCAAGGACGGGCCATCAAGAAGGTGATTGTGGTAAAGAATAAGTTGGTGAGCATTGTGGTGTAACTGATTAATGACTAATCACAAACAAACATACTTTGGGCGAGTTGCCGTGAGGATTCTGGCAATAGTTATCTCGCTTGTCCTTTCTGGTTGCGGATACCATTTGAAGGGGGCTGGTTTAAAAGCTCCAGAGGGCATAGAGGCAATAGCCGTCATGGTGTTGGAAAATTACACCTCGGAATCGGGGATTGAGTCGGTTTTTACTGGTGATCTTATCTACGAGTTTACTCGAAGTAAGGTGGTTCGGGTAGTGAGTGAAGCAAAGGCGGATGCGATTTTGACTGGGCGTATTAAGTCATTGGATGTAGAGACCATCTCTCATACAACCACCTATAACTCTTCCGTGCGACGGGTAGCTGTTACGGTTGATTTTAGTTTGAAGCGTGTTGACGGAAAGACCATATGGTCGGCTCAAGGACTATCTGATAATGAGCCTTTTGATGTTTCCGATAATAAGCTGACTACAGAGAGCAACAGAAGGGCAGCCATTGAGGTTATATCTGAGCGCTTGGCGGAGAAGGTCCATGACCGTATCCTCCAGGATTTCTAACGCCCCGGGCTCAAGAACAAGTTTGTAGAATTGGCGCTCAGATAACACTT
>CAYSBQ010000011.1:19513-28398 GCA_964429315.1 uncultured Desulfobacterales bacterium
ACTTACCTTTGGATGCTTTATGAGGCAGATATGGCGTTTACTTGCCTTGTAAGGCGCGATATTTTCCTGGAAGCATTCTTGCGGTGGATGGCGCCTTTTTGAGCTGCTTTTTGAATAATAGGGATGGCAGCAGTTAGTTCAATCTTAGCTTTGTCCGACGATTTTTCAATAATGGAAGCTCTAATTTTTTTGATAACACTTTTTACCCGTGTACGGTTTGATTTGTTACGAAGGTTTCTAACCGTATTTTGTTTAGCCCGCTTGATGGCTGATTTGTGCGTTGCCAATGTTTCCTACTCCTTTCCGACTAGTTTAAACTAGCAGGATATTAACTTGTTCCGTGTTTGTCAAGCTAAAATTCAAAGGTAAACGCCCACAAACGAGGTAGTGCTTTATATGTCAGAAGCCAGTCACCTAACAAAGGCTGCCGGCGTTGTAGGAGCGGCCACGTTATTAAGCCGTATTCTTGGATTTCTAAGAGATGTGGTAGTAGCGTGGTTTTTCGGGGCTGGGCTTGAGGCCGATGCGTTTTTTGTGGCATTTAGGATTCCGAACCTATTGCGCCGTCTCTTTGCCGAAGGTTCTTTAACGATCTCCTTTATTCCCGTTTTTACTGAATATCTGTATAACCGTGGTCGTGAAGAAGCCTTTAAATTGGCCAGATCTGCATGGTGGCTTCTTGCCATACTCCTTGTAATTGTCTCTGTGTTGGGGGTATTGCTGGCACCGTTTATTGTCAGGATTATAGCCCCAGGATTTTGTTCCGTACCAGATAAGTTAGAGTTAACAGTCTTCTTGACGAGGGTGATGTTTCCATACATTTTCTTTATCGCCTTGGTTGCACTGGCCATGGGGATATTGAATACCCTCGGGCATTTTGCGGCGCCTGCCTTTGCCCCCGTTTTGCTAAATGTTGCTATGATTGGATCAGTACTCCTTGTTTCACCTCATCTCACAAAGCCCACACTAGGTCTTGCCATCGGAGTGATTGTTGGGGGGGCGTTGCAATTGTCGCTTCAAATTGTCTGTATGGTTCGAAAAGGCTTTCGTGTATTCGTAAGGGGGCCGTTATATCATGTGGCTGTCAAGCGAATAGCATTGCTGATGACACCAGCCGTCTTTGGGGCTGCAGTCTATCAGGTAAATATTTTTGTAGGAACTCTGCTTGCTTCCTTGCTTCCGGAAGGAAGTGTTGCATATCTTTATTATGCTGACCGGCTGGTACAGTTTCCCCTTGGTGTATTTGCCATTGCTCTTGCAACCGCGGTGTTACCTACTCTGTCCAAACAGGCGGCGGCAATGGATATGGAAGGTCTTCGCAGTTCCTTTTCATACGCTCTTCGGTTGGTTTTCTTTGTTACGATTCCTGCAATGGTAGGCCTTATAGTCCTCAGAGAGCCCATAGTGCAATTGCTGTTTCAGAGGGGAGCCTTTGATTTTGCTACCACACATCTGACTGCCGAGGCACTTCTTTATTATTCTGTTGGTCTTTGGGCCTTTTCAGGTGTTCGTGTGGTGGTTGCAACATTTTATGCCCTTCAGGATACGAAGACGCCGGTCAAGATTGCCGTTGTCTCTCTTTTGGTAAATATTGTCTTAAGTGTTGTTCTTATGGGCCCTATGCGGCACGGAGGACTGGCTCTGGCAACGTCAGTGGCTTCAGGCGTAAACCTTGTCCTCTTGGTCCTGGCTCTAAGAAAACGTTTGGGGCGAATTGGCGCTCGTGGTATACTCCAATCCGTATTTAAATCTATGGCTTCTGCTGCTGTGATGGGCGTGGTTATCGCCTTTGGGGCACTATGGGTAACCCCGGAATATAGCGCAAATTCTTGGTACCTTTTAATATGGTTGTTTGGAAGCATTGGGCTTGGCACTATTCTTTATGGTGGATGTACGTGCCTTTTTAGGTGCCGGGAAATAGGTGACGTGATGGATATCGTTAGAGCAAGTATTCAGAGAAGGCGTAAATAGCGAGTTTCCATGGAAACTAAGACAAAGATCATATTGGCTGGTGTTGTTGTACTGCTTGGTTTTTTGTTTGTCATCGGCTTAGGTGAACGGGGGGCAGTTGACCTATATCAAGTCAAGCTCCAACGAGATCGGTTGCTTAAGTCCAATGTCCGCCTTCGTGCAGAAAACAAGGTACTGTACAAGACCATCCAACGACTCAATGAAGACCCAGATTTTGTGGAAAATATTGCAAGAACAGAATTTGGCATGACGGGAGGAAATGAGATAATAATTCTCAAAAAAAGAGGGAAAAACAGGACAACTCCTCTGAAGCAATGGGCCGATGGATATTAATAAAGATCCTGTGATAGGTCTTGCTCCTACTGTGACTCTTGCGAGGCTTTATGAAAAGCAAGGTTTCTTGGGCAAGGCAGCTACGGTATACAGGCAGCTTATTGCCGTCGATCAAGACAAGCCGGGGCTGGAAGAAGCTCTCGAAGAGATCGAAAAAAAACTTAAAGGCAAAAAAGTGCACTATGGGGAATCGGAATCGAAAAAAGTCTTGTCCAAGCTGATGAAGTGGCAAAAGGCCGTCAACAACAGAAAGACAGCGCTTGATGAACATCGTAAAAAGGATATAAAAATCATTATCATATACGACCTGTTAGAGGATACGACAGGTAGCCGGGAGGGCGTGTCGTTAAGTAATAATGATGCTGTAAGAGAGATTGGCAGGAACATTGAATATGCGGTTAGGGGATTTAGTGTGAAGGTGGATACCTTCCAATCGAATGATGAAAAGATACTGGCAAGGAAAATAAATGAAGTCTCACACAGCTACGATGCACTCATTATCAATCCGGGTATTAACTCCGGGGCTTTAACCTATGATAGTGAGCTGATCAGGAAGGCTCTTTCGATGCTTGAAATTCCTGTTATTGAGATCTATCTTTCTAATATCTATCATCAGAATCCTTCTCAAAAGGCTGTGATCACTGATGTTGTAGCAGCTCAGTTGGTTGGTTTTGGGAAGGAGAGCTATGCGATGGCAGTGCGTGCTGCAGCGGAAATGGTTTCTAGGAGTCTGTAAAAATGATAAGAGGAGAACATATAACAAGTCATGTATGATACATCGGATTTCAGGAAAGGCCTTAAGATTGAAATGGACGACAAGCCATTTGAGATCGTCGAATTCCAACACGTAAAACCTGGGAAGGGTGGTGCTTTTGTTCGAACGAAACTCAAGAATATACTGACTGGTGGTGTGATAGATCGGACATTCCGGTCAGGAGAAAAAGTAGGTACCCCTGACCTTCAGGACAAAGAAATGCAATATCTTTATAAAGATGGTCAAGGCTATTGTCTGATGGACAATGAAACATTTGATCAGATCTTTTTGTCTGAAGAACAGATTGGCGATGGGCGCCTATTCCTTATAGAAAACACCACAGTTCATGTGCTTTTCTATAATGATAATCCTGTCGGCCTTGATCTGCCCATGTTTGTGAATTTGACAATTACTGATGCAGAACCAGGTCTTAGGGGTGATACGGCCAGCAAGGTTACGAAACCGGCTACTTTGGAGACCGGGGCAGTAATACCTGTGCCCATATTCCTCAATGTGGGTGACAAGATTAAAGTGGATACGCGTATCGGCAGCTATGTAGAACGCGTAAAGCAGGATTCGAAATAATGTTATGATAAAAAATATCCTGGTTGTTGGTGGGGCAGGGTACATAGGGTCTCACATGTGCAAATATCTTTCAAGGCAGGGGTACCAGCCCATCGTTTTGGACAACTTTGTCTATGGCCATCAACGGGCAGTAAAGTGGGGCCCCTTCTTTAAAGGTTCCGCGGGTGATAGAGATCTTTTGCGTAGGATTTTTTCAGAGCATTCTGTTATGGCAGTTATGCATTTTGCTGCCTTTTGCTATGTAGGAGAGTCCGTTGAAAAGCCGGCCAAGTACTACCACAATAACGTATCCAACACAGTTTCTCTATTGGAGGTTATGGTAGATAATAAGGTTCCGAATTTCATATTTTCCTCTTCTTGTGCCACCTATGGTGAACCCGCGGAGATTCCCATTTGCGAAGACCATCCACAGAACCCAATCAATCCTTACGGAAGAACCAAGCTTATGGTTGAGCAAATACTCGGGGATTTCGAAGAGGCCTATGGGTTAGGGTCCGTTTGCCTCCGATATTTTAACGCTGCTGGGGCAGATCCTGATGGTGAATTGGGTGAGGATCATAAGCCCGAGACGCATCTCATTCCTCTAGTTCTTCAAACAGCCCTTGGCCAAAGGCCACATATAGATATATTCGGCAATAATTATCCGACCAAGGATGGAACGTGTATTAGAGACTATATCCATATTGAAGATTTGGCCTATGCTCATCTCCTTGCCTTGGAAAAGCTCCTCAATGGTCAAGCAGGCGGAAGATATAATCTTGGAAATGGTGATGGATATTCTGTCAAAGAAGTAATTAACGTTGCAAGAAGCATTACAGGCAAATCTATCCTCGCTAAAGTGAGTGAAAGAAGGGCAGGTGATCCTGCAGTGCTTGTTGGTTCCAGCGAAAAGGCCTTCCGTGAGCTGGGTTGGAGACCAAGATTTGGCAAGCTTGAGGCAATCATTGAAACTGCCTGGAATTGGCATAGAACTAATCCGAATGGATATGGGGACTAGGGGGCTACAGTAAGGCGCACGTTTCCACTGGTTTATATAGAGTTGGGGAGCAAAACTGCTTAATGAATACATAAGCTATTGACAGAACGACGTTTTTGTGTCACTGGACCAGTTAATTCGTTTTATTGAATAAGGGGGGCAATCTTTTTCGAAAGGAGGATTATAAAATGAGAAAGGTAAAACGATTTTTTGCACTATGTTTAGCTTTAATGCTTTTTTGCGCCTTTGTTCCGTCAATATGGGCACAAGATGTAGGGAAGGACGTAAAGACGATCAATATTAACAAGGCTTCGGTTGAAGAGCTTATTGAGTTGAAACGCATAGGTCCCAAGTATGCAGAAAGCATTATCCGGTTCAGGGAAGAGCACGGCCCTTTTAAGGTGGTAGAAGACATCACCAAGATTAAAGGCATAGGGTCGAAGACCCTGGAGGCAAATAAGGGTCGTATTGTAGTGGAGTAATTTGTCGTAAGCCCCCCCTTTTTCAAAAAACAACGACGGTGTTAATGATTTTCCCGGCAGCTTTTTACGAGATTGTCAATGTTGTTTTTTTAATTTCTGTTAGGGAGTGCCCATCCATAAATGTCTTTGAACCGAATGGGCACTAGCGTAAGTTTCCAATTGAAGCTTTTGCTTCCCGGTAAGGAAGTTCACTATCTTTTATAGCTTCCTTCCAGCCCGCTAAAAAGGCGGGCATTCCAGGAAGCAGGCCGGTCAGAAATGAGCAATTTTTTGTAAGGTCAAGAAAAATAAGGGGTTGCGCGGAGGCGTACTTTAGTACGCCGCACAAGCAACACCGCAGTTTGACGCAGAGATTGCGGAAAAGGGCCATTTCTGGATGGAAACTAGGGATATCCTTGCAATGAAGACCATCATCACCTTTTGCGTGTTCAGTCTTGTTCTTACATTTGTTTGTGCCGATTTTGGATATTCACAGCCGTTTTCGGAAGCCGTTATCAGGTCTTTGCCTGATTCGAGCTTTGTCCTTGTGGAAAGAGACAATAACGGAAGGCAGGTACAACACTTCCCTTATAAAGATGCCATGGGCAGAATTGATCCTGACCAGCTTATTTATTGTCTGGGGACATTGGCTGGGGAAACGTGGGTTGATCCGAAAAACGAGGAAATTGCCAGAAAGCATCTTGAAGAGTGCTATAATCGTCTTAAATATAGACGATCTGAAGATGAATTTCAGGGCTCTGTGAATATTAATACAGCACACCTAAAAGAGTTGGTATGTTTGCCTGGCGTTGGCCCGATGTCGGCTGTAAGGATATACAGGTTTAGAAAGGTGCATGGCCTATTTAAGAGCATAAAGGATATAGAAAAGGTAAAAGGAATTGGCGCCTCGACCTATGCAGGTATTAAACATTATATCAATGTTGACAATTAATATATGATCCCGCTCGTGTTCATTTTGTGAACATCTAAGGCAAAAAGCCCTGCCAACCCCATTTTTAAAAATAGTTTTAATAATCAACAAGCCTTTTTTCTTGACTTAAGAATCCGAGTATGTTCATTTTGTGAACGTTCAAATCGTGAACATTTTGCTGTCCCTTTCCTTTTAATGAATTCCATATTTTTGTAGAGTTACGGAACAAGTCCACCTGTAACTCACCAGGCGGAGCCGTGCTGTCAATCTAAGATTTTCCCTATCCAAAACCATGGATTCCCAAGACCTCCGGACACTAAAGATTCTCGAAGAAATTGGTAATGACCATGTTCCCAGCCAGCGGGAACTGGCGAGGAAACTGAATATTTCTTTGGGCCTAGTCAACTCTTTTGTTAAACGGCTTGCCCACAAGGGATATTTCAAGGTTTCCACCATACCAAAAAACAGAGCCATGTACGTTCTCACGCCAAAAGGGGCTGCTGAGAAGACGCGGCTCACGTATCTATATATTCGGTATTCCTACCATTTCTATAAGGGAGCTCGCCAGAAACTGCGCAGGACTTTTGAGGAACTCACCGAACTTGGAGTCCGTCGAGTCGTCTTTTACGGTGCCAATGATCTTGCCGAAATTGCTTTCATCTCTTTACAGGAGACTCCGATTAAACTGACGGCTGTGGTGGATGATCTCAAGGTGGGTAAGAACTTCTTGGGAGGAGTAGTCGCAGATCCAGCTGAGCTTGGGTCTCTTTCCTATGACAGAATTGTCATTACCGCTGATGACGGCTCGACAGAGGATATCATGGAAAGGATATCGGCAAGAGGGATTTCCCGCAGCAAGGCGGTCACGTTGCAATAGACCCGGGATGAAGACTTGATTGGCTCAAAGACGATATGCAGGCTAGGGGGTGGGCAGTTATAGTGGAGATTTAATAAAAAAGTCGGGCTGTGCAGTTAGGGGCGAGAGCGTCCCCGGGAGAATTTGACGGGCGGTGGAGGCGAATTTGGGGTTGGACACGAGGAAGGCTGAAGATTTGAACATAGATGAGGGTGAACTTCGGCATTAAAGGCCTCCGGTTCCGCTTCCAGCCTTGTAGGGCCTACGGCTTGGAGAGACACCAGGAAAAAACTTGCCCCGCCTGCCCTGTAGCTTCAGGAAATGGTACTGGGGTAGCTCCAGAAGATGGTACTGGGTGTTGAAAATTGGTGGGATTTTAGGGGCTTCGACTTGTTAAATTAGCTCAGTTTCTTACTATTTTACCAGCGTCCCCAAGAATCCAACAAAAGAAAAACCGTGAAATCCGCGCCTGTCCCGTGAAATTCACGAAGTGACAGCAAAGCGTATTTCACCGAGAATACCCGCGCCGAAAAACAGAAAGTCAACGTAGTCAACAACGTCCCCCGAAATCCCTAAAGGAAGGCGCGCCCCAGCTCTATCCCGACCCCCGAAATCTCCATAAATGTTCAGCAGACGGCCTCATGTACAGCATCAAGATATGATACGAAGGCAATTTGACAATATCGATCCTTTCGTTTTTCGCACGCCAATGGGTGAGGTGCTATGACAGATAAAAACGCAAGACAATACAGACATTATGACCCCGAGCAACTTGAAGACGAAATCGAACTCATTGATCTTTTGCGCGTAGTTTGGAAGTGGAAATACCTAGCCATTGGTGGGACTATGCTTTGTGTTGTATTGGCTGCATTGGTGAGTGTTCTTCTTCCCGAGACCTATCGGATTGATATGCTTATAGATTCAGGTCTGGTGGCAGGGAAAGTCAGAGGGCAGCCGGTTTATCTCGTCGAGTCCAAAGAGCTAAAAGCAGTTATTGCATCGGGTAAGCTTAATCATAAAATTTTGGAAATGATTCAGGGAAACAACAACAGCACCGATTCATCCGGTAATATTAGCTTTAAGGCTCAAGTCCTGGGCGGCACTAATGTGCTAAAAGTATCTAACAATGCCAAGAATCCCGATTTGGGTTTAAAAGCGCTGTTGAATTTGCATGAACTGTTGCAACAGGAGTATTCAGTCTTGTTAGAATACGAGCAGGAAAACTTTCGAGAGAAAGAATTGTCTGTGTCTAAAGAAATAGATAATTTGAAACAGAAAATTACGATAAAAAAACAAGAACTAATTTCTATACCAACCAAAAAAAAACAAGAAGGAAAGGTGACTTCCCTAAAGCTTTCGTTCTTTTCGAAAAAGAAAATGCTTCATCAAGAAAGAATAAAAGAACTTGAACAAAGAGCAAGTGAACTCGCGGAGGATATTAAGAAGGTTAGCGCCGAAATCGAATTTTTGGCAGAAATACGGCAAGGTCTACTGAGGGGCAAGAACCAAAATTTGGATTCGTTGAGTGTTATACTATATATTAGCACTGTTCAAAAGATGTACGAACACCTAGGCACCTTGAAAAGTGAGGTTCTGGCGACCAAGCACAATATACAAAGGGGATTAATCAATATATACAGCTTTGACAGTGAGGTTGAGAATGTGAAGGCTCAATTAGATGACTTTATGGAAAAGATGAATGCGGGAACAGTAATGCTTACCAATGAGATCGAGGATCTAAAAGATATAGTGGAATTAAAGCAAGAGAAGCTAATAAAATTGCAGCAAATGAAAAAGGACACTCAGAATATTCGGCTGATTCAAGCCCCTTCTGGTGGTGAAAAACCCATTAAGCCAAAGACCACGCAGAATGTCATCCTCGGTGGTGTCGCCGGGTTTTTTCTCATGATTTTTCTGGCTTTCTTTATTGAGTATATTCAAAAGCACGGAGAGGTGTTGGATTCTTTAACGAAACAAACAAAACATCAAGATAAGGAGTAACGAAAATGTCTATATTC
>CAYSBQ010000012.1:0-28395 GCA_964429315.1 uncultured Desulfobacterales bacterium
CAATAATCATGTTGATACCTAAAAAAAGGATTATGCTGAGAAGATCTCTTTAGAGTGATCCCGACTTCCAATCAGCAATTTAACTTAGCGACTTCCATTTTCCTGAACAGAGTACTCCTATTTCGCGCCTGCCGTTTTGCAGACTTATTATCATACTGTTCAGCCATTTTCGGCTATAAAGCCCCTCCTATACGCGTGTACGACAGAATTATGCCACAACAGGCAAAAAACTTAAAGCATGAGGTGTTTTGCCAAATTCACCGCGTGAGTTTGGGTGGCATCCAAGCTATTGCAATCACACAAAAGACGAACTATAGTCAGGACGATTTAGTTAGTTCCTTTGGGCCAACTACCAGTTTGTGTCAAACATGTCAAAAGCCATTCTCATAGGAATTTCCTTCATCTGTCTGATATCAATGACGGTGATGATTGTCATGGGCGGCCATTTCACTAGCAGTGCTTCAAGTTATCTGGTCTGGGGCCTGGGTCTTGGTGTTCTCTTGGTTTTTGTGGGCGGCGGAGTCTTTTTGTGGCATTGGAAGAAGCATCGTTACAACCTTCAGCAAGAACTGGCCAAGAAAACCGAGGCCCTTAGGAAGTCCGAAGAAAAATATCGTAGCCTGGTAGAAAGTACTGAAGATTTTATATTCACGATAAATGAAAGAGGGCATTTGCTGTCCTTGAACAGTTTCACCGCCAATTTCTTTGGCGGCGCCCCTTCTCAATTCATCGGACAACCCCTGTCCGTCCTCTTTTCGGAAGAAGTGGCAACGCAGCAGTTTGAGCTCGTCCGTCTTGTTTTTGAGTTTGGCAAGAGCGTACGGAATGAGTTTGTGGTGACAATAAGAGAGCATGAAACATGGCTTAGCACTAACTTTATGCCTCTTAGGGATGAACAAGAGAAGGTCAAATCCGTTCTTTGTATTGCACGAGATATCACCGAAAACAAAAAACTCGAGAACCAACTTGTCAGTGCTGAAAAGATGGCCTCAATGGGAACCCTGGCTGCTGGTGTAGCCCATGAAATCAATAATCCCCTTGGGGTAATACTTGGTTTCATAGATCTGCTTTTGGAGAAATTCGATAAAGACAATCAGGACTACCAGGATCTAAAAACCATTGAGCGTCACAGTCTTCACTGTAAACAAGTCGTGGAAAATCTGCTAAGTTTCGCCAGACAAGAAGAGGGGGCGTCCGAGTACTGCGATATCTACGATGCAATTCATGAGATTGTTGGGGTAGTAAAGCATTCGCTTGATATGAACCATATTGAACTCCGCCTCAATCTCATTCCAGGTTTGCCAAAGGTGAAGGGCGATGCCCGCCAGATGCAACAGGTTTTTTTGAACCTCATCAACAATGCAGCAGGGGCAATGGAGGGTAGTGGGCTCTTAGAAATGGGTGCTTCCCTCAATACTAATCAAGACAAGGTATGCATAGTGGTTCGAGATAACGGGCATGGGATTAAGGAAGAGCACATGGAACGAATCTTCGACCCATTCTTTACAACTAAGCGCGAAGGTGAAGGTACGGGATTGGGACTTTTTGTCAGTCACGGCATTGTAACCAAGTACGAAGGCGCTATTACCTGTGAAAGTAGCACGGAAGATACACCTCAAAAGCCCCGAGGGACCACGGTAACAGTCACCCTCAAGTCGGAAGAGAAGGATTAATTATGCATGGAAAGATCTTGGTCGTAGATGATGAAAAAGACATGCTGACCCTTTTCAAAAGGATCATCACGGAAAAGACAGAACACGAGGCGATCACGGAATATGATACCGCCAGAGCCATCGAACTCATTACAAGAGAACCATTCAACATAGTCTTTACCGACCTCAAGATGCCAAAGATGGACGGCATAGCCTTTTTAGAAAAAGTCAAAAAGATTCAGCCCTCTGCAACAGTTATCATCATGACGGCTTACGGTACAATAGAAACAGCCGTAGAGGCCACCCGTAAAGGGGCATTCGACTACATTACGAAACCCTTCCGCAAGGAACGCATTTTGTTGACTATTCGTCGGGCCCTGGAGTGGCAGACCCTTAGACATGAAAATGTTGTCTTGCGAGAATCTCTTGAACAGCAAAAGATGTTTCCTTCTATAATAGGTTCCAGTCCGGGGATGACATCTATTCTTAAGAAGATCCAACAAGTGGCAAAATCGACAGCCACTATTCTGATTCAAGGTGGAAGTGGCACCGGCAAGGAACTTGTGGCTAAGGCAATACACTCCGAGAGTGATCGCAACAACAAGCCTTTTGTGACCATCGACTGCACAGCTATTCCTGAACAGATAATTGAAAGTGAGCTTTTCGGACACGAAAAAGGCGCTTTTACAGGCGCTTGGAAAGACAAAAAGGGCTTAGTAGATGAGGCCCACGAAGGGACGTTGTTTCTTGACGAGATTGGAGAGCTAAATACTGCAATGCAGGCCAAGCTTCTGCGCCTGTTACAGGAAGGGGAGTATAAGCCAGTCGGGAGTTTGCATATCAAGAGAGTTGACATTCGATTCATAGCAGCTACAAACCGTGACCTTAGGAAGCTTATTGCTCAAGGGCAATTTCGGGAGGATCTGTTTTACCGTCTCAATGTCATTGGCTTTCACCTTCCCCCACTCCGTGAGCGACGGGAAGATATCCCACTACTCACACATCACCTTATCGCAAAATACAGCAAACTTAACAAAAAACAAATACGTGATATCGAACCGGAAGCCATGGCCATCCTTATGGCAAGACAATGGCCGGGAAATGTGCGGGAACTGGAAAATGTTATCGAGCGCAGCATAATCCTGTGTACATCCGGCCGGATAGGGGCGGATGCCCTCATGACAGACTTGCCGCTCTCAAAGTTGCCATCTTATTTTGATGAAACGATCTTTCGTCTTCCATTCAAAGAGGCCAAAGAAGCCGTAATCCAGGGCTTTCATCGACAATATATTCAGGCCATCCTTCAGGAAAACCAGGGTAATATCTCCAGGGCTGCGGCGCAGGCCGGTTTGCAACGACAGTACCTTCATCGGGTCATGAAAGATGAAGGAATCAGCGCCGAAAGTTTCAAAGAGAACTAGGAGGCTGTCCGAGAATGGCTCTTTTTCCTAATCTCTGCGGCAGGCTCAAATTTTAATCCTCGAAATATGTCAATATATTCCTACGGTTAAAATTTTCGCCTTCCTTGACCTTGGGAAAAATATCTCATTCTCGGTCAGCCTCCTAGTCACCTTTAAGTGTCACCTAAAAGTTACATAACCTAACCTTTTGTAATTCCACGCTCTATTTCTGTTGATCGTTCAAGCTCCCTTCTGCAGGTGTAACCTGTTTGTTTACATAACTTTTAGGTGGCTAAGCAAATCTTTCTATGCATGTGCCATATCTCATGCTATTGCCAGATGTTATCGTCACATGTCCGGGAAAGCTCCTCTTTGGTACGCCTATTGCGAGGCAATAAAATATCGGATGGAATACTCCCTTTGCTTGAAAGGGTCAAAATGAAGAGGCTTACCGTTGAGACAGTCATAGTGCCTACAGAAAGAGGGGTTGGATCTAAACCATCTGTTGGCCCAGACGAAAGGATTACAGATGCATTGGCAGTGATGCTCAAAAATAACTTGAAGCGGATAGCCGTAAGCAAAAAAAATGAAGTTTTAGGCATGGTCAGGCTTGAGGATGCCCTGAAGAAACTCGGATTAGAAGAAGATCTCAAGTCAAAGGACAAGCAAAGCATTGTTATTCATGGCCGGAAGATAATCATAGAAAAATAAGAGGTGGAAAGGGGGTGTAAACAGACGTAATCGAATAATCATTATTCTTTCATGGGATGTTTATAGCACACAGTACAAGGAGGAGAAATGTTATGAATTTCTTTAAACAGTGGGGCCAATTTATGATGTTCGGCGCAAAGGCTATGGCTAGTTGGGAGATCAATAATGCTTATACCATACTTCGCGATCGAAAACGGTTGTTCATACTCGGCCTATTGCTTGTTCCAATTTTCATAGGAGGCATTGCTTTCGCTGAACACCTTGCTGAACCTATCGGCAAGATCCTGCCGGATTGCCTTGGTGGCCACAAGGCCTATAGTCCGGCGTTCTACAATACGGGTATCTTCATCGTGTCAATTCTTATAGGCATGGGCGCAGGACTCATTACAGGCTGTATTGGCGCCGGTGGCGGGTTTATCATCGCCCCAGCGCTGATGAGTGCCGGTGTTAAGGGTATCTTGGCAGTGGGAACAGATCTATTTCACATCTTTGCCAAGGCCATTATGGGAAGTGTAATCCACAGAAAACTGGGGAACGTCTCGGTGCCCCTGGCGGCAGTCTTTCTGATCGGCGCGATCGTAGGCGCAACAGGCGGGGGGATAATCAACAGGATACTCTACGAGATAAACCCTGTGCTGAGCGATGCCTTTATCACGACCATTTACGCCGTTATGCTGGGCTTTCTAGGAATCTACGCCATGATCGACTTCCTCAAGGCAAGAAAGACTTCAGGGAGCGCAGGCGCCCATGGAGGAAAACAGGAAGGCGCAGAGATGGGAAATCTTCCCCAGAAGCTTCAATCCGTAAAGATTCCTCCCATGGTAAAATTTGATCACGATTTTACCCCCGGCGGCAGGAGTATTTCCTGGGTGTTTCTGGTCTTAAGCGGGGCCCTCGTCGGCTTGGCTGCCGGTATCATGGGCGTTGGCGGCGGCTTTTTGACCTTCCCCATCTTTGTATATACCCTGGGGGTATCCTCCATGACCACAGTGGGAACGGATATCTTTCAGATCATTTTTACCGCCGGCTATGCCGCAATCAGCCAGTACGCAATCTATGGCTTTATATTCTATACGCTGGCCATGGGCATGCTCCTGGGATCATTGGTCGGCATCCAGGTCGGGGCCCTGGTTACCAAGGTGGTTCCAGGCATTACGATTCGCGGGTTTTATGCCATGGCGGTGCTGTCGGGTTTTGTCAATCGTGCCTTCGCCCTGCCGGCCAAGCTCGGCGACATGGATATAATCCCAATATCAAAAGGACTGGGCTCTATACTGGATACCATCGGGGTGTGGGCCTTTTTCATTGTCATTGGAGGATTTAGTGTCTGGGTGTTCGGCACGTTTTTTTCCAACATTAAAGTCTTGAAAGGAGAGGAGGCGAGATCATGATTGCACACAAAAAAGAGTTCTTTGGCGGCTTTTTTATGATGGCGATGTTTGCTGTAGTGCTCATCATCGTGTTTTCTCCTATCTTTGAAGGCCGGAACGGTCTTGAATACCTGGACTCTCTATATAACTCTATATCCAAGAATTCGGCCTACTACATTCCGGACGTAAAAAAGGAAGCCGACGAGTTCGTGGGCAGCTCCGTGAGTGTAACCTTAGACATGGGAGATAAAGAACGAGCCCGGCAAACTGCCCCGCTCTTTTTGAAGGCCGGAGCCATGGTCAATACATCAGGGACAGAGTTGAAGGTTGCCGGCGATCTGGGAAAGATCCTTGAAAACTGTCTTTCCGATGCAGACTACATGTATCATAACGATGGAGAAAAGCTGTCCGGCAAATACGGCTATGATGAAAGGCGTGTCCTTCTCAACTGGTGGATTGCATTCAAACGGATGGAAAAAGGCTTAAATAATCAGAAGAAGTTCAAGGAGGCCAAGGTCATCTCCATGACACAGCAAAAGGCTGTAGAGGCATGCTACAACTACTACAAGATCGAACCCCAGAAGATCGGGGATCGTATCGGTGTTGTCGCCTTTTCTTTAATCTTTTATGTGATCTATACCCTCTGGTACGGCTTTGCAATCATGATTATGTTTGAAGGATGGGGCTTGAAACTGGAACACTAATGTAATAATGAAACTGATACGGCAGGGTCGCTACATAGCCCTGCCGTACTCCTTTTTTATTATCACTTACTTCTCGCCCCCTAACTTCTCCTTGAGTGCCAGGTTTTCCTTTCTCACCCTGGCAAGTTCTAACACCCTGTTGATTGTAAACAGGATATTGTCTTTCCTGAACGGCTTGGTGATAAAATCGGCAACCCCCATTTTCATGGCGTCTTCAGAGGTCCCAATAGAACCGTAGGCTGTTATGATAATCATGGGGAGCTCCGGTTTTATCCCTTTCAATTCATCAAAGAGTTCCATGCCGTCCATTCCAGGCATCTTGAGGTCGGAAATTACCAAATCATAATCCTGTTCAATAAGCAATTTCAGTCCTTCAGACGGGTTGTTGGTTGTCTCCACTACATAGGCAGTATTATCTTCGATAATCATTTTGAGCAATGCTAGCATATCGATTTCGTCATCAATGACTAAGATCTTCTCCGACATCATCTTCTCCTTCTACGTTGTTTGTGGTTGCCGACTGATATTTTCCCCCGCTGGCTATAGGTAACAATAAAGTAAAGGTGGTTCCGGGTACTTTGCCGTCCTCTTTGGTCTGGCTCTCGACTTGGATGTCTCCTCCGAACTTCTTTACGATGGCATAGCTTACAGAAAGACCTAGTCCTGTACCCTCTCCAACTTTCTTTGTGGTAAAAAACGGTTCAAATATCTTATCCATATTATCTTTGGCGATGCCGTCGCCTGTATCAGTAAAGCTTATTCTGACCATATCACCAACATGGTTTGCACTGATAGTCAAAACCCCACCACCATCCATGGCGGCTAAGGCATTATTAATAATATTTAGATAAACCTGTTCGAGTTGCTGACAATCCCCGCAAACATTGGGCAGATCCTCTTCCATGCGTGTGCAGAGATCAACTTTTTTGGTAACCATAGTGTTCTTAGCCACATTGACAACTCTTTTAAGGTCCTCAATCGCATCTGTTTCTCCTGGAGTCTCTCCGCGTACCTTGCCAAAGGCAAGGAGATTTTCGACTATCTTCTTGCAATTGTTTCCCTGTCGTTCAATGGTCTTGAGCATCTCATATTCTTTGGAGTCTTCAGGGAGTTTTTCCAGGAGCAATTCGGTAAAACCCAAGATAATGGCAACAGGGTTATTTATTTCATGGGCCACGCCGGCGGATAGTGACCCCAGAGACGCCAGTCTTTCAGTATGGGAAAGCTGATCTTCTATCTTCTTATGTTCCGTGATGTCTCGAGAAATACATAGAATCGCATCTTTGTTAATTCCAGTTCCAAAAATGGGTTTGTATTTCGTGTCAAGGTAATAGTGTCTTTTCCCTATGGTCACACTTTCTTCATGGGAAATAGTCTCAGCCGCCGCAAAAACCCTTTCAACCAGCGCAAAGACTTCATTTGGATGTTCATATTCAAACAGGTCCATGAGGTTTTTTCCCACGATTGCACCAGGATCACGCCCCACCAATTCCGTACAGTATTTGTTAACCGATAAAATAGTGCAACTCGTGTCGATTGTAAAAATCATGTCGTCTGCAGATTCAATAACCGAGCGGTACCTTTCCTCAGAACGTTTGAGTCTTTCCGCATACCTTGACAGGTCTTTGGTCTTGACATTTACCTCTTGTTTAAGTGTCTTGAGCCAGGACCGTTCATTAATGACCAGAAAGGCAAAAATGACCAGGACAGCAACAATAAAGGCGCCCTGTATTATTGATTGCCTTACGTAGACTGCATGAATAGCACCCTCCACTTCGCTTGTGGGTGCCACCACAGCTACCGACCATGTCCTTATGGCATTTGCCGCGCCAATATGTACTGGAGCATAAGCAATTAATTTGTTCATAGTGCGTTTGACACCACGGTGCCAACCTGAAATATATTCGGAAATGCCTTCGTCTTCATGGAGCATCTTGGTCTTTTGGATCAGGTTGATCTTCGTAAAGGATATGTGAGGGTCTTTAAACTTCCTGACCTCAAAGGCATTTTGTCCAAAGAAATCCTTTTCCAGGTGATAGAGAAATTTGCCGTCTTCGTCGATAATCCATGCATATCCAGTCTTACCCGATCTAATGGGAGCAGCCAGTCTTCTTGCCAGCGAACCGGCATCCAGGACAAATACGAGCACTCCAGCGAACTTATATGTGGGAACCGGATGTGCCTCGTCACTTGAAACCTGATAGACCGGTATAGCCATTGTCATAATAAGGCCTGGCTCTGAGTCCCCTACAACCCCCTTATTGACCTTGCTTATGTATATCGTAGTCTTGTTTTCCGGTTTCTTGCACCACTTAAAGTAATCTTCCTCGGCATAGTTTTTCTCTTCCATAAAGATCGCATTGGCATAGTTGATTGAATAGGAGTTTGTTCCGTCTGCGGCTACCAGCATGATTCTGATTGCGCCATAGTCGCTTATACTTGAAAGCGAGATTTTCATCCTATTCGGCCATGAAACAGACTCCACATACTGGATGGAGGGGGAAAGACTAAGGGTGACAAGTTCCCGTTTGACAACCTTGAGATTATTTTCTAGGGTACCTGCCACGTGCCTAGCCAAAGCGAGTTGTTGGTGATTGAAGTCCTTTTTTATCATTTTCTTGATCTCGCGGCCTGAAAGGACACTCAGAAAAAGGGCAACGCCCAGGAGGACCAGGATAACAATAGTCACAACGCGCAAACCCTGCTTTTCGGCAAAATATTTCAGATACTTTTTCAATGGCTGGTTCCTATATTCACAAAAGACTCTATTCCTTTCAACATATCTTTGTAGTACCAGTTTACCATGGCATCGTTGTACATTACCATATCGAGTTGCCTGGTGTGAGTCATGATATGTCCTAGTACCTTCAGGCGTTCTCTGAGATAATCCTTTTCATGGCCCCCTAGGCGGGCAAAGAGGGCATCGTCCTTGATTTCCACACGAAAATCAAACCGTTCAAGAAGTTTCCCCACAAACTGGACCCGCCTGATCCTGCGGTTGACATCGGCCGCGCCGCCTTTAAAGACAAAGCTAACGTAGTTCTCGTTGGGATTCTCTCCTACATAAGCCTCGGTAGTGGAGAAGTGAAATCCCAGCCGGCTGTTTAGGTTACAGAAGTACTTGGAAAGAATGATGTAGTTTTTGTCCGCAAACCGTTTCCCAACCGACGGATCAATACTCGGATCCATCGTAGCGCCAAACATGACTGAGAGAAACCCTTTCGTATCTACTGGTGGCGGGCCTTTCCAGGGAAGTGCTGTCATCCCCTCCCAAACAGCCAGCATCGGCATGGACACGATATCTTCGATCTTGACCTTTTTCCCTTTTACCCCTTCCTTGATGCCATCTCCCAGATTGATAATCCACCACTGCATCGGGACCTCACAGACCAGTTGTTTCGTCGACTTTTCAGCAAAGTGACTCTCTTTGCTGAGATCAAACATAGCCCGCATGGACACCTCATGGGCAAACCTTGTGATGTCGTGCAATGTTTTGCATCCGCTGGGCCTGAAACCAGGATCACTGGGATCTGTGAGATTCAAAGGGGTTATCATTTGCAACACTTCTCGGAGTTGTCCTAGCGCAGGTGATAATTCAAGGGTGTTGTCCCTCTTTTTTTCTTTCAGTATCTCTTCTACGACGCCTTCATAAACATTTGCATATACTGCATCCACGGTTACCTGCATGCCATCGGTAAGGAGACTGGTAGCGTTCTTGGTGTTAAAAATAGCCGGTACATTGTACTCTCTGGCCACTGTGGCTAGGTGTCCCAGGACGGCTCCAATGTCCGAGATAACAGCGACAGCTTTTGCAAGCACCACGGCAAATTCAGGATGCGTATGCCTTATTACCAGCACTGCACCTTCAGGAAAATCAGCCAGGTCCTTTTCGCTATTTACAATACGGACAGGGCCGGCCCCCGTGCCACGGCAGGCAATAACACCTTTATCTAGCAGAAGCTTGTACCCCTTGACCAGCCTTGAGCCTGTTGTCTCATCGGATGGTATCCTTGGAAGGCCTATACGTAGCGGCCGGGACTGAAGAAGATACAATTCGTCTTGTTGGTCAATAGCCCATTCCATGTCTTGAGATCGGCCAAAATGAGCTTCCGCCTTGCGCGCACACGAGACAAGTTCAGAAATTGCTTTACTGCCGAGGCATTGTTTTCCAAGTATCTCTTCAGGCACAGCCACCTCACGTGAGCCGCCCTCCGGTTGCCCGATCTGCATTACTTCCTGGCAGCCTGTTTCCTCACGCGTAATCTCTTGTTTTCCGTCTCCGGAAACCCTGTAGTTGTCTGTTGGGACTTTGCCTCCAACCGCATAAGATCCAAGACCCCAAACAGCGTTGATCAGTATGGTATCATCTTCCGGCTTGTCAGGATCGCGGGAATACATGATACCGCTGGTCTTGACATCAATCATGGCAAGTACGCCCACTGCCATGGCCATCTCATCTACGTAAAATCCCTTATCTTTGTAATAAAAGAGCGCCCGAGGGGTAAACTGGCTGGACATGACATTCTTGTATTGGGCCAACATTTCTCCAGGCGCCACATTCAGGGCTGTCTCATATTGACCTGCAAAGCTGGCCATAACATCCTCATGGACGGCGCTACTGCGTACGGAAACCTTCAGGTTTTCATTTCCTACTTCTTCACATAAGCTTTTGTATCCAGCGAGGATGGCTTGTTCAAGATCTCGCGGTATTTCTCCATTTCTCACCAGTTCTATTATTTCCCGGCTTGCAGCCGCCAATTCGTCATAATTGCGTATATTGAGGTTCCTGGTCTTGTTATCTATAACCCCTTGGATCTGATTATGCTGGATAAAGGTTTGATAAGCATGAGTGGTTATCACAAAACCATGGGGAACGCGCAAGCCCAGAGCGTTGGCAAGTTCTGCAACATTGGCAATCTTGCCGCCGACCGATAAGATGGCCTCTTTGCCAAATGCGTGAAAAGGAAGAACATAGTCAGCCTTCGGTATGGATATCCTCGCAGAAAGATGACTTTGGATGGCCTTGTCTGCTTTCTGATAAGGGGTGACTAGGCCTGTGTATTTGTTATTTGCGAGGATATTGAGGTTGTCGATAATTTTCTTGACCCCATCCGTCACAGCTTCACAGGAAGACAGGATATAGGCCCTATCAAATACGAAGTCCCCGGTAGCCTTTTCCTGCATATCCCCCATAGTCATTAGGACCTCGTTATTGTTCTTAAGGACTTCGCGAAAGGCCTTGTATCGATCTACGAAAAGGGCCTTATCGTCTTCGTCCCTGAGGGCCTTTTGCTGTCTCTTTTTGCTAAAAAAATCAAACAAGGGCCGAAAAACCTTCAGATTTAGTAGCGACATATATTGAGAAAGAAACTTTCGTATTGATCTAGCGTTTTTAAAAAAAAACACGTCCGACTGGAGTTCTATGGGCAGCCTCAAGCACCTAAACTTATTGGAAAGCCATATGACTTCCTGTGACCTGATGCAATATACTAAAGGCAACGATATATGTTACGATGACAATGGTAATAGCTAACACAGCACGTGACATCCTGACGGAAAAGACGCAACTTAGCCCAGTGGCTATGACGTAGACCCGATAGAATTCAACGAGGAAACCTGCCAACGGAATCCAGGAAACCAGGGCAGTTGCCGCTGAATAGGCAACCACCATGAAGCTCTGTTCATAGGTGCCCGAAGTCTTGAAAAGCCTGGTGAGGACAAGAAAAAGAAGTCCTGCTGTGGCAAAGGGCATTACTAACCCATTAAACAGAATCTTGCTAATTGTTACCGCAGTTGCGTTTTGCAAAGATACGGCAACAAAAAATGTATGAACCAATACGCAACAGGCCAGAAAGATAAAAGGGGATTGCAAACCCTTATCGCCTTTCGCACTATTATAGAAATGTCGGGGGGAGAACAAGACAGTCTTTGCTGTACGAAAAAAACCCGCCAAGAAATCTCGGGGTTCAAAGCCATTTGTTGTGTTGTGTTGTAAAGTAGTCATAATGTCCAAAAGCGTGAGGGGTTACAAAATAACTGGTCCTAACCGTAAATGTCCCGTTACATAAATCAACCACAAACAAAAAGCCCTGCCCGGTTCTTGCACTCTACTAACCGGGCAGGGCTTTGTAACATACGACTATCATGAGAGAAAACTCTCCCTGTAACGATAAGGATTACGTCTCTAGTATGGTCCTGGTTATTTCCTGAAACAGGTCTCCCATCCGTATCACACCTATGAGCTTATCCCCATCCATAACCGGCAGAAGATACACATTGTCATGTACCATAATGTGGGAGGCCTTTAAGACCGTATCTTCAGCATCTACTTTAGACTTGACCTCGGACATATACTCCCTGATTGGCCGGTCAAGCTGTTTTTCCAGCCCACTGTTGAGCAACTCATCCCACAATATGGATACCCCGTCCTCGTAGTGCTGGGCAAACTTGGGCTCAAGCCCCTTTAGAATATCTCTTTCTAGGAGCATACCCACAAGTTTATAGGACTCGTCGAAAACCAACACGGTATGATGATTGGTTTCATAGGCTACCCTGAGTTGGATGATCGCCTCCTTCAGGGTGCCCCAATAAGGTAGATGGGGATAATCACTTAAAGGAATTACGAGATCCTTTACCTTCTTTCTTTCCATATTTCCTCCTAACTTGCACAAGCCCGACATCATTTCAGAATCACGGCTTCTGCCTTGAAAACAGTCTAAGCCATCTTCTTATAGGTTTCAATCAAATCCAACAGTTCTTGGCTCGGTTGTAGGTTATATGATTTGTGCAGGGCCAGCAACTCGTTTCCATATTGTTGGATAGCCTTGCATGCGCCGGCTTTTTCTTCGGGATCTTTGGCGACACTAACCTTGTTCTTTGCCTCGATGACCTTTTCGGTCAGCACCTTGCCCTCTCCGGCAAACTTCTCGTTGCACGAAAGGCAAAGGCCTGTATCACCTTCGATCTTGAGGAAAAGGCCTTTCTTGTCACATTTCTTACACTGGGGCATGATATCCTCCTCAATTCAGTAAAGTTATGATCTCAAGGGCTATTTAGCCCCTGCTTGCAACACGCCTTGGGCTGTTTCAAGTATGCCTTCAGGAAATCCAACGATGTTGTAAACGACCAAAAATCCGAGGACCCAGACTACAGCCATGGAAAGGAGAAAGAGGACAAAGCCGTACTTTATAAAATCCATGGGATGGATCATTTTCTCGCCGGTGTCAGGATAAACACCCAGACCGTAAACAATGGCGTTATTCGGTGTGCCGACAATAAGAAAATGTGCAAACGAGGTGGCAAAGGCCACGGCCAGTCCCACTGCCCAGGGCTCTCCTGCAACCCCGGTCATAATACCCATGGGGATTACGATTGGTCCGAGCAGTGCGGTGGTACCCGCATCGGACATGAAGTTTGTCATTAAGCCGGAAAGACCGGAAAGGCCAACCCACAGGCCGAAGCCCTGATCCATACCAACAGAACTAAGGATATTCAAAAATGATTTTGCCAACCACATGGCTGCGCCACTCTCTTTGAGAAGGGCACCAAGGGTTAGGGCGCCACAGTACATAAACCAGGCATCCCAGGAGATGCCGCCTAAGATCTTTTTCCAGTCCGTTGTCTTAAATACGACCGGGATTATGAGTGCAAGAAGTGAAGGGCCTCCAAGCCCGAGTTCTTCGCCGCCCACAATCCAGAGGAGCAGGATCAAAAGAAGCATCCCAAAGGTGACATATTCCGCATACGTCATCTTTCCCATCTTCCGAGTCTCTTCCTTGATTGCTGCAAGCCCAGGCGTTAGGTCCTTGGTCTTTATCTTTCCACCAAAAAGGACCAACATATAAACAGCCACCATTACGCCCAATACCGGCACCAGCGGGAAACCGTATTTCATCCATGTAAAAAAGTCCATCGGCACATTATACTCGCTCCAAAACCCCATCATGATGACGTTACGGCCTCCAGCGGCCGGGGAGCCGATACCGCCGACATTCAAGGCATAGCAAAGGCTAAACATCAAGAATTTGGCAAGTGCCGGGTCATGTTCGATCTTTCCTCCCTTACTTTGTGCCGATACCGCACCAAAATAGACCGCTGCCATCACTGGAGTCATAAAAGCGCACATGGCATGCGCGGAGATAAAGGACCCAATAGTCGACATGCTTATGCACAAGACAAAAATGGGCACAAGAAATCCTTTGGTCCAGCCAAGAAGCCAACTGGCCAGCCGCTTGTGCAAACCAACATCTACAACGGCCACACCCATTGCCAAGACACCGAGCAGGAACATGGGCGCATCACCTGCAAAGGTCTTCCCAATCATACTACGAGGAAGAAGATGGAGAAAATAGGCCAGTGTGGGCATCAAGATGCCTGTGAGTCCAATCGGCAGGGCCTCGGTAGCAAAATAGATAATTGCCATCGGGATGATCCCAAGGACGATCATTGCCTTATTGGCAGCACCTTGAACATCATGGGCAATCTCCCAGTCGATCATCTTTTCGGCAAACCCGAATTTCTCTATAATGTCAATCACACTCTGAGGGGTAGGGAGCACAAAGCCGACTAGGATAAAAATGGCTGCCCCTAAACCAATCCACAAAGGCTTATTTGCCAGAATTCCGCCACCGCCTACGTCTTCGATTTCATGGCTCATACAAGGAAATTCCTCCTTTTATGATTTTAAATTCCCTAACGAGGCCTTTATCATGTTTATTTTAGAAAATAAAGACATTTTTTGCTCAACGTTGAGTGTTTTTGAAGAAAACGGAAGGACTGTTGGGAAAGACAGAGCAAACTGATCAATATAGGGATATCAAAGATGATGGACTCGTAAAAAGTCCATCATCAGGCCGAGGGCGGTTAAGCCCCGGCCTGGGGTGGGGGTGGAACCATTTGAATTCACTTTAAATGGCGGGGGAGGGGCAGCCCTCCTCCGCTGAGTAAAAAGGCGTTTTTCGACTTTTTGCGAAATCGTTAAAGATGTCCAATTGCAGGGTGCTTTTCCAAAATCCGGTGGTAGAAATATACCCCAAACGTACCGCCCAGAAAGTCCGCCAAGAGGTCCAATGCCTCGGCAGACCTTAATGGGACATAATATTGGTGCCATTCATCTGTTAATCCGTAGATTCCTGTAAACAGGATGCTAATCACAATTATCAGCTTATGGCGATTTTTAAGCCTTGAATTCCTAAATCCTCTCAGAAACAATACGCCCAACACAGAATAGCCTGCCAGGTGAAGGACTTTATCTTTGAAGGGCCAATCCGGGGTCTTTTCGGGGAATGAATGGGATGATTGGATAAAGATAACAAGACAATAGAAAACAACTGGAAACCAGTAATAGAAAAAATGATGTGTATATTTCTTGGTCATAACTATAATGATTTCCAATCTTGACGAAAGGTGAATTTAGCGTAAGAATACCGAAAATTCAATGCTAATAAATTCTTTACCCATGTATCTCACAGTCTCAATTGGACTGGAAAGGAGAAAGAGACAACGATGAGGATTCTTATCGCTGGGGGCCTGGGGTTTGTGGGAACGCAGCTTTCAATCCGCTTTATCGAAAAAGGCCATTCAATTACAGTTATAGGTAAGGACTCTCATCCCGGGCCTCATACACCCAACGAAGTAGAATATATAGCTGCCGACACCACTACTCAAGGCGCATGGCAGGAGGAAGTAGCCCATCAGGATGCGGTTATAAATCTTGCAGGGAGTTCTATCTTTATGCGCTGGAATGACAAGACAAAAAAGCTCATCCATGATAGTAGGATCCTTACAACGCAAAATGTGGTGGAGGCTATGGTCAAGGGAAACAATACCATACTTTGCAGTGCCTCCGCGGCAGGATACTACGGTTTTCATGGTGATGAGGAGCTTAAGGAAGAGGCTGAAGCCGGCAATGATTTTCTTGCAAGGCTTTGCGTAGACTGGGAAAATGAGGCCCAGAAGGCGGTTTACAAAGGTATCCGGGTAGTTATAGCTCGATTCGGGATTGTTCTCGGCAAAACCGGCGGAGCCCTCGGGAAAATGATTCCGGCATTCAAAAGGTTTGTTGGGGGGCCCCTCGGAAATGGCAATCAGTGGTTTCCATGGATTCACATGAAAGACCTGACAAGTGCCTTTCTGTTTTTCCTTGACCAAAAGGAAATCCATGGTCCAGTAAATCTTTGTTCACCAAACCCTGTGCGAAACAAGGTTTTAGCTCAGGCCCTCGGAAAGGCGCTATCAAGGCCATCTTTTTTTAGAACGCCGGCGTTCATACTACGACTTGTATTTGGAGAGTTTGGTTCTGTCCTATTAGAAGGCCAAAGAGCAATCCCTGCAAAGCTCATGAAACATCGATTTATATTCCATTATCCGGAGATTGCCGGGGCGCTTGAAGAGCTTGCAGGAAAGTAGAAAACACGAAGCGCAGACAAACAAGGAACCACTACATGCCTACTGAACAAGACTACAAGGCGGCGCGCGCACTTGCCCTTGATACGCTGGCAAGGCTTGATATAGACGAATGCTGTGCCATGACGGGACTTTCGATTGAAGGTGCAGGCGCTCACCAGAGACGGATTATAATCCCATATCTGGGGCATATATACAGTCTCTGTATTTCCGATGAAAACATTGCTTTTGAAAATGGTGATGTATCCCTAAAACTTCCCGACCAGGTACTTCTACTTCACTATTTGATTACATCTTCCGGTATCCCTGTTGAAAACAGGTGGATTACCTTCCGAGAAGTACCCTCAGGTCCATTTTACTACCCATCTTTTATAAAACGGGCTGTCGCACCCCTTGTAAGATCGATTGGTCAAACACCCGGAATCTTGGAACAGGTGGCGCAGAAAATAGGACAAATTGTAGAGACACCCGGAGATATGGCCCTGAAGGTTATCCCATTGCCGCTAGTGCCGGTAGTTCTCTCTCTTTGGAAAGGGGACGAAGAATTTCCACCCGAAGGCAACGTCTATTTTGATGCCTCCGTCTCATCATATCTTCCTACTGAGGACATTGCCTATATAGCCGGCGCAGTAGTGTATAAAGTGCTGGCGATAGCCAGGGGTTTGATCTAACAATGAAAATAACCATACTTGGATCTGGCACCTGTGTTCCCTCCTTAAAGCGAAGCAGTTGCTCTGTATTGGTTCAGATAGATAGTGCCCGCCTCCTCTTTGATTCCGGCGCCGGCACAATGCGAGGGCTTTTAGTGGCAGGGGTTGCGATCGGTAAGATATCACACATCTTTTACAGCCATCTTCATCCGGACCATACCGGCGAGCTGGTCCCATTTTTGTTTGCTACGAAGTATCCGGAAAATTACAGGCGACGAAAACCATTTACTATTGTGGCAGCCAAAGGGTTTGCGGACTTTTACGAAAAATTGAAATCGGCCTATGGCGAATGGATAGAACTTGCAGATGGAATTATGAATATCGTGGAACTTGACAACAAAGGCGGTGATCACCTTGACTGCGGTAACTTTAAGGTAGATAGTCTCCCTATGAACCACACGGATGAAAGCCTGGCCTACCGGATTACTGCACCGGACGGTAGTTCTTTTGTCTATTCCGGAGATACGGATGTGTGCGATAACCTTGTAATACTGGCCAAGGACGCAGACCTTCTGATCTGTGAGTCTGCACTACCCGACGAAATAAAGGTTTCCGGCCACCTTACACCATCTTTGGCAGGCAGGATTGCCTCAAAAGCCAACGTGAAAAAGCTGGCACTCACCCACTTCTACCCCGAATGTGACGCCGTAGACATCTTTTCGCAATGCAGGAAATCGTATAGAGGCCCTCTTGTACTAGCAGAGGATATGCTGGAGCTGGAGTTATGAGAATCTGCCGGCGAAAAACGCTTTCCGCCAGGGCAAGTGCCCCCCGGAGTCGACTGCTTTACCTCTAGGGCGACTTTACTGAATGTTGCGTGAATAAGGACTATTGTCATGTCCCGGGCATCAATCTATTTTACTGCCAACCGCTCGAATCCCTGCCAGGGAAAAATCAGCGATATGATTTGCTAGTTGCTTGATTAATTCCGGGCAAAGAGGTTGATCCAAAAGATATTCTAAGTCGTTGTGCTCAATAGTCAAAAGTGTACGGCACTGGTTGACAATACTCAATTCGCAAAATAATACGCTCTGATCATCAGCTTTTTGGCCCATTATCTCGCGGATAATATCGTGCAGCTTTTGTCTCCGGGGCTCGATCAACTCACGCCAGGCACCCTGGATCAATCCGGTAGGATTGACCAGTTCCATCATGTAGAGGCGGCTGAAATATCCCAACCCCCCCTTTGTAGTAAAGTTCCTCATGAGGGTTTGGATATAGTTCCGCAACCGCTCTTGCGGTGAACCATCCATCAACTCTGAAAACGCAGGTTCTTCAAATTGTTGAAAGGCGTATCGCCAGGTTTCGGTATACAGGCTGGCTTTGTCTCTGAAATAATAATTCACGGATGCTACGTTGGCACCGGCCCTTTTGCAAATATCCGCCACCCTGGCACTACGATATCCTTTTTGAGCAAACACTTCGCAGGCTGCGTTTAACAGCTTCCTGCGGGTTGCTCTGCCGTCTTGTCGCTTAGCCACTGGATTCTCCTGAACTTTGTTAAAGGCTTAACTTAAACGACTATGAAAAATCAATGATTGACAGGACCATTTTCGTGCGGTAGAAATTTATCTTAAATTGCAATTTAAGATAAATGGTAAAATTTGTCAACAGGAGGAAAAAAACACCAATGCGACCTCTCAATCAGATGTTTTTTTTGAGGCTGCTGTTAGCAGTCTTGCTATTGGGCTTCTTGACATTAAGTTGCGACCGCCGACAACAATCCCCGGCGCCGCCTCATGCTCCGGAAGTGGCCACGGTGACGGTCCAACCCCAAAAGGTCTTGCTGACCACTGAACTGCCGGGTCGCACGGCTGCCTTCCGTATTGCGGAGATCCGGCCCCAGGTTAGCGGCTTGATACACAAACGCTTGTTTAGGGAAGGCTCCGATGTCAAGGCCGGCCAGGCGCTCTATCAAATCGATCCTGCTCCATTTCAGGCAGTGCTCGACAATGCAAAGGCCGCCCTTGCTAGAGCTGAGGCCAATTTGCCGGCCATCCGATTGAGAGCAAAACGTTTCCATGAGTTGCTCCCTGACAAAGCAGTGAGCCGGCAGGACTACGATGATGCAGCTGCCGCACTGAAACAGGCCCAGGCAGAAATTGAATATTGGAAAGCGCAGGTGGAGTCGGCCCGTATCAATCTGGGATACTGTCGTGTCACTGCGCCCATCTCCGGCCGCATCGGCAGATCCAACGTGACAGAGGGCGCTATCGTGACAGCGTATCAGCCTGTTGCCATGGCAACCATTCAACAACTGGATCCCATTTATGCGGATGTACCCCAATCCACCACCGAATTGCTGCGTTTGAAAAGCCGCCTGAAGTATGGCGGTCTTCATCAAGACGGAAAGAATCAGAGCAAGACAAAGCTCCTAATGGAAGACGGCACGGCATATCCACAGGAAGGGATGCTGCAGTTTCGCGATGTCACGGTGGATCCGACGACTGGATCAGTCATTTTGCGGGTTGTCTTTCCAAATCCGGAAGGCGTTCTCCTGCCGGGCATGTTCGTCCGGGCGGTTATTAAAGAAGGCGTCAATGAACAGGCCATCCTTATTCCTCAGCAGGGTGTGTCCCGCAATCCCAAGGGGAATCCCTTCGCGCTGATCGTGGAGGCCGAGAGCAAGGCCCAGCAGCGGATGCTCACCCTTGACCGGGCCATAGGCGACAAATGGCTCGTTTCGGCAGGCCTTGCTCCCGGCGATCGGGTGATCGTAGAGGGCGCGCAAATGCTGCGACCCGGCACGGTTGTGAAGGCCGTCCCTTTTAATGAGACAAAAACCGGGCCCGGACCTGCTGCGATCGGACCTGCGGCAGGATCTGGCGCACAGCCGCAAAAGCCTAAGGACGGAGGTGCCTGATGTTATCAAGATTCTTTCTTGACCGTCCGGTTTTTGCCTGGGTCATCGCCATTATTATGATGGCGGCCGGGGGGCTGGCGATCTACAATTTGCCCGTATCGCAGTATCCTCCCATCGCCCCGCCGGCCATCGCCATCGACGCCTTTTACCCCGGCGCCTCGGGGGAGACCGTTGAAAACACCGTGACGCAGATTATCGAGCAGAAGATGACCGGTCTGGACGATATGATTTACCTTTCCGGGACCAGTTCTTCGTCGGGCGCCTCTCGGGTCGAGATGACCTTTGCGCCGGGGACAGATCCGGATATCGTCTGGTCCAAGGTGCAGAACAAGCTGCAGCTCGCCATGGCCAGCCTTCCCGATGTGGTGCAGCGCTCCGGCGTCATGGTCAGCAAATCGACCAGAAACTACCTGATTATTGTCGGACTGATTTCGGAAGACGGCAGCATGGACGGCAACGACCTGCGGGACTATGCCCAGTCCAATCTGGAAAAGATCCTATCCCGGGTGCCGGGGGTGGGGGAGGTACAAAATTTCGGATCTCAGTATGCCATGCGGATCTGGGTCAACCCCGACAAGCTGACCAGTTATAACATGACAATGGAAGATGTCATCCTGGCGCTCAGGGCCTATAACGTGGAGGTCTCCGCCGGTCAGTTCGGGGGGGCGCCGGCTATGGAGGGCCAGCGTCTGAACGCCGTCATCATCGTCCAGCATCTGCTTCAGACTACGGAGGAGTTTGCCGCTATTCCCATCCGCACCAATCCGGACGGCTCGGTAGTCCGGATCAAAGACATCGGCCGGACGGAGCTGGGGGCCGAGCGCTCCGATATCGTGGCCAACTACAACGGCAAACCCGCCGCCGCCATGGCCATCCGCCAGGCCGCTGGCGCCAATGCCCTGGATACGGCCAATGCCGTCAAGAAAAAACTTAAGGAGATGAGCCGGTATTTCCCCCCCGGCATGAAGGTGATCTACCCTTACGACACCACCCCCTTTACCGTGGTGGCCATCGACGAGGTGGTCAAGACCCTCTTTGAGGCCATCCTGCTGGTCTTTGTGATCATGTACCTTTTCATGGGCAACATCCGGGCCACCCTCATTCCCACCATTGCCGTGCCGGTGGTGCTCATGGGAACCTTTGCAGTGCTGGGGGTTTTCGGTTTCTCAATCAATATGCTGACCATGTTCGCCATGGTGCTGGCCATCGGTCTGTTGGTGGATGACGCCATCGTGGTGGTGGAGAACGTGGAGCGGATCATGGCCGAGGAGGGGCTTCCGCCCAGGGAGGCCACGGCAAAGTCCATGGGCCAGATCACCAGCGCCCTGATCGGCATCGGCCTGGTGCTCTCGGCGGTTTTCGGCCCCATGGCGTTTTTTCAGGGCTCCACCGGGGTTCTTTACCGCCAGTTTTCCGTCACCATCATCGCTTCCATGCTCCTTTCGGTTCTCGTGGCCCTGATCCTGACCCCGGTCCTCTGCGCGTCGTTCCTTAAACCTATACCAGCCGGGCATGAACCGTCGGATAATGCGGTCTTTTTCCTGCGTCCCTTTTTCAGGTGGTTTGATCGGGGTTTTGCTCGGGTCAGAGACCTCTATGTGGGCGTCGTTGGTCGCTCTTTTTCAAAGAAATGGCGTTACCTGATTATTTACCTCTTGATCATAACGGCGGTAGGGTTCCTGTTCCGCCGGATGCCCACATCCTATATTCCTGATGAAGACCAGGGTATTCTGATGGTCCAGGCCATGCTTCCGTCGGGCTCGACTCTCGAGCAGACTGAGGCGGTCATGAACAAAGTGAAGGATCATTTTCTCGAGCATGAAAAAAAGGGGGTTGAATCCCTCATTACCGTCGCCGGGCTGAGTTTTGGCGGCCAGGGACAGAACATGGCCCTGGGCTTTGTCAAACTCAAAGACTGGAAACTGCGCCAGCGGCCTGACCTGAAGGTCAAGGCTATCGCCGGCAGGGCTATGGGGGCCTTTTCCCGGATAAAAGAGGCCATGGTCTTTGCCTTCCCGCCGCCACCGGTCATCGAACTGGGGATGGCCTCCGGGTTTGATTTTCAGTTGCAGGACCGGGGTGGCCTGGGCCACGAAAAACTGATGGGGGTGCGTAACCAGCTCCTGGGCATGGCCATGCAGGATCCGCGTTTAATCAGGGTTCGGCCCAACGGCATGGGAGATGTGCCCGAATACCGGATTGACGTGGATTGGGACAAGGCCGGCGCCCTGGGGGTGCCTATCAGTTCCATTCACAACACCATTGCGGCGGTCTTCGGCAGCGCCTATGTTAACGACTTTATCCAGGCCGGTCGTGTCAAAAAGGTCTATGCCCAAGCGGATGCCCCCTATCGCATGCTGCCGCAGGATCTGGAAAAACTCTATGTTCGTAACAGTGTTGGCAAGATGGTTCCCTTCTCTTCCTTTGCCTCCGGGCGCTGGACTCTGGGCTCGCCCAAGCTGGAGCGCTACAACGCCTTTCCGTCCATCAACATCTGGGGTGAGCCGACGCCTGGTCACAGTACCGGCGAGGCGATGGCCGCCATGGAGGAACTCGCCGCCAAGCTGCCCCAGGGGATCGGCTTTGACTGGACCGGGCTTTCCTACCAGGAGAGGATGGCAACGGCTCAGGGGCCTATCCTGTACGCCTTTTCCATTTTCGTGATCTTCCTTTGTGTTGCGGCCCTTTATGAAAGCTGGGCCATCCCTTTTGTCAATCTGTTGATGCTGCCGCTGGGTGTATTAGGCGCAATACTGGCCACTTCGCTGCGGGGACTGCCCAACGATGTTTATTTCCAGATCGGATTTTTGACCACCCTTGGCCTTTCGACAAAAAATGCCATCCTGATCATTCAGTTTATCAAAGAACGGATGGGACATGGAGACAACCTTATCGATGCAACCCTTGGCGCCGTCAAGACACGATTCCGACCTGTTCTCATGACCTCTCTGGCTTTTTTCTTCGGGGTCCTGCCCCTGGCCATTGCCACCGGCGCTGGCGCCGGCGCGATGAATGCCATTGGCACCGCCGTTTGCGGGGGTATGCTTTCGGCCACATTCATTGATCTCATTTTTATCCCAATGTTCTTTGTCCTCGTATTCCGCCTATTCAAAGTGAAACAAAGAGAGCCGGCCCCTGAGCAATATATTGATTCCAACGGGTCCCAGGAGGTGCGTTAACATGAGAAGGCAAATATTACGTGCATTAGGAGTATTCGTTTTCCTGGGCGGCTGCTCCCTAGCCCCGAAATACCAACAGCCCCAAGCGCCGATCCCGGCGCAGTGGCCTCATGGTGAGGCCTACAAGAGCACACAGGCGTCACCCGGAATGCCGACAGCCCAGGATCTTAAGTGGCGGGAATTTTTCGCCGACGAACAGCTTCAAAAAATTATTGAGGTGGCCTTGGACAACAACCGGGATTTGCGGCTTGCTGCCCTGAATGTGGAAAGGGCGCGCGCGCTGTACGGTATTCAACGGGCTGAACTGTTCCCGACAGTCAATGCGGTCGGTGCGGGGGGCAAACAGCGCCGTTCCGCCGATCTTATCAGCTCCGGGGATCCGAGAACAATTGAACAATATAGTGTTGATCTGGGGATTGCTGCCTGGGAAATCGATTTCTTCGGCCGTATCCGCAGCCTGAAAGATCGGGCGTTAGAAGAGTACATGGCCACAGAGCAGGCCCGCCGTAGCGCACAGATCGTGCTGGTAGCCGAGGTTGCCAGGGTGTATCTGACACTTGCCGCGCATCGGGAAAACCTCAAACTGGTTCAGTCTACCCTTGAAATCCAGCAAGCCGCGTACGGTTTAATTCAAAAGCGTTATGACATTGGACTCGTGACCAAACTGGATCTGTGCCGAGCGCAAACCCAGGTGGATTCGGCCCGTGGAGATGTCGCCCGCCTCACGCAACTGGTGGCGCAGGATCAAAACGCCCTGAACCTCCTGGCCGGCTCTCCGGTGCCTGAAGATCTCCTGCCGGCAGATCTGAGTAGCGTTACTCCTTCACAAAAAATTTCTCCGGGCCTGTCCTCTGAGGTACTTTTGAACCGACCTGATATTGTGGCGGCGGAACATCGGCTCAAGGGGGCCTATGCCTTTATCGGCGCGGCCCGAGCCGCTCTTTTCCCCCGCATTTCTCTGACAACCTCGGTGGGAACCGCAAGCGACGAGCTGTCCGGTCTATTCAGCTCCGGCTCGAATACCTGGAATTTTTCGCCTCGTATCGTTATGCCATTTTTTGATGCCCGCACCTGGGCCGCGCTGCGGGTCAGCAAAGCCGATCGAAAAATCATCCTGACCCAGTATGAGAAGGCAATTCAGACGGCCTTTAGGGAGGTGTCCGATGCCCTTGCCGTGCAGGGCGCAATAGACCAGCGGGTATCGGCGCAACAATCTCTTGTGGATGCGGTTGCAGAAACATATCGCCTCTCAAATAAACGCTATGCGATGGGGATTGACAGCTACCTGGGCGTTCTTGATGCGCAGCGATCCCTCTATGCGGCACAACAAGTGCTTATCTCGCTCCGCCTAGCAAAACTCGCCAACCAGGTGAGATTTTACGCGGTATTGGGCGGAGGCGGTAATCAACCCAGGGTACACCAAGGAGGATCATAACCGGATGCATCGAAGGGAATCGCTATGGGATAAGGTTTGTCATTCAGTGACTACTCACGTAGTCAGGCTGAAGCTGTTTAGACTGAAGGCTGAAGGAATAAAAAAAGCACGATTGACGCACTTTGGATGTCTACAATATCAGACGAGTCCGGTCGGAATGAACAGGAACAGGTGTCCCAGTTAAACATAAGCTCATAAAGAAGCTGGAGCAGACCTTGAAAGAGAAAGGCTCGCAGGACTAGATGCTAAGTATCCGAAAAATCGGCGTAATTGGCCGCACATACCGCCATCTTAACCGCTATCGTCAGATCCTTGCGGTCCTCTTTAAGTACGGCTTCGGGGATTTGCTGGATATCCTGAAGATCGAGCAATATCTTGAAATCGGTCTTCAGATGATCTCCAGGAAAAAGGGGGAGCAGGTAGAAAAACTTACAAGGGCGGAGAGGGTTCGAATGGCATTAGAAGAACTTGGGCCTACCTTTATCAAGCTGGGCCAGGTGCTTTCCACGCGTCCCGACCTGATTTCCGTAGAGTTCATAGAAGAGTTTTCGAAACTCCAGGACCGAGTTCCTCCATTCGGATATGATGAAGTTCGGCAGATCGTTGAAGAAGAGCTGAAAGGGACTCTTGAAGACATCTTCGAGTCGTTTGAGGAAACACCGCTTGCCGCAGCCTCCATAGGCCAAGTTCACAGGGCACTGTTAAAGGATGGTGAGGTGGTGGCGGTCAAGGTCCAGCGCCCCGGTATCCGCAAGATTATTGAAGTGGATCTAGAGATCATGCTCCATTTGGCCTCACTTATGGAGCGTCATTTAGAAGAATTTCAGGTAAACCGCCCTGCCAGAATCGTGGAGGAATTTGCCCGGACTCTTGAAAAAGAGATAGATTATACAATCGAGGCCTCGCACATTGAGCGGTTTGCCCGGCAATTCATAGCTGATGAGACCGTTTATGTCCCCAAAGTCTTTCGGGAGACAACAACAGTGCGGGTCCTTACTATGGAGTATATCGCAGGGGCCAAGGCCTCTGAGGTTGACCGCATAGAGAAGGAGGGATTGGACAGGAAGATCATTACCGCCAGGGGAGCCGACTTGATCCTCAAGCAGGTATTTGATCACGGTTTTTTTCACGCAGACCCTCACCCGGGGAATATTTTTGTACTGCCCGGCAATGTGATTTGCTATCTCGATTTCGGCATGATGGGATCGATCGACCGGCAGACCAGGGAGGATTTTGCCGACCTGGTCTACAGCGTGGTCAAGAAGGATGAATCGGGGGCCATGCAGGCGCTCTTGGCGCTTACCCAGTATAATGAGGAACCTGACGAACACCTTTTAACAAGAGATTTGGCCGATTTCATGGGGCAGCATCTTTATCAGCCTTTGAAAGATCTGCAAATGGAAAAACTCCTTAAGCAGCTTATGAAACTGATTTCTCGCCATCACCTACAGATGCCGCCGGATCTTTTTCTAATGATGAAAGCATTAGCTACTGTTGAGGGCGTTGGTCTTTCGCTTGATCCGGATTTCCAGATGATCAATCAAGTAGCTCCATTTATTCAACGCATCAAGATGGAGCAGTTTCATCCGAAACGCATAGCAAGCGATATCTTTAATTCCGGTAGTGAGTTTATTCGACTTATCCAGGAAATTCCGGGAGAGCTGCGTGTGCTATTAAGGCAGATGAAACGGGGTAAGGCGAAGATGGAATTTGAGCACGTGGGGCTTGAGCCGATGCTGGCGACTCACGACCGGGCCAGCAACCGCATCGCCTTTTCTATCGTTATTGCCGCCCTGATCGTCGGTTCAGCCCTTATCGTTCTTTCCAAAACGCCTCCACTCCTGTTCGGCATCCCTGTTATCGGCATTATTTTCTTCGTGGCAGCTGCCGTGATGGGCTTGTGGCTCCTCATAGCCATCTTGAGAAAGGGAAGGCTTTAGCAAAAAGTAATCAGCGCTCTCGAGGTCTGACCTCGCCAACGCACTGCTATTGCCAAAGAAGGCCTCAAAAAAGGTCTATTTTTGCGAAAAGATTTGCGATGCACATTAGGAGATGGAAATATAACTTGTTGATATACACACAACAGTAAGCCTAGCCCTTCTTCTGCGCCTTTTGAATCTTCGCCCATGTGTCACGCAATGTCGCTGTTCGATTAAACACAAGCAAACCAGGCGATGAGTCTACGGAATCGAGACAGAAATAGCCCTGCCTTAAGAACTGATAACGGTTTGCCGGTTGTGCATCGGCGAGACTCGGTTCTACCCGGCACATTGTTAACGTCTCAAGTGAATTCGGGTTCAGATTGGCCTTGAAATCCGCACCATCTTTTACCTCGTTGGGGTTTTCCTTCAAAAAGAGGTGATCAAACAAACGAACTTCGGCCTTTAGGGCATGAGCGGCCGAAACCCAGTGTAATGTCCCCTTGACCTTGCGGCCATCTTTAGACCAACCACCTCTCGTTTCAGGGTCGTATGTGCAATGTAGTTTGGTCACTTCTCCTGTTTTTTCGTTCTTGACGACATCTACACACGTAACATAGTAGGCATGTTTCAATCTGACCTCGCGTCCTGGCGCCAGGCGGAAAAATTTCTTCGGCGGGTCTTCACGGAAATCTTCCTGCTCGATATAAAGCTCCCGGGAAAAGGGGACCTTCCTCGTTCCCATGTCCGGTTCTTCCGGGTTGTTTTCTGCCTCTAATTCCTCCACTTGGTCTTCCGGGTAATTGTCTATAACCACACGGAGCGGGTTTAACACAGCCATCACACGGGGGGATTTCTTGTTTAAGTTTTCACGCAAGCAATGTTCAAGTAATGCCACATCAACCATACTATCTCTTTTGGCAACCCCAATTCTTTCACAAAAGTCTCTTATAGCCTCGGGCGTGTAGCCACGCCTACGCAACCCGGATAAAGTAGGCATCCGCGGATCATTCCAGCCTGTTACATGTCGCCCATTCACCAATTCTATGAGCTTTCTCTTGCTCAAAACAGTATGAGTTAGATTGAGACGAGCAAACTCGATCTGCTGTGGATGATGAACCCCCAACTCTTCTAAGAACCAATCATACAACGGGCGATTGTCCTCAAACTCCAGCGTGCAGATAGAGTGCGTGATCCCTTCTATGGAATCTGAAAGACAGTGGGCAAAGTCGTACATTGGATAGATGCACCACTTGTCGCCAGTCCTGTGATGTACTGCTCGCCTGATACGGTACATCGTTGGATCTCGCATATTGAGATTAGGCGATGCCATATCAATCTTTGCCCTGAGTACATGGGCGCCGTCTTCATATTCTCCTACACGCATGCGCTCAAAAAGATCCAGGTTTTCCCCTGCAGAACGGTCGCGATACGGGCTGTCTTGGCCAGGTTCAGTCAAAGTGCCACGATATTTTCTGATCTCATCCGAACTCAGACTGTCAACATATGCCTTCCCGTTCTTGATCAACAGTACGGCATAGTCAAACAGTTTTTCAAAATAATCGGATGTATAGTAAAGATGTTCCCCCCAGTCGAACCCCAGCCATTGCACGTCTTCTTTTATCGACTCAATATATTCAATCTCTTCCTTGCTTGGATTGGTATCATCGAAGCGCAGGTGGCATGTGCCTACATTTTCCGTGGCGAGATTAAAGTTAAGACAGATAGACTTTGCATGTCCAATATGAAGATAGCCGTTCGGTTCTGGAGGGAATCGCGTTATCACCTGCCCCTTGTTCTTGTTTGCCTTCAAGTCTTCGGCGATGATATTGCGGATGAAGTTAGGAGCTGGTATAGAATCTCTTTGGGCCATATTGGCACTTCCTTTCTTTGTAACTGTTCACTGGTTCAAAGGTTCAGAGGTTCAAAGGTTGCATTTCCATCACCATGTCCCCAACCCTGAACATGTAAACACTCACCTTTCTTTTCCTAGTCTAGTGCCTGTCCATAAATGTTTTTAACCGAATAGGCACTAGCGTGAGTTTCCA
>CAYSBQ010000013.1:0-28031 GCA_964429315.1 uncultured Desulfobacterales bacterium
CGACCTGGTCATTCCCTATGGCATGTCTGATATTACATCCGGCATAGCAACTGTTGAAGTTAGTGAATTGATTAACTGCATGCACACACTGTAGCTTATTAAAAGGCCTTGCGAATCGATTCTATCTGGGTGCAAAGAGAGTCAAACTGCTCCGGATAAAGCGATTGTGGACCATCACTCAGCGCCTCGTCCGGAGCGTGATGCACTTCTACCATGAGTCCGTGAACACCTGCGGCAACGGCTGCCCGGCTCATGGGAATCACCTGATCCCGTCGTCCGGTTGCATGGCTGGGATCAACTATTACCGGAAGATGACTTTCCTTGTTTACTACCAGAATGGCAGAAAGATCCAGAGTGTTTCGACTGTGATGAGCAAAAGTGCGAACCCCTCGCTCACATAGGATTACCTCACTATTTCCGCCTTCCAAGATATATTCTGCAGCCATAAGCCATTCTTCGACAGTAGCAGACAAACCGCGTTTAAGAAGGACCGGTTTTTTTGACCTGCCCGCTCGTCGCAGTAGAGTATAATTCTGCATATTTCGCGCCCCAATCTGAACCACATCCGCATACTCCTCCACGATATCAAAGATTTCATGATCCAGCGCTTCCGTAACCACTGGAAGGCCTGTTTCCTCTCGCACCTTAGAAAGGATCTTAAGGCCTTCTTCCCCAAGGCCCTGGAATGAATATGGTGATGTCCTCGGCTTAAAAGCACCCCCCCTAAACATGTGGGCGCCGCTACTACGAACCGCCCTGGCAATCGTTATTGCCTGTTGTTCGCTTTCAACCGCACAGGGGCCGGCAATCAGAGTGAAGTGACCGCCGCCAATAACAACATCGCCTATTTTGATAATAGTATCCTTAGGTTGAATCTCGCGGCTTACCAGTTTGTAGGGCTTGGTAACGGGAATGGCATCCTTTACACCCGGCAGTGCCAAGAAATAAGATGCTTCCAACGCCCCCTTGTTGTAAAGCACGCCAATGGCTACCCTTTCTCCACCGGGAATTGGGCGGGCCGTGCAGCCCTTCTTCTCGATATTCGCCACCACAGCGTCAATCTGTTCAGGCGTTGCCTGTTGTTTCATAACTACGAGCATGGCTTTCACCTTTTTTTAATCAAGACTTATTTCTGATCAGCATAGTCGATGGGTCTAAAAGTAACTCAGGATGGCTTGAAGTGGCTGCTACCCCCTTTAAGGCCTTCACATGCGTTTTATCCCCCTCGGGCTGGAGTTGTATGGCCACCTCAAACATCTCTGCCATCTGTGCAAGGGGGGGCGGTATACTACCTGGGTCTGATTTTTCACTCCGGTGCGTACGCACGGCAAACCATACATGAATGTGATTGCTCTTGGCCAATTCTTTCAGATGGAGGAAAGAATCCCTTTTGGATTCATCAAAGACAAACCCATCAATAAGAATCACCCGTGGGATGAATATCCCCTGCTCTGTGAGGTCGTTTAATCTTTCTTCAAGTCTGGGCACACTAAAGCCATCTACCTTAAAGGTCATGATAAACCTGTGTGGCAATATGGCTTCCCAGAGCTGATCAACCTGCCGTGCATTGTATTGTTTTGTTATATTTGCAATGACTGCTCTGTACCAAAGGACAACCTTATCAACCGGATCATTTAGGCTGACATGTAAGACATTGTTGTCTCTTAGTAGGCTGTTTAAGGCAAGCTGCACCAAAAATGCTGTTTTGCCTACACCAGCCCGGGCCAGCACTGCACCAAACTGGCCGTCGGAAAGAATATCATCGCGTTTATGTCCAAGAAGTCTCAATGGGTTGCGCAAGATAAGGTCTTTTTTAAGCATAATCATATTCCTATCTTTGAGGTAAATAACATTTGCCCAAGACAAAGGTCTTTTGGCATTCTGATTAAGCGTAAATGGTTTCGGCATTATTATATTTCACAGATTCCTTTTATCAGCCAGTACCATTGATTAAATGAACAAAAAAAGGGGCTCGATGGGGCCAGACTCTATGCCACGTTCTTTTTCTCTTCCGCTGCCTTTTTTACTAGTTCTTCGGAGACTGCTTTCGGGACCTCTTTGTAAGAGGCGAACTCCATGGTAAATTGGGCTTTGCCCTGGGTGGCTGATCTTAACACGGTTGAATACCCAAACATTTCCGCTAAAGGAACCCGGGCCTCTATAATACACATGTGAGCTTCTTCCTGGGTGCCCACAATCATTCCACGGCGTTTGTTCAGAGAGCCCATAACAACGCCTTGAAATTCTGTTGGAGTTTCAACAACCACCTTCATCATGGGTTCATGAATAACCGGTTTTGCCTTGAAATAGGCTTCCAGGAAGGCCCCGCGAGCAGCTGCCTGAAATGCCATTTCGGAAGAATCAACAGAGTGCGATGCTCCGTTGTTTATTACTATTTTTATCCCGGTTACTGGAAATCCCATCTTTGGTCCCTTTACGAGGCATTTCCTGAAACTCTTTTCACATGCTGGGATAAACTGTGTTGGGATGTCGCCACCGGTTACCTTGTTTTCAAAGAGAAAAGCTTCTTCTTTCGTTGGTTCCATATAACCCGCTACCCGGCCAAACTGTCCCGCACCTCCAGTTTGTTTCTTGTGTGTGTAATCGAACTCTGCCTTTCTGGTAATAGTCTCTCTGTAAGCTACGTGAGGCATGCCGGTTATCACCTCCGCATCGTACTCACGACGCATCCTTTCAACATAGACCTCAAGGTGGAGTTCTCCCATACCTGATATGACAGTATCCCCCGTTTCTTTGCTGACGTAGGTCTTAAAAGTCGGGTCTTCCTTGGTAAATCGGCCAAGTGCCTTGGACATATTAACCTCAGACTTGCTGTCTTTTGGACTAATAGCAAGAGAAATGACCGGTTCCGGCACATACATGGAGATCATAGACAGATTTGTGCCAGGCGCTACGAAGGTATCTCCGGAAGCACAGTCTATACCGAAAAGCGCCCCAATATAGCCGGCAGGTATGATGTCGATATCTTCCGTCTGGTCTGCATGCATTCGAATTAATCTGCCAACCTTTACCTTCTTTCCAGTTCGGATGTTTACTATAGTATCACCCTTGGCAAGTGTCCCCTGATATACACGCACATAAGTGAGCTGACCATAGAGGCCATCTTCCAGTTTAAATGCAAGAGAAACAAGGGGTGCCTTAGGATCAGCGGAGAGCAAAACCCGTTCTTCTACATTTTCCGCATTCAGTGCCTCATTTTTCACATCAAGCGGACATGGCAGAATTTTTGTTACGGCGTCAAGAAGTGGTTGGACACCCTTATTCTTATAAGCAGACCCTATCAGAACAGGTGTGATCTCACGCGTCCTGGCTGCTCGGCGTATAGCCTCATAAAGGAGATCTTTACTCACGTTATCCTCAAGAGCAGCCTCTGTGAGTTCGTCGGAAAACATAGCGGCCGCATCAATGAGTTCTTCGCGCTTTTCCATGGCTTGTGAAAGGAGTTCTTTCGGTATCTCTTCAACGCGAATATCTTCTCCGTTGTTACCATCAAAATAGAACGCCTTCATCGCAACAAGATCCACAACACCTTCAAAATCCGCTTCCAAGCCAATGGGAATTTGCATGGCCACTGCATTATGTCCAAGCTTTTCCCTTAGTTGTCTAATGACCCGGGAAGGGTTTGCTCCGCTTCTATCACACTTATTAATAAAGGCGATACAAGGGACCCCGTACCTGGTCATCTGCTGATCTACAGTAATAGTCTGGGACTGAACGCCACCAACGGAACACAGAACCAACACAGCCCCGTCAAGGACCCTGAGCGATCGTTCCACTTCGACGGTAAAGTCAACATGGCCTGGAGTATCTATGATGTTGATGTTATGGTTATTCCACTCGCAATAGGTAGCGGCGGAGGCGATGGTAATCCCACGTTCTTTCTCCAGTTCCATAAAGTCCATGGTTGCCCCGACGTTATCTTTCCCCTTGACGTCATGGATTGCATGTATGCGCTTGGTATAATAGAGTATTCGCTCAGTAAGCGTGGTCTTGCCGGCGTCAATGTGGGCACTAATGCCTATGTTCCTTACTCTCTGGATGTCACTTTGCATGGTACTGTCTCCTTTGACAAAAAACCCCTCACTCGGAACCGGTCCAAATGGGGGATTTACCTAAACCAATCAGACTTCAACCCAGCAGTATATTATTAAATTCGGATTTTGTCAATCCTTCATTGATGGTTTCATTGATGGTTTGTGCAATTGGAATCTAAGCTCTTCTATCGATTACCATCGGCGCTGTTTCTTCTTCACGATTGATCGAACCTGCTTCAACCAACCAAATACGGGGCGTAATACCGAGTGTGTCTCTAATCTTTTTCCGAAGCCGATCTACCATGGCACGCTGTTTTTCCATTTTATCAAAAAATATCGTTTCAGAAACCTCGATGCGAATTCCAAGAAGGTCCTGACAATCTTCTTGGTCAATAACAAGCTGATAGGCAGGTTCTATGCCGATTGTCGACTTAAGTATAGGCCCTACACCCTTTGGGTATATGTTGACCCCCTTTACAATCACAATATCATCGCAACGCCCGGAAATTCTGGATATCCTTGCCAGCGTCCGACCACACTGACAGGGAGAATCATTGAGGGAAGCTAAATCGCCCGTTCGGAATCGAATTATAGGGAAAGCCTCCTTGGTGATTGTTGTCAAGACCAATTCTCCGGCAACCCCCACCGGGAGAACTTCAAGTGTATGTGGGTCAATGATCTCGGGTATAAAATGGTCTTCTGCCACGTGCATGCCCGCCCTTTGTATGCATTCACCCGCAACCCCTGGACCTATTACCTCGCTCAGGCCGTAATTGTCGTATGCTTTAATGTAAAGCCTTTCTTCAATGGCCTGGCGCGTGGCTTCGCTCCAAGGCTCGCCACCGAACAACCCCTTTTTTAGAGTCAAGGTTTTGGGATCAATTTTCAATTCTTCCATGACATTGGCTATCCGCAAGGCATAATTCGGTGTGCACGCGAGTGCGGTAGATCTGTAGTCTCTTAAGATAGTTATCTGTCGTCTGGTATTACCCACAGACGATGGGACAACAGAGGCCCCGATTTTCTCAGCTCCGTAGTGAAATCCAAAAGCCCCTGTAAACAAACCGTAATTAAATGCAATTTGCATTACATCTTCTCGTGTAATACCGGCGGATATCAGTAATCTGGCGACTAATTCAGTCCAATGCTTAAGATCATTGGCTGTATAACCCACAATGCAAGGATTGTCTGAAACCCCCGATGATGAATGAATCCTTACTACCTCTCTTAGTGGCACAGCAAACATCTCATACGGGTAGGCCGCGCTAAGATCAAGCCGGGAGGTAAAGGGTAAGCTTGACAGCACAGACATCTCTTCCAAATCTTCGGGGACGAAGCCGATGGAATCGAAAGATTTCTTATAGAATCTTACGTTACGATACACTCTGTTTAAGGCAGCTTGAAGACGTTCCAATTGAAGCTGTTGCAATTCGTCGCGCGATATACATTCATGGGATCTATCGTGAATTATCATATTACTCCCACACCTCCTTATACCCTTTTCCCAGGTAGGCCCGCTTGATTTGATTATGATTGAGGAGTTCTTCAGAATCCCCTTCCATGATTATCTTCCCTGTCTCTATCACATATGCCCGATCGGAGATATTAAGCGCTGCACGGGCATTTTGTTCCACCAAGAGGATTGTAATTCCTTCATCCCTGAGTCGGGCGATAGATTTGAAGACAGTGTGTGCTACGATCGGTGCAAGACCGAGGGATGGTTCGTCCAACAGGAGGACCTTGGGTTGTCCCATAAGCGCCCGGCCAATGGCAAGCATTTGTTGCTCTCCGCCTGAAAGTGTCCCTGCAAGTTGGTTCTTGCGCTCTCCAAGGACCGGGAAAATGCCTTCAAATTCGCAAATTCTCTTTCTTACAACCTCTCGGTCTCTTATGAGATAACCTCCCAGTTCGAGATTTGCCGAGACCGTCATTTTTGCAAAAACCTGTCGTCCTTCCGGAACATGGGAAATCCCTTTGCGAACCACCTTGTTTGGCGCCAGTCCTGCAATATTGTCACCTCGAAATTCCACCCTTCCTTTCCCTGGTTTCAGAAGTCCGGAGATTGTTTTAAGGGTAGTAGTCTTTCCGGCGCCATTGGCGCCAATGAGCGCCACAAGCTCTCCTTGTCGCACATGCAAAGATACCCCCCTAAGGACATGAACATTGCCGTAATAGGTATGAACGCTTCTAAGGCGTAACAAAGTGCAAACCACCCTTACCTGTCATCAATAACCCCGCCTGACGGCAGGCCGTGTTGTTCTATCGTTGAGGCCTCGACCAACCTTATTGACACCTCAAGGCCCAGCATTTGGAATACTTGTCTACGTAAATGCTTCAGCGCGTTTTCAACGAGTTTTACTTCATCGGAAAAAATAGTCTCCGTAATCTCAAGCCATATTTCAACCATGTCCAGAAAATTCTCTTTGTAAAGCCGGATCAAAAACCGTGGCGGCGTTTTACCTGAGACGGTTTTAAGTATTTGTTCAAGTTGGGCAGGATGCACTTTTACCCCTGCGATGGTAAGTACTTCTCCCGTATGTCCTGTAATTTCAGAGATGCGGACAAAGCTTCTGCCACACGGGCATAGATCGTCTTTGATAGAAGCCAGATCTCCCGTTCGAAAGCGAATAAGGGGGAAAGCCCTGGCTGTCAGCGTGGTCAACACTACCTCTCCTTGCTCGCCGGGCAGACACACATCACCAGTATCAGGGTCGATGATCTCCAAAATAAAGTGATCCTCACTGATATGAAGCCCCTTCTTTTCATGGCACTCAAAGCCGATGCCTGGAGCTGTTACATCGCTTAGCCCATATCCGGCGGTCAGGCTAATGCCTAGAGCCCTTTCCAGCCTGTTGCGCCAGCCTGGATCCAACGGTCCCCCCAAAACTAAAATGGCCTTAAGGGCAAGATTGCTTGCCTCTATATTGGTATCTTTTATGACTTCCAGTATATGCATGGCATAAGAAGGGGTGGTAAGGAGTACCGAAGTTTTGTAGTCCTCCATGGCCATGAGTTGTTTGGATGTGCTCATTTGGGCCATCGGCATAACTGAAGCGCCTATGTTTTCAGCCCCTTCTTTCAATGCCCAGCCCCAGTTTGATAGGCCCGGATTAAGACAAATCTGTACAATATCTGTATCAACTACCCCGCCTGCAGCGAGGAAACGGGCCGTAACAGTGTTTCTTGCCTTAAGGTCTCCCTTGGTGTAACCGACTACTACCGGTTTTGCAGTAGTTCCTGCTGAAGAACTGATGCGAACTATGTCACGGAGAGGAACCGCAAATAGGTCATAAGGGTAGTTATCCGCCAAGTCCTGTCGTGTTGTAAAGGGGAGGCCTTTGATTTGTTGTACGGAACTCAACCTGCTGGGATCTATTTCCAGCAGATCGAATTGCTTCTTGTAAAATGGGACATTCTTGTAGGCTCGATTCAAGGTACTTTGAAGCTGTTCAAGTTGGAGTTGCTCAAGCCCGTCTCTGTCCATCTTTTCGTTGTTTCCATTGAAGGATTTCAATCCGTATCCCTCCCTTCCCAGAATGTTTTGTAATCCTTGCCAAGATATGCCCGTTTGACATCGCTATCGTTTAGTAGATCAGCTGAACTTCCCTGAAGGATAACCCTGCCTGTCTCTAACACATAACCACGGTCTGATATCTTTAAAGAGGCATGGGCGTTTTGCTCCACAATCAATATGGTTACACCGCTATCTCTGAGTGCGGAGATGGTTCTCATGATATCTTTTATTACTATCGGGGCCAGCCCCATAGAGGGTTCGTCCAAAAGCAACAATTTCGGCCGGGCCATTAAGGCACGGCCAATAGAAAGCATTTGCTGTTCGCCCCCGGAAAGAGTACCTGCAATCTGTTTATTTCGTTCCTCTAATCTTGGAAAGAGCTGAAAGATCCTTTCAAGATCCTCTCTAATAGAGTCTTTTTCTTTTTTTCTAAATCGTAAGTAGGCTCCTAGTTCCAGGTTTTCAAAGACTGTCAAAGGAGCAAAAATCTGACGTCCTTCAGGCACTTGACTGATACCAACAGCTACAATCTTTTCCACGGAAAGACTGTTGATCTTTGTCTTTTCGCAGTATATTTCACCTTGTGTACAAGGTATGAGCCCAGAGATAGCATTTAGCATAGTTGTTTTCCCGGCGCCATTTGCACCAATCAAGGAGACAATCTCATTAGAGTGAACATGGAGAGACACATTTTCAAGGGCCTTAATATTGCCGTAATGTGCATGGAGATTCTTAACCCTAAGCATAAGATTCATCTCCCAAATAGGCCGAGACGACTTCAGGGTTATTTTGAATTTGCCGTGGAGTGCCCTCGGCAATGTTTACGCCGTAGTTGAGAACAACTATCTCGTCGGAGATCTCCATGGCAACTTCCATATTGTGTTCAACGAGCAACACAGCTATTCCACGGTTCCTGATTTTTAAGATCAACTTGGTCAACGCTTGGCTTTCGGTAGGGTCAAGGCCGGAGGCGGGTTCGTCTAGTAGCAACAATTTAGGTTCGGTAGCCATCGCTCTGGCAATCTCTAAATAGCGCTGAAGGCCAAAGGGAAGTCCAGCCGAGTCTTCATGTGCCCGTTCTTTGAGATTAACAAAGTCGAGGAGCTCCAGCGACTTTTCCACAACAGCCCGTTTTTCGGTTTGGGCCGCATGGAGCCTAAAGGCCCCGCTGAGCAGGCCCGCCTCGGTCCGTACATGGCAACCCATCATGACATTTTCAATGACGGTCATATTATCAAATAGTTCCACGTTTTGAAAAGTACGAGCAATTCCCTTTCCGACAATGACATGAGGTTTTAGGCCATCGATCCTGTTGCCGCAAAACCGGACAGTCCCTTCAGTAGGGACATTAAAGCCGGTTATGATATTATAAAGGGTTGTCTTTCCTGCACCATTAGGCCCTATCAGTGACTTTATCTGCTTATGTTCAACTGAAAATGAAACACCCTCTAGGGCAGTCAGTCCCCCAAAGGACTTCCTTATGTTGTCTATTTCAAGAAGTTTGCTCATTGCACAGTCATTTCTTTTCTATGAACACTAACCAGGCGCTTTCTCAGAGCGCTCATCACAGCGGTGATATCTGCATTGGAATCTTTAAGAAATATGACAAAATAGTATATTTTCCCACCCTCAAACTCCATATACCCTGCACGTGTTCTGATATCTTTTAAGGTTCCGCTTTTGTATAAGATCGAACCTTCCCTTTTAAGAAGATCGCGATGGGCTTCAAAGGCTTTTAGCGCTGTCAGCATATCCATGGCCGACATACTGTTTTGCCTTGAAATTCCAGAACCTTCGACAACCTTGGTATCCTTTAGATGAAGTATCTCTTTGCAGTAATTGGAAAGGCTGCAAACACCCTTTTCGAGTGTTCCTGGGGGGCCATGCAAAGCAGCTCCTAATGTAACAAGGACCTGATTGGCCATAAAATTACTGGAAAATTCCAGCATCTTGCGCAATACTTCTTCCAACGAGAACGTAGATTTGTAAGTGTAGAGCAGTCGATCTTTCGCACTAACGGCGCCAAAGCGGATATCACCGGAAAAGTTCACACCACCTTTCTCCAAGAAATAGGCTAGAAGTTCGCCTGCATAGCGTGGGATTTCGTTTCCTTCGTGGGTTAGGGTGTATCTACCTCTTTTCAATCCAAGCAACCGGACTTTCCTAAGCGCCATGGAGGTCATTGGGGTCTGTGATTCTGCGGAGACAATCTTGTCCTTTTCGTTGTGCTTAAAGGACACCGTATTGAAGTTGGCACTAAGCGCTCCAATAGTGGCATCATAGGGATTAGTGGAATCTGCCGTCCCGGGGATACTGATGCCACGGACAAAATACGTATCATCCAGCAACAAATCCTTAAATCCCGAAACTCTGGAAGCCAGATCGAGAGCAATTCCTTCCCATACTTCTGAGATAAGAAGGGGATCTCCGTAGCCCTTTACCTTTAGATTCTGTTTGCAGTCCAAATAGAATTCGGTTTTAAACCGGTAAGATCTTCCCAAGTAGTGAATTGCTGCAAGGGCAGTCAATATCTTTAAAGTAGAAGCAGGCACATACCTTTTCTCTTCGTTTTGTTTATAAAGGATTTTACCATCCGGCCCTGCAACCAGGAAGGCATCATCAGATGAAAGTGCTGATAGGGGTATAGAGACCTCCTGGGCCCACAGGGAATATGGAAAGACCGACCAAAAGGTAAGGAGCGCAATGAGGCTCCACGCAAAAGAAAGTCGCTTCATTTGCTACTCAAAAAAGTCTTATACGCCTTGTACGTCATATATATATCACCTTTGCTGGCTATTTCGAAAGGTGAGTGCATGGAAAGGATCGGGGTGCCGCAATCCAGCACCTCCATGCCATGTACTGCGATAAACTTGGCAATCGTACCCCCACCGCCTTCGTCTACTTTGCCCAATTCACCTGTTTGCCAAATTATTTTGTCTTTGTTGAAGATCTTGCGGATGTAACTCAGATACTCTGCATTGGCATCACTTGAGCCATATTTGCCTCCAGACCCGCCAAACTTGGTGATACACACACCGTATCCGATCTTGGCGGCATTCCGTTTTTCGTGGACATCCTGATAATCAGGGTCAAGGGCGGCGTTTACATCGCCTGACAATGCCTTTGAGTTCAGCAGGCAAGTCCTCAACGTTTTCGCGCTGTCTTCCTGGGCTGTAATTTTGCAAAGATCAGCCACAAAATCTTCCAGGAAGCGAGATTTCGCCCCAGTGCTTCCGTCACTTCCAATCTCTTCCTTATCCGTAAACAAAGTTATTGAGGTTTTTTCCCGCCCGGCAACCTCAGCTATAGCTTCCAACGAGGCATAGGCGCATACACGATCGTCTTGTCCATAAGCACCGATCAATCCGCGGTCCCATCCCACATCACGTGCGCTGCCTGCCGGAACGATCTCTATCTCGGCACTCATCAGATCTTCCTCAATAAAACCGTAAGTAGAAAAAAGATGTTCCAATACGGCAAGTTTGAACCGCTCTTTGGTTTCTTCATCTCCGATAGGTAGACTTCCAACTAGTATATTCAACTTCTCCCCTTCAAAGGCGTCAGACACCTTTTTATTTGTCTGAACCTTTCGGGCTAAATGGGGTAGAAGATCGGCGATTGTAAAGACAGGATCATCTTGGGCTTCACCTACCTGAATATCAAAGGCCTTTCCGTCCTTGTTGAAAACGGTGCCATGGATGGCAAGGGGTCTCGTCAACCATTGGTACTTCTTGATCCCGCCGTAATAATGAGTCTTTAGAAAGGCAAGATCCACCTCTTCATAAAGGGGGTTTTGTTTGAGGTCCAAGCGCGGTGCGTCTATGTGAGATACCACAAGATTTACTCCTGACGAAAGGGCCTTTTCCCCGAGTACGGCAAGGGCAATGTTCTTATTTTTGGAAACTTTGTAGAATTTGTTGCCTGTGGCAGCTTTTGTGATATTTTTAAATCCTTTCTTTTTTGCGAAGTCCTCAATAGCACGCACCGCCTCACGCTCTGTCTTGGCAATATCAAGAAACGACTTATACCGATTGGCAAATCCGAACACCTTTTGTTTGTCTTTTAATCGCAGAGAATCCCAAACCAATTGTGGTTTGCGAACAACTTTCTTCCTGAGCTCTTCCACCTTTTTCCTAGTCACTTTTCCCTTCATATCCATCTTTTAACCGCCTTTCTTTCTCAAGTTATAAAATATTTTAACACCGTTAAACCTCGATAGCCTTATAGTCGCCAACACTAATATAGTATCTTTCGCCGTTTAAAAAAAGAAAGTACCTTCCCGCTTCAGGTTCTTCCTGAATATGCTGTGCAAGTTGGTAGTAGCTGGGCCGAGAGAAACGGGCCCTAAATCTTTGCCCTCGAATCCTGCAATAAAGGACATTATTAGCCCCGATTGTCAGGGTTTCGGGATCTAGGTTCTCTTCTGTCCCGTCTATGAGTTGAATGACGTAACCGTCTCGTTGTCCATACTTGATCGCACGAACAAGGTCTGTCCTGAGTACAATAAATGGTGTGTCTTCAACATCTAAACGACAAACCTGATCTTGAAACTTAATAATATAACGTCCCTTTTTATCCATGTAAAGAGACTTGTAAAAGAGGCGAATAAATTCACGGCGAATTATGGGGCTTCCTTTGTGAAACCAGGTTCCATCTTTGTCCACAAAGATCATACAGGGTGGTGGATCTTGTTGAAAGTAGGTCTTATTTTTTCTTTTACTCATGGCCGTTTACTTTCAACAACAAGTGTTACAGGTCCGTCATTAATCAGGGATACAGCCATTTTTGCCTGGAACCGACCCGTGGCCACCGGTATGTTTTTCGATTTCATCCGGCTCACAAAATATTCATAGAGCCATCTTGCCTCTTCTGGTGGCGCCGCCTCAACAAAGGATGGCCTCCGCCCTTTTCGACAGTTGCCAAGGAGGGTAAATTGCGAGATAATCATGATCGCACCGCCAGTTTCCAAAAGGGAGCTATTCATCTTGCCTTCCTCATCTTCAAAGATCCGCAAGCAAACAAGTTTGTCCGATAGATACTCCGCATCCTTTGCCTCATCGGAACGTGAAATCCCCAGAAGAACGACGAGGCCCGGACCGATTTTTCCAACTATCCGGTTGTCTATTCTAACCTCACAGCTTGTAACGCGTTGAATAACCGCTCGCATTTGGAAAACCCCCTGACTCTGCCATGGTAAGACCGTGCCCGTTCACAGGTTTAATGGCGCCAGATTCACCTGGTTTTGATGTAGATACACTTCGATATTCAATCCGAGGTACGGATTCTAGCATCTTGAGTCAATGTGTCAAGCATGGCGGCATGGCTTCAGCGCTGGCTTCTCAATAACCAATTGAAAAATAATGCGATTCATGAGATAAACTGTGGGGGAAATGGCGATAACAGACCAGGGTATTACGACAAATGAAAAAAGTTCCTTTTAAAAGACCAAAACGGAAGCCTTACTATAGTAGGCCCGGCAGATCTACGCATAAAAAAAGAATCGCCGGGATAAAACCGAGTGCGGACGTCCGACTAAAAAAGGTCTTCGCCAGGATCGGTGTGCCTGTCCAGGAAGGCTTTAAACCGGACAAATTCCAGTTGGAGGCTGTTTCTATAATTGCCGATTCGGATTGCCTCGTCTCTGCCCCGACAGGTTCAGGAAAAACCTGGATTGCGCAAGAGGCGATTCGTCGTGTTTACAACAAAGGCAAAAGGGCTTGGTATGCTTCGCCGCTAAAGGCCTTGACAAATTCAAAGCTTTCGGAGTTTGGCCAGGAATTTGGCCATGGACATGTTGGCATATTGACAGGAGATCGCAAGGAAAATCATGATGCCCCAATTATCGTTGGTACAACTGAGATCTTGCGCAATCAACTCTATGACGCCATGCACGAGGGTAAGGATCTTGAAACAGACCTGGTGATCTTGGATGAAGCCCATTTCTTGGGAGATGAGGATCGAGGAGTCGTTTGGGAAGAGATCATGATCTATTTGCCTCAGCGGATTCACCTATTGCTCCTTTCCGCAACTGTAGGAAACGCCCGTCAAGTTGCGGGCTGGCTGGAATCCATTCGATTCAAGCGTTGTGTTGTAGTGGAAGAAACAGGACGTCCAGTGCCCCTTTTCCCAATCTTTTTTCATCCGTCAGGCAGACTTTTTCCACTATTAGGTGCCAATGGAATTGATAAGAAAGTAAGTGATTATTTGAACAGCTCCCATCCTCAAATACTCGTTCCTCCGGGGCAACTCCCCCCTTTTGGGGATATCATGAAGGTTTTGAAAAAATACGATCTTCTTCCTGCCATATTTTTTATGAAATCAAGGGCTGACTGCGACGCGGCAATTGATCGTTGTGTTGCCAATTTGAGCCCGGAAAAACAAGACAAGTTAAAGGGGGCGATTGATGGACTGATTGAAGGGCATACCCGATTGGCCGATCACAGGCAAATGCGGCAGTTGCAAAACATGGCGGTAGCGGCCCATCATAGTGGGCAACTTCCCGCCTGGAAACTCCTCATAGAAGGTCTCATGACCAGGGGATGGCTTGATGCGGTTTTTGCTACATCCACAGTGGCTGCCGGCGTCAATTTCCCGGCACGCAGTGTAGTGTTCCTGAATTCGGATCGTTACAACGGTCACAGATTTGTGCCGCTATGCGGCACCGAGTTTCACCAGACCACGGGCAGGGCAGGCAGGCGAGGAAAGGACCTTATTGGCTTTGCTATGGTTATTCCCGGCAAATATATGGACATTGGGTTGATTGCCAGGCTTTGCACCTCACCGCCTGAGGATGTGCTCAGTAAGATCAGGCTCGATTTTTCCATGGTCCTAAATCTACTTCTATCTCATAACCCATTTGAAATAAAAGAAATATTTCGCAAATCCTTTGCCACATATCTGGATGTTGTTAACCGGCAACCAAAGCTCGAACAAAAGTTCAAGACAGCGGGGAGTCGATTAATGGAATTGTTGCCCGAGTCATTGTGTGCAGGCCCTGATTTTGTCCTGGACCTTATAAGAAAACGCCGGGCCTTGATATGGGAAAATAAGGATCTACAGCGTAGATTCAAGGGGCTTAAAAGTAGGCTTTCCAAGATAGCAAATCTGGTCCCGGGTAGACTATTTTTAGACCGTCGTGGTCGCACGTATTGTGTTTGCAAATCGCAGGCAAAAGGTGGAGAAAAGGGCATACTTGCCTTGAGGGTAAAAGAAAAACCTTCCTTCCATGGCAAGGATTTGAGGATGCGGTGGTTTCCTGTGCAAAAGGTTTCTCAAATCCTAGAAGAGGTGCTGAAACTGCCGGACCAGAAAGACACACGGAAAATAAAGGAATTGATAGTTCTTGCCGCACGCATGGGACCTATGAACGTATTGACGTCCTTGCCTTTGAGGGAAGGCGAGCTTGCACAATTGAGTCCCATCAGTGAGCGGCTACTTTCTCTAGAAGAACAGCATGACGAGTTGGCTTGCAATAATTGTAGATACTTGAAGACATGTCACGGAAAAACCAAGGAACCTTTCAGGTCGGCTCTTGATGACTTTGCCCTGTTGTGGGACCGTATGAATGCCGTGCGGATGGAATTATGGAAAGATTTTGTTAGACACCTTGAATTCTTAAAAGAAGAAGGCTTTGTTGATGAGGGCGACAAGTTAACTCAAAATGGTTTGTGGGCCTCTCACCTTAGGTTAGATCAGCCACTAATGGTTGCCGCAGCCCTACGTCTGAACGTCTTGCCGAACTCAAATCCGGTCCTTCTTTCGGCCTTAGTTGCCCCCTTTGTTCATGATCGCGATGTGGAAGATAGTGTAAATGAGTCAAATCTCCCAAAAGTACTTCTTGATGCCTATGAGAATATGAAGAAAAAATTGATCCCCCTCATGAAACGAAAGGAAGCATGGGGTTTTGAGGTAAGACCAATTACCTTGTGGGCCAGTGCTTCAATCTATGCTTGGGCCAGTGGACAATCATGGGAGAATGTGCTTGAGATTGCGGGGATTTCAGAAGGCGACCTTGCCATGCTGGTTCTAAGAACAGCTGAAAACCTGAGACAGATAGGTTCATTAAGAAAAGCATATCCTACCATTTCCCGGAGCGCATTTGAAGCCATTGACATTATCCTGAGGGAACCGGTGGCAACGAAACATTGATATGTACTTCGTTTCATACACAGGTGAAACCGATTGACAAAAACCATGAAATTATGTATAAACGCCTAGTAACTCAGGTGGATAGACTGAAGCTAGAACGCCTATAAGTTTGAGCATGTTATTTAACTGAGGCAAGGACAATAAAACGACTCAAAAAATACGTCGGCAAAGAGATCAACCTCGAAAACATAAAAAATGCCGACGGCCTGAAAGACTTTGGTTTTACCGGCCGGTATCTCCCCGACCCACCGGAAGATTTCGATGAGTTTGAGTTTGGCGCCGAAATTGGTGAACTCAATAATCTGGGGTTGATAGTCACTATAGAGTCTATAAAAATAGTAAAATTCTTTTTCGGATTGATCGATCCGGATGACCCCGATATAATTAGGCCCTTGACTGAAGAACAACTTAAAACTATTTTCGATCAGGCTGAAAGCACGGTTCTCGGTTTTTTTGATTATATCACCGAGTAGTGTCATGGAGCCTACATAATCAAATTGTTAAACGATTAGAAAGGATGCAGCATGCTACTGACAGACATTTTACCTCTTGAAAAATGGGTCGAGTTTGAAAAGGTTATTAATACCACTTATGGCCTTAACGCGGGTGTTTTAGATAAGGATGGCAACAAAGTAACCCAGTACGCAAACTGGGGAAACAGGTTATGCCCTGTTGTCAAAGGCGGCGAAAAGGGCCGAAGCGCTATCTGTGCCGTTGCTAATCAGAACATGCTTGGACAGGCGAAGCGAATAAAACAGTCAGTTAACGAAGAATGCGACGCTGGACTGGTGAAATTTGCTTCACCTATATTTGCGGGTGACGAATTTCTGGGAATTGCTAGTGGTTGTGGTCGGTTGCTTAATACAGGCGAGGTTGATTCTTTTCTGATTAGCAAACTAGCAGGGATTGATCAATCAGAGGTAGAGAGCCTTTCCAACGATATTAATAAGATTACAAAAAGCGAAGTGGAATCGGTCATCACGTATGTGGAGGAACGGATAAATGAAATTGTGAGTAATTTTAAAAAATAGGCAAAAAAGCACAATATAAAATTGTATAAATATACTGTTTATTGGACTTAACCTTGTATGATAAGGTGTAAGGATCTTCCCCCTTTAGACCATCCGCAAGGCCAATACAAGGGAGAGCGCCACACTCTCTGAATAGGTCCACTTCCACCCACAAATTGTCTGGTTCGGTAGTGTCGCATAGGCAGATAGCCTCTGGGGCATCCTTTGGCTTAGGGTTCATCGCGAAATAAGTGTCACAAGATTTTGAAGAGGGAGTGCAACACAGCTACATATGAACGCGAAAGATATTAAACTAACAGACATCTTAACTATTGAAAAATGGGCCGAGCTGGAAAAAGAGATTTATAAAAGATTTGGCCTTGATACCAGCATTTACCCGGTGAGCGGTATAAGCATAACGGATTATAAACAGTGGGCGAATAGCTTGTGCCCTGTCATAAAGGGAAACCAGAAAGGGCTTAGCTTTATTTGTGCTGTTGCCAACCAATACATGGTACAAAAGGTATCTCAAACAAGACAACCCTTTGTTGGAGAATGCGATGCCGGACTTGCAAAGATAGCAGTGCCGATATTCGTTGGTGATGAATTCCTCGGGACTGTGGGGGCTTGCGGGAAATTTCTTGACGGAAGCGAGGTTGAATCTTTCCTGATCAACAAGACTACAGGCATTGCAGAGGAAAAGATAGAACGTCTGTCTGTTGGTATTGCCAGAATGACACCAACGCAAGCAGAAAGCCTTGCTGCATACGTGGATAAACGGATAAAAGAAATCGTAGAAGCGTTTGAAAAAAGTGGGGAAAGAATTAGCTTGGAATGAACCCAAAATCAATGGAACACCTCAACCGAGAAATCAAGGAGGCCGCCCGAAGGGGCCTTCAGTGCAGCCAGATCATTGTTGATATCGGCCTCACTGCAAATCGCCCTGGAGGTGTTAGGAAAATCCGGCATTAGCGCCCCTGATCATTCAACGTCCGAAGGCGGAGAAACGGATTTGAAATTGGGCCTAGATGACGAGATAGAATCCGCGGTGAACACTTGAATAACAGTCCTTTAAGGAGAATGACATGGAAGCATTGGATCTGACAACACTTCCAAAGACAACCCTTGAGACTCAAGAGGCCATGGCCTGTTTCACCTGCGCAACCTGTGTAAGCGGTTGTCCAGCTACGGGCATAGACGGCTTTGATGCGCGTAAATTAGTCCGCATGGCGGTTCTGGGCATGGAAAAAGAACTGATTGATGCTAGGTGGCCCTGGATCTGCACTATGTGCGGCAGGTGCGACTACGCCTGCCCCATGGGGGTTAAAATAGGCGACCTTGTCAGGAATATCAGAAGCCTCCGAGGTCGTGAGGATGTCCCGGGAACACTGCACAAGGGCGTTACCGTAGCCCTAAAGACGGGGAATAACTTCGGCATTCCCCGGGACGACTTCATCTTCGTCATGCAAGATGTAGCGAAGGAATTCGCAGCGGAGGAAGGCTTTGACGATTTCGAAATGCCTTTGGACAAAAAGGGGGCCAACATCCTTTGCACCGTTCACGGGAAACTTCCTTACGGGCAAACCGACGACATGAAGTTTTGGTGGAAAATCTTCTATGCTGCCAATGAGAGCTGGACGATCCCCTCTGAAAATTGGGAGGGTGTCAACTGGGCACTATACACCGGTGATGATTCGGCCATGAAGACCATGGTTGGAAGGATTGTGGAGAATATGGAAAAGCTGGAGGCAAAAAACCTCCTCTTCCCGGAATGAGGTCACGCCTACATGGCGACCAGGTTGGGTCTTCAGAAGTGGTATCCGGAATTCTTCAAGAAGTATGGCACCTATACGGTCTTCGATCTCATGATCAAGTACATCAAAGAAGGAAGAATCAAACTTGATAAGTCGAAACACCCGAAGCTCACCACTTACCATGATCCCTGCAACTACGGAAGAAAGTCCGAGATGAAGTTTGGGCATGGTTACTATGACGAACCACGTTGGATCATCGATCAGTGTTCCGATAATTGGGTGGATATGTTTCCAAATAGGGGCTTCCAGTTTTGTTGCGGTGCGGGTGGAGGATCATGGCTGACCCCATACAAGGAAGAAAGGGTCTATTACGGCCGTAAAAAAGCCTGGCAGATCAAGGCAACTGGGGCTGACATGCTGATTGTCTCCTGTCATACCTGCTACGACCAGTTCAAAAAAAGCCTGAGAATTGAATATGGCATGGAAGACCTTGAGGTAAAATATTTGTGGGCCATGGTGGCGGACAGTATTGTTATTTGACGAATACTGGAATTGCAAATTCAGGAATTGAAACATTCAGGGAAATTCAACAATTTCTTAATCCCTCAATTCCCGAATCCTTTGATCCTACTTTAATTCAAAGGTGCTGTTAATGTCACCCAAGTCCCCTGACCTCGCTTTGATTCTATTTCCATACCACCGCCATAAGGTTCCAAGCGCTCCTTTATACTAAAGAGGCCAAAGCTCTTATTTTTATGCAACTTGGCATCAAGACCTGCTACTTCAAACCCGACGCCATCATCGCTTACGCAAATTCTCACCTGATCGCCGTCCCTTGTGAGCGAAACCTTTGCTCTCTTTGCCTTAGCATGCTTAATAACATTTATAAGGACCTCCCGAAATGACTGAAACAGGAGTACCTGGACATCATCAACCAACGGCTTAGGATTGTCATCATCTGCAAACGACACAATAAGGTCATATCGTTTTTCTATTTTCCGGCAAAATCCTTGAACGGCAGGTACAAAACCGAGTTCATAGAGAACAGGAGAACCAAGTTCCGAAACTAGGGCACGTGTATCCTGGATTACACTGTCAATGAGGCTGGTAATTTCGCCTATAGGATCTAAGAAATCCTTAGAGGAAGTCTGCCTCCGGAGTTCTCCCAGTTTTATCTTGGCAAAGGCCAGATTCTGACCAATATGATCATGCACTTCATTTGCTATGCGACGTCGCTCCCTTTCTTCCGCCAAGGATAATTCAGAGGCAAGAGACCGGAGCTTGTGTTGGTAAGTTAAAAGCTTTTCTTCCACCTCCTTTTGCACCGTAATATCCCTGCTAAAGACGGCAAGCTGTATCACATCTCCCTCTTCATCCTTAATAGGATATACATTAGTATCAAAAGACCTCCCATGACGCTCATCCTTGAAACGGACGGGTTTGCCTGACTCAAATGCCGGCTCTGCCAATCGCCTCTTTCGTTTAAAAACTTCAGGCTCAATAAGATCAGAGATGTTCAAGCCGACAGCTTCCTCCACGCCTTTTCCAAATCGTCGGGCAGCCGTCTCGTTTACGGCAAGGATAGCACCGTCCTTTTTAATGAGCATTATCACTTCCGTTGTAGCGTTCAGAAGGGCTCGTACCGTCATCTCACTATACCTGAGAGCGTCTTCCGCCTTTTTCCGCCCAGTTATGTTCCTGGCAATACCGCAAATCCCTGTAATGCGTCCCGAACTTTCATACATAGGCACTCTGATAATATGGAATGTTTGTGGAACACCATCTACCGGCATTGTCTCTTCCAGGTCAACAATCTCTCCGGCAAGGACTCGAGAATCCACCTCGGCACCGCGCAAGGCCACTTGTTCCCCGAAAAGCTTTCCGTCCATTTTTCCTATCAGCTTAGAAGCATGAATCCCCAAGAGCCTTTCCATGCATGGATTGATGAGTGTATATCTTAACTCATTGTCCTTCATGAATATACAATCCTGCGCTGAATCGAAAATAGCACGAAACCGTCTCTCACTTTCTCGGAGTGCCTTCTCAGTGTGTCTGCGACTCTCAATCTCTTTGACAAGTTTTCTGTTTGCTTCCTCCAGATCATCCATTCGCTTTTTCACCCGCGACTCAAGTTCAAAATTTAGTTTCTTCAGTGCAATTTCGGCTTTTTTTCTTCGGGTGATATCGCGGGAAACACCTTGAAGGCCAACTATTTCCTTGCCCCTAAATATCGGCTTGGAGTTCAACTCCACATAATTTGTCTCGCCTTGGCTTGTTCTGTAAGACAACTCATACGGCGGGACTTCCTCGCCTCTCATGACTCTGTCAAAAAGCATCTGAACATGTTTATGATCTCCGGGATTAACAATGTCTAGGCAGTGCATCCCAACCAACTTGTCAAAAGGTATTCCGGACCTCTCCTGTATGACCTTGTTGACATAAGTAAAACGCCCGTTTTTATCTAACAAGTAAACACCATCTGAAATCGTCTCCAGGAAAACCTCACAAGTTGTATCAATACCTTCAAGGGCATGTTCAAGCCGCCCAACGCTCAATTGGCTCATCTCTAAACATCCTTTCCCGGCATTCATGCCGTTAGGTGCCGAGCTATTTTTAACATTATAACACAAAAAGCCCCTGAGGGTACCCCCAGGGGCTTCTAAACAATCTTTTACCAAAAACCTACGATATTCTTCTCTCTAAACTGCTATGCTGTCGGCCACCCGCCGGACGAAACCCTTGTTCCGGAAGATGTCAAGATAAGACACTCGGTTCCCGGCATCTTCTCAATGAACTGCTTCCCGGCGACTGGTTCCAAGACAAAGACACTCGTTGAAAGGGCATCTGCATCCATTACATTTGATGCAAGCACTGTAACGCTGGAACTCTCTAGTGGCGATCGACCGCTGTTCGGACTCACAATGTGATGATAGAGCTTCTCTTTGTCAAAATAGACCTCATAGTTTCCTGATGTTGCAATCGCGCCGTTTACCATGGTTATCACGTCCGCGTAGGATCCATCCTTTTCAGGGCTCTGAACCGCTACACGCCACGGCGCGGTAGAGTCTTTCCCGCCAATGGCACGAATATCGCCGCCCGCATTGATGAGCCCGTGCTTGATGCCATGATGTTCCAGGATGCGGGCGCCACAGTCGATGATGTATCCCTTCGCGATGCCGTCCAGAGTTACGCCCATACCATCTTTTGCGAGACGGATTTCCTTGCCGTCAAAACAAACGGCATCTGCATCCACCAGATTTAAAACCTTGGCAACCTCAGCCTCCGAAGGGGGCTTTCCATGCTCGGCAAAGTGGTCCTTGTACAAATCGACAAGGGGTTTAACCGTCATGTCAAAGGCACCGCCCGTGACCTTGTGAAAATGGAGTGAACGGGCCAGAACCTCCGATACCTCAGATGGAATCTCAGATAAAGCTCCATCACGATTAAGCACTCCAATGGCCGAGGCGGAATCGTACCGATCGAGCAATCGGCTTACTCTGTCCATTTCATCAAGAGCCTTGCCGATAACTTCATCGGACTCATCCTTGGACGGGTGCATTACCGTCACAGCTACGAAGGTGCCCATGGCCAAGCGAGCCCTCGTTACCTTGTAAAGCTTCCTGTCGAAAGCGACACACTCCGAGATGGGCATTACACCGCCAAAGGCAAGCCCAACACCTAACATACCAGAGTATTTTAAAAACGTCCTCCGATCAACTGTTCCAAATCTTTCCTTTTGCTCAGACATAGCACTCCTCCAATTCTAATTAAGCCACTGCTTCTTTTAATCGTTTCTCTTGGTCAAGTTCAAAACGTTGCAGGATATGGACCTTTTTGCAAGCGGAGATACAGACTTCCTCACAATCAGGTCCATAGTCCATACATATTTTATGATCAACGGTGACAACGCCATCTACTTCCGAGATGGCCTTGGCCGGACATTTCCTGATACATGCCTTATCGTGAATACAACCGGCATTGCATACCGACATTGTCGCCTTGGCCGTATCCTTTGTGTTGCATGGAATGAATACCCTGGCGCCCTTTGGGATAAGATGAATAATCCGTTTAGGACAAGTATTTACGCAATTGCCACACCCAACGCAAATATCCGGATCAACCACGGGAAAATTGTCAATCATGGCAATGGCACCAAACGGACACGCCTCGGCACATTCCCCGAACCCGACACAACCGTACTGACAATCAAGGGGCCCCGCAAAGGCAATGTTTGCCGCTGAACATGTGCCATAACCAATATAATTGTATTTCGTGTGCACCTTTCCTTGCACCCTGGAACAATGCACAACGGCGAGCATGTCTTCGACCGCCCCCCCACTCTTGCCCGTAATTTCCGCCACCACATCGGCTACCTCTTTTTTGCCTGGGAAGCAAAGATTCGGCGGAACATCAGGTTCGTGGACTACTGCTTCAGCATATGCTTCACACCCCGGGAAGCCACAGCCACCTCACTGGGCGCCTGCTAGGGACTCCATGACTTCCTCCACTTTGAGATCCGGTTCCACATGGAACTTTTGAGCGGCCATAGCAAGGCCTATCCCGAAAAACAACCCAATGCATCCCAGGATCACCAAGCCAATAAGGGCCATTTTCAATAATACTGGATCCATCTTTGTTCCTTCCTTCTGCCTGTCAATTAATAAATGGACATACCTGAAAACCCCAAAAACGCAAGCGCAAAAAGCCCTGCTGTAACGAAGGCAATGGGCATCCCCTTAAATGTAGATGGCACTCTGGCAAGCTCAAGCTTCTCCCGTGCACAAGCCATTAGGAAAAGGGCGATTAGAAAACCGAGGCCGGCTCCAAGGGCCAGCATCAAGCTTTCCCAAGCATTATACTCATTGTCGGCCAGGATCAAGGGAACTGCAATAGCAATACAGTTGGCGATGACCAGAACGAGGTACACACCGAAGGACTTAAAGAGCACAGGGTTAACCTTCCGGAGTATTGTATCGACTCCCTGAACAGACAAAGACACCAAACCGATAAAGACGACTATCTGCAGATAGTCCAATCGGAAAGGTTTCAGCGCGAACTGATAGAGCGCCCACGCCATCATGGCCGCAAAGGCAATAACAACGGTAAAGACAATACCCATGCCAACGGCAGTAGATCTTTTCTGAGAAGTGCCAAAGAAGACGCAAAGGCCGATATACTTGGTAAAAACAAAGTTATGGATAAGCATGTAGCTGATCAGCATGGTAAGCAACACGCCGATATAGAGCTTTTTCACCGCCAGAACCGCCGCGCCCAGAGATTGGCCTCCAGACATGATCTCCGTAGTCGTGAGAACATGCGCCTCGTCCTGGTTTAGTGCATCTTCAAGGGTTAGTGTCACCACTGTCTTGTCTTCACTAACGGTCGCCTCCTTAATCTTAAGGCGAATGTCCGGGTCAGGCTTTGCATAAACCGTATAGTTGGCGATATCTTTGGCCCAAGCTTTATCAACAGGACCGGCAAAAGTCACGACTATCTTGGCCTCGTCCTTAAACTCCGTCTTTTTAACAAACTTGTGTCCTGTCTTGCATCCAGCAAGGGAAAGCGCCCCTATAACGAGAACACCAACCAACAATGGATATACTTTGATGTTTTTCATGAGTCCTTAACCCTTTTTCATCCGACTATAAGTGACGTCTATATAATTAAACAAACCCATCATGAGACCAACCACAAAGAAACCCGCACATGGCAAAACGAAGAAAAGCAATGGACGAAAACCCAGCACATCATAACCAAGGAGAGTTCCCATGCCCATAAGCTCTCTCACAAAACCCAAGGTCACCATTCCGAACATAAAACCCAAGCCCATCCCCATACCATCCCAGAAGGATTTGTTAAGCGTATTCTTGCTGGCGAACATCTCAAGGCGCATGGTAATAATGGCAAAGGCAACAATAAGTTTAACGAAAATCCCCATCGCTTTATACGCCTCCGGCGCATAAGCGGATAACACCAGGTCAATGACCGTAACCCAGGTAGCAATGGTCAGCGTGTAGGTGGGTATCCGGATTCGATCATGTATATAATTCCTGATGAGCGAGATGGTACAACTAGAAAACACCTGCACGAAAAGCACAGCGGTCCCAAGAAGAATCCCGTTCATAATACTCGTGCTTATCCCCACTGCAGGACACATGGAAAGCGCCAGACGAAAGATTGGGTTTTCCTTTAGGATACCATCTAAAATGAGCTGCCCGTTTGATTTTGTCGTAGCTGCCAATTTTCTACTCCCTATTAGATATTTAGGTTTTTATTCGCCACCCTCCCTAAAGCCTATAAAGGAGGATAGCCTGGTGTGGCCGTACCGAAAACCACACTACACTAAATGGTCGATTTGATACCTTGAGCCTTTATAACCTTATCTAATATTCCAGCACGGTAGGCAAATCTTTTAACCAGGCCCTTGACACCGTTTGTCACCGACCGACTGGAAATTGTAGCCCCGGTAATGGCATATATATCGTCATCCTTATATTCTTTTTGTATCTCTTCGATTTGCCCCTCGGAAAACATCCCCTCTTTCCAGTCGCTTTTCTCCAAGTACTTCCTGTACTCCCCGGAAAGCGGCTTTTTCACAACTTTGAGTTCTTTTACCTTCTTAAAAGATTTCCCCTCAAACTGGTTCTTGAAATATTCTTGCTCGATCTCACCCCCAAGGCCGGGATCCTCTTCATGTTCCATAATCTCCAGGCCCAAAATCTCGAACTTGGAATCTAGGGCCAGCATTACCTCAATAAATGTCTTAAAACCGGGAAATTCCCCTGGAAGTAGATAGGCCGTCCTTTTGTTCCCACGCTTGGCAATAATGCTGGTGTCTCCGTAGGTAAAGATATTGGAAGATTCTAAGGTTTCTTCTAAAGCCTTTTTCCTTTCAGGCTGTTCGTTAGCCGCCTCAACCGAGATGGACATTTTATGCTTCTCAACAAAGTTTCCCTCCAAATCAATGACAACCAACTCATAGCCTTCTTCCTCCCCGGCTTCTACCGGCACCATGTATCCAAGATGTTTCTTGTCGCCATTTTCAATAATATACCGGTAGACGTTGTGAAACGTGAGGTCCGAAGGAGCGGGGCTGCCCTTGCCATAGCCTAAAAGCTTCATCATTGCCACTTGCACATTTTGGTGTTCATTATGCTTCTTGGCCTTTGCCGTAAAGGTAAAGGTCAACCCCATGACTGCGGCGGCAATTAAGCAGGAAACGGTCAACGCTACGGTAATCTTTATAATTTCTTTCATCTTTTAAGCACCTTCTTCCGGTTGAGGAGCAAAACGTTTTGGCCTAAACCAATTATCCAATGCCGGTGTCACGGAGTTCATGAGCAAGATGGCATAACAGACACCTTCCGGATATCCTCCCTTAAGGCGTATCAGAACGGTCAAAGCGCCTATTGCTGCCCCGAATATCAGTTTGCCTGTCGGCTGTGTCGGGGAGGTAACATAGTCAGTGGCCATAAAAAAGGCCCCCAGCATTACCCCGCCTGAGAACACTGCCAGCAGCGGTTTGCCTGTAAATATGGTTTCCCCTCCAAAGGCCCAGGTAAGAAGCGCTACGGAGAGAATCATAGAAACCGGAATGTGCCAGGTAATGTATTTTTTATGGATGAGGTATAGCCCTCCAAGTAAGAGCAAAAAAGCGGAAGTCTCCCCGATACAGCCCGGCCTCCATCCGATAAAAAAATCCTTATAAAGGACTGATAAAGAGCCAAACCTTTCAATCACCTCAGCAATGCCATAGTGCTTTAGGACGTAGAGCGGTGTGGCTGTAGAAACGGCATCTACTCCGGAAGCCATGTATTTAAAGACCGCTGCATCCCGGATCGGATTAAGCCACGCTGACGTCATAGCCACAGGATACGTGGCAACCAGAAATGCACGGCCAACGAGCGCTGGGTTGAAGATATTAAAACCGATTCCACCCATTAACACTTTTGTTATATAAATAGCCATAACCCCGCCCAGGATCGGCATCCAGTATGGCACTCCGGGAGGAATCACATAGGCCAAAAGAAGCCCTGTAATCACGGCACTCCCATCTCTAATAGTGTCGGTAGGTCGCTTCAGTGCCCTGTTAGACACATACTCGGTTCCAACACAGCTTGCCACACTTACTAACGCTATAATCAGCGTTTGGAAGCCAAAGATAAAAACCGACAGGATAAGCGGTGGCATTAAACAGGCTACGACAGTCCACATTATCTTGGACACCGTGTCCGTGTTTTTGAAGTGCGGCGAAACCGATACAAACAACTTCGGCGAGATCGCCTTCCCAGCCTCTTCCACAGTGGTTGCTTCTGCTCGTGTTCCGGTCATTATACTCCTCTTTAGCTATTTTTTCTTGGATGCTGCAATGCTTGCCTTGGCCAGACTCATAAATTGCACCAACGGTCGCTTCGCCGGACAGACATAGGCACAACTTCCGCACAGGAAACAGTCATCAACCCCGAACTCTTCCGTATCAGCGCCTCGCCCTGCCTCAACATAGATACTAACATTGTTAGGCTCAAGGCCCATGGGACATACATCAACACAAAAGCCACACTTGACGCAAGGATGATGTGGCTGAATATCAATATCATCTTTTGTAAGAAAAAGGACCCCTGATGTCGTCTTGGTTGTCGGAATATCTAGTGTTGACACCGCAACCCCCATCATTGGTCCACCAACTATTACCTTGGCAAGTTCGGGTGTGACGCCTCCAAGATACTCAACAACGTCCGCAAGGCTTGTTCCCACCTTAACCATAACATTGGCAGGACGTTTGAGCCCCTTGCCGGTAAAGGTCACTATACGTTCATAAAGCGGTTTGTCAAAGGCTACAGCATCATAAATGACCTTTGTTGTATATACATTTTGAACGATTATGCCTATTGCTGAAGAGCGCACCCCCGAGGGCCTTGCCCTGCCGGTCACACTCTGCATGATCTGATCAGCAGATCCCTGAGGATATTTGACCTTCATAGGCTTTACCACGATATTGTAACCGTTTTTCGACCTATCTTCTGCAATTGCTTTTTTTAATGTTTCTATAGCATCCGGCTTGTTGTTTTCAACGCCAATCGCACAATAATTGATTTCGAGGATCTTTAAAATGATCTTGGCCCCTTCAATAATTTCTTTGGCATGTTCCACCATCAGACGATGATCACTTGTCAGGCACGGTTCACATTCCGCTCCATTCAGGATGAGCGTGTCGAGTTTTATCCCCGGCTTAATGGTCAGTTTAGCTCCGGCCGGAAACCCCGCACCACCCATGCCAACCACTCCTCCACCTTTGATTTTGGCCAGCAATTCTTCCTTCGATAATTTTGTCCAGTCGGAACGAGAATAAGATTTTGCCTCCGCCTCTTCATCTCCAGTGATCACCACGGCAGGTGCATTGCCCACCAAAGGATGGAGGGCATTTTGAACTCCCTTTACCGTACCTGAATAGGGTGCATGAAGAGGTGATCCCAGCCTCTCCGTAGATGCCACCACATCCCCTTCCGTAACCTTGTCCTTCTTATTGACTACAAGCTCGCACGGTGCACCC
>CAYSBQ010000014.1:0-27970 GCA_964429315.1 uncultured Desulfobacterales bacterium
ATGGGAATTCAAATTATCAAATTGAGAGTCAAGGCAAGGGATGGCGGTCGGACTCACAACCAAATTTTATCGGAAATGGTAAAGGTTCTCCGCGAATACGATGGGTTCATCGAGCTGTCCGATTTCAACGTGTCCAAGACCCTTCACGAAGAGGATCTAGAGGATGTTGAGGGGCGCACGCTCTCTGACAATCAAGAACGCTTCGTTCAGGACGCTCTCTCCCAGGGGCTCGAGGTCGACTACGAGTACAGTGGGAAGGGAATGCTCGGAGAGACATGCCCTTCGGTCAAGGTTGGTCAGTATGAGGACTTCGATTCTGATACTGACTGGTCGAAGGATTCCCTAGGCAAAGGCACGGTCTACTACGCAAGACATTGACCTTGCCATCCGATTAAGTTAGTCTTCTTATCCAACGGGGTCGCACTGGTTTCGACAGGGGCATCGAAGGAGAAAGCTGCGTGTGCCGGGGCCTCAACCGCCGGCTTAAAAACGGACGAGGAAAACACAGTTGTGAACAGCAACGATTACGGCCTTCGGGCCGCAGCCTAGTTCGCTAGGACGACCCAACCCGAGGTTTCTCGAGTAGGGGGACGGTCGATAAAAACACGAGGATAGTTTGATCTGGTGCTACCACTGGTGATGGCGATGTTTTAGGTAGATGAGATTCTGGGAGGCGTGTCGAAAGCGCAAGTGCCAGACTAAGAATTCAAATACTTCGACTACACACGTAGACGCCTATCTAGAGATCTCTTGGACGCGGGTTCGATTCCCGCCGACTCCACCGACAAAAGCGTTGCGCGCCTGCGTCGACCCTCGCCGGCCTCCCTCTTAATTTAGGGAGGCCGGTTTTTTAATGAATCTGAAAGAGTAATACATCATGGTAATCAAAATCGAAGCAGAAGCAACTGTTGTTGATCAAGAGCTTGTCGACTCACTGAGTAAAGAGTCAGACCTACTCCTCCGAATGAGCCTTGAGGGGGCTGAGTTCCCTGTGGAAATCGAGGGCGTTCGATTCATGATCAATGTGGTCAATGCCGAGCTGTATGAATAGCCATGGGTAAATTCAAAAGTAACTCCGACAGGCTGCTGAACAGTAGTGCGGCGAAGGCTGCGAAGTACAGAAAGGCCCTCGTCAAGATCAGGGTTGCTTTGGGGCTCGGTAGCAACGCGCGGGTAGAGGATGTCATTGCCGCAGTGGAGGACCTTGTTGATAGGCGCAGCAAGGAAAGAGAGAGCTAAGATGAGTACATACAGAACGGAAGCTCAAGAGAGTACGGGCGATAGGATTAAGTCCATCGACAAGGAAATTATTGAGATTGAAAGGGCCCTAGAACTCATCGTGTCTGGAAGCGATTCATCCAATAGGATCTACGGAGAGGGGCTGAAGATGCTCGCCGACTTCAGGTTGACATTAGAATTGAAGATTCGGGATCTCCAGTCTATTAGGGCGACAATCATCAAGATAGACCCGAGCCCCAACCTCATCGTCTGTCCGCATTGCGGTTACGACGGGGAATTTGAATGTGACAATCCGAATCACGACGGGTTCAGGGTTTTGCAGCCGGTGCTCGAACCTCGCATCGTTATCGGATATGGAAGCTCAAAGCTTCTCCTGTCTGATACTGACGATATGCACGATCCATTCGACATGGTTTCCGAGCCTTCATACTACAATTTTATGGACGACCCTGAATCCATTAGCCCAGACTTCGTAGAACTTCGAAAGTCGATTAGGGGCAAATGGCTGTTCTGCTGTGGGAAATGCTTTGAGTATTTCAGCATGAAGGACTTCATGGGTAAGTGCTCGATTGAGTACAGCGGAGATTCTCCACACGAATCCAAGTGGAGAAAGAATAGATAGCGCTTTCCGCTGTCGGCATAAGGATAAGGTAGATGAAGATGAAGAAAAGAACTGGAAATTGCACTGAGGATATTTTTTGGGAGTGCGTATCGGAGATGGGCTGGGACGGAGGCGATGGGTGGGACGCGACTAAGAGAGAGTGCTTGTTTGCATGGTCTCCTGAATTTGGATCATCCTTCAGGGAGATACTGGAAGCGAAGGAACTCGAGGTCTGCAGCCGATTCGTAGATTTCGCAGAAAACAATCTATCGAGAAACGAGCGCGACGAATACTACCTAAGCGATGACGGTTTCGGCGACTTTTGTTCACACGTCGTCGGCCTTGGGCGAGAGGTGTTCGTCGAAGAGATGGAAAACCCTCGTAAGCTATTCGAGAGGGCTCGAGATGGTGACTATCAGGAAAAATTCTCTTACTGCATTCCGGATAAGGGGGAACCAGATCTCTCCTGGGAGCGGTGGGTAAAAATGCATGCTCCGCAAGGCGTGACTAGTGAGGATGAGTGGAAGAAAGAGTGGGAGGCTTCGGGGTATGGGGAGCCTGATGAAATTTTTGAAGATCACCTAGACAAGATGCGTCGGCAGCTAGTCGACTACCAGCTGGGGGATTGGTCTTATTTAGATCCAGGTCACTACGTACCTCTATCCAAGAGGTACCACCGCCGCTGTGCAGCATTCGTCGCTGACCTAGCTGGTCTCGAAACCCGCACCTGTTCTGAGCAAGACGCATTGGGATTTGCGACGCTTTTGATGCACTACTTTTACGCGCTGATAGAGGGCCGGACAGAGGAGGCGCTAGAGGCATCCGAGGAGGCGCTTCGAGCATGGTGGGGGCTCCACTACATCGACAAGGACCTCGGCGCCCTGCGCAAGTTTCAGGCCGAACTTTTGCCAATGGCTGGCAATGGTATGTATGGCGGCGAGAACTCAATCAACGACCATCGAATCTTTATGGGCGGATTGCCGAAGTTTAAATCCAGACACCACTACAAGCTTTTTCTCGAGAGCCTGAAGTCGTGAAAGACCCAAAGCTCCTTGATTCGCAAAAGCGATACTGGGCGCAGCGCGATCTGGACTTGGAGGCCGTCGAGCGACGTGTCTGGTTCGTCGCGGTCGCCGTCTTCTTGTTCATCTATTTTATTGCTGCCTTAGCATCATCGTTTACCGATTCTCGAGCTGATGGAAAGTTAGTCGAGGATTCGAGTGAGAATAGGGCATCCCATGAACAAGATCACATCATCAGACCCTGATCGAGAAGAGGAATTTCAGATCGTCATCCGGGTATCGATTGGCGCTGAGGGTGCCGAGAAGATTAGGAGAGCATTGCTGTGGAGCCTTCCGGAGCGCAGGCTGGAATCCGGATTCGATGAGACCCCGTACCTCGACACCTATTGGGATGGTAAGACCAACGCCGCAGCCCAGGTCGGGCACTCTGCCGACATGCTCCAATGTACACGCTGGGCTCTGAGGGATTCGATGTACGGGTCGAGCTTCAGGGTGAAGGAGATCTCCCGCGCCATACGCGTCCTCGAGTCCGCCATCGCCCTGTCCTGCAATGCCAAGGATGCCCTAGTAGCCTCGGATGGCGTGACGGCAAGCCTGTCAAGCGTCTGAGAAAAGGTTCTTGACCTGCGGCGATGGCGTCGTTAGAACACTGAACCGGCCTTCACCTCCACAGTGCGTATGCACCTTCAGACCTCCTCAGTGCGATGACTCAAAAACCCGACAAGATCAAAGACCTCATGTTCAAGAGCCTCTCGAAGGCGAAGCTCTTGAATCCCGAGCAAGAACTCGCGCTTTCTCGAAATTGTCGGTCTAAGAAAATCGAAGTTTGGAATAGCATACTCAGCGAGCCCGATGGCTATCGCGTCCGAGCTGTATTCGATTATGCGCGAGACAACATGAGCAGCAAGAATATCGGTCTTCTAGATGACTCGATGTTCGATACGCTCGAGCAGCGGGCGGCAGCGCTAGCTAGATCTAACACCAACTATCGATATGATAAGTGGGAGTCAGCTCGGTCTGAAGTCGCTATGGAGATCTCCAATCGAGACGCGTGCCTGCAGATTGGCTCGAGCCTTCTTCGTGATATGAAATCCGGAAAGTTCGAAAGCTCTGCTGAGTGGATGGGCCGCATCCAGGTCGCATGGCTAACATTCGTTAAGCTGCGAAATGAGTTCATCGAAAAGAACATGCGTCTGGTGATTTCCATCGGCAAGCGCTACCGAGGGTTCTCGCTTCCGTACGAAGACCTCATTCAAGAAGGCATGTTCGGCCTGCAAAGGGCGATCGATTTATTCGATCCGGAGCGAGGGTTCAAGTTCTCTACCTACTCAAGCTGGTGGATACGAGCTGCGATTCAGCGTTACTGCAGGGATAAGGGGCGCGTCGTCAGGATACCGGTCCACATGCAGGAGGCCTTTGAGAAGTACGTCGCGGCAAAGCAAGATGTAGATATGGGTGACATTGAGATCGCCGAGCTACTAGGCGTATCTGATAAAAAGGTTCACGCGTTAAAGTCGATGCAGTCGGTGGACTACTTCTCCATGGATGCGAAGATCGGGACCGGCTCCGGCATTTGCCTCGGGGACACTCTGCCATCTGACGGAATCGAATTCCGTATAGCTGATGTGAATCTTGATATGGAAATCGTAACCTCAATACTTGAGGAACTACCGAATCGAGAGCGCTATATCATTGAGTGCCGATTCGGTCTGAACGGTAAAGACGAGCAAACGCTGCAAGAGATTGCGACGGAATACGAAATGTCTCGTGAGCGGATCAGGCAGCTTCAGGTCAAGGCGATGGCCGAGCTTCGTAGACGTATCAAGCGACGGGCTGAAAGCGTGCAGGCAGGTCTGAGGTGATCTCCTTACGCACGCTCATCACAACCATCTGCATGGCGATAGGGTTCCAAAACTCATATCGGGCTTTCGATCTAATTGACGAAGAGCCGGCGTTATCCGCAATGCATTTCGCCCTATCAGCAGCCTGGATATTAATCGTAGCCAGGAGGATTACAAGGAAGAAGGAATCGGAATGACTGACAAAGTAGAAGAAGGGCTTACGCCAGAACATTACAAGCGCGCCATCGACGTTCAGAATGCGTGCAATCTTTCCGGGGTCGTCCATACCTTCTCGAGGGCGATGGCTCACATTTGGTTCGAGGCCAGGAAAGAGGGAAAGGGTACCGACTGGGTCAACAGTCACCCGATTGCCGTCCTGTACTCGAGCAAGGTAGCGAGCCTTACTGGGTCTCATGATTCAGTCCAGTTCAGCCGAGCATACGACATCTGCAGGGATAAGGCCGATGCCTGAAGGGCAAAAATCCAGTGCGGAACTCATACGCCTAAATCAGAATTCCGAATTGAAGACATTGAAGTCTCAGTACGACGCGGTGCTGGCGGCGCTCATCAAGACTGAGACCGAAAGGGATCGCTTCTTCTCCATGAAGCAGTCCTTGGCAGATATCTATGCGGAGGAGCGTAGCAAGCGCCAGAAGATGGAAGCTGAGCTTCTTGAGATTAACAAGATCTCCGGAAGCATAGTCCCATCTAGTAGCAACAAGGATGACTACGAAAATGCAATGGACGAAGTCTTCCAGCATTGCCGCAACATCTTCGAGCCCATTGAGGACTAAGCATGAAGCTTAATCTGATTTCAGATCTAGGCGGACGGAGCATGGAGCGGGCTTTGATTCGTGCGTATCGCATGGGATATGAGGATGCCAAAACCCTCCACAAGAGAGGCGCCAAGCCTCGAGCGCTTCGCACCGGAGAGCAGATCGCAAAAGAGATTTGCACCCAGTGCCGTGAGCATCACACCACATTTCTTAGGTCCGCATATGGATCGGGTCTCGCACAGTACAATCGCTAAGACCAGGTATATAGGAAGAGCTACAAACGGTTCTGTATTTTTCTTTCTTGGGCCTGGAGATGTTCTTTTGCTCGAGACGGTAGACGACGGCATCAGCCTCTTTATTGGAGAGCTGCAAGATTCGAACTTGATGATGAAGGACCATTCGAGAGATATATCCGTTCGACTGAAAGGCGGCTCTATCATCGTTGACGTCCCCATTGTCAGCGCGACCGAATCTGGAGACCTTGATTTTTTCCAGATCGAATTATCCGACCTGCTTCTTGCGGTCGACAAAGGGTATGTGAAGAGATCTAATATAAGGTTCGACCCTTCGATTGTGAAGTTGGCCGAGCTTATTGCGATGTGAAGGAATGGTGTAAAAGAATGGAAAAGAAAACAGTTATATCTTTGGTTGCGCTTGGCCTTGTATTGGCCTTAGGATTTTTACTCATCGTCAAGCCTAGGTTGGATATGAGGGAACTTGCAAAAGAGACGTGCGACGAACTCGATGGCGCAATCGTACTGGTCGCCGGGCCGTTAATGAAAAAGGCTATAGGCAAGGCTGAGCGATTAGGATTTAGCGCCCCGGATCTTGGTGGCATTATGCGCGAGGAGTGCCCAGGGCTTATGCAGTCACTGGACCGATGGTCGGAAGAGCATCGCTAATAATAGAGAGGCTTCATTGATATGGGTGACAATATTATGGATACAATATACAGCCTGATGGGGCAGTATCGCATGACGCCAGCTGAGAAAAAGCTGCAATACATCAAGCGCGACCTCCACAAGATGGAGCCGGTCCCATGGAGCCCGAAGATGGCATTCGAGCCAGGCCTAAACATATCCGGCGAAACATACAGCCAACCAAGCCTTTTCAAAGTCCAGCCCAGTTTTGCAGATGACGCAAACAAGGTCGAGAAAAAGAGGTTGAGGCTCGCAGTTTCGCCGGGTAAGAATTGGTGCTACCGAGAATGCGTTTTGAAATCCGGAAGCGTGCTCGATACATTTTCTGGCAACCGACGAGGGTTGGTTCGGTTTGAAGGTGACGTCCTCATTCCGATGATCCACCAAAAGCTCCCCAGCGGAAAATGGATGTCTGGACCATGGATGTCCTTTACTCCGATGGAGTTCTTCTCTCTCAGGCCCGGCACCAAGCTGGCCAAGGGGCACACCATCGTCGCCGGCTTAGGCATGGGTTACCAGCTGGAGCAGGTGTGCAAGAAGCGCAGTGTCACCAAGGTGACTTTGATCGAGTTGGAGCAGGAACTCGTTGACTGGGTTCTCCCCCGCCTGGACCTAAATGGAAAAGAGGTAGAGGTAGTCATCGGGGACGCTGAAGAACTCATCCCGCAAATGCAGGCCGATGTCGCTCTTGTTGATATCTACAAGGGGTACGCCGGTAATGGGTGGGACCTGAAGTACCAGATGGGTCGCCGTGAAAATAAGAACAAGATCGGCAAGCTTTGGATTTGGGGATCGGCTAACATCTAATAACCGTGGACGTCAAAGGCTTTACAATCGACAGCTCGAGCGCTCGAGATATCGATGACTCCATCTGGGTCGAGAGTGACTCAAGGGGCTGGACGGTTACGACTTGTATTGCCAACGTGGCCGCCGCCATAGCAAAAGACTCCATCTTCGACAATACGGCAAAAAGACGAGCCGAAACCATCTACCATGCGAACGGTAGAAGCAGGCCGATGATCCCCAGAAGATTCTCCGAGGGGAGCTGCTCTTTGTTTGAGGGGGAGGAGAGATCTGTAATGGCGATTCGAATCCGGCTCGACCATATGCTCGAGCCCCAAGGCCTGCCGAGGATATCTAGTGCCAAGCTGACTAGCCTCAAGAGATTCTCCTACGGTGATGTCCATGGGGCCCTAAAGAACGAAGGTGCAAGCCTTCATTCTGAATTGAATACCGCAGCGAGGCTATCATCTATGCTGGCGGATAGGCGCCGAAGCCGAGGCGCATTCGCTCTGTATGATGCAGCGAACGGATGGGTGATGTCCGAGTCAGGGCATGTGCGAAAGCTTAAGGACGCTCGTGAGACGATAGGACATATTATCGTTCAGGAGATGATGATCCTTTCGAACGCCGAGCTGGCCAGGTTTTGCTTGGAGAAGAATATTCCGGCACCGTTCCGAAACCATGTTTCGAAATCTTCCGCCCCACCAAGGGGTCGTATGCTTGACCTTCTTGAAAGAGGTCTGCATGGAACTGATGGCGACTTCGAGCGCGCCCAAAGTAGTTTCTTGCTCGTCATGGATAAGGCTCGATACTCCGCCTCCGTCGAGGGGCACTACGGGCTAAACCTCCCAGCCTACTTGCACGGGACGTCGCCCATTCGGCGATACGCCGACCTCGTCGCCCAGCGTCAGATACTCGGACATCTCAATGGGAGAAACCTTCCATATTCAAGCGGGGAGATAGCAGAGCTATGCGATCAGATTAACGATTCGTTACTTAGTAACGCATCGAGAAGATCGAGCGATGAGATTGCTATCGCAAACGATAGCGCTGAGAGGTCTATCGCTAAGGGGGGATTATCCAAGCTTTCCAGTAGGAACTTCGAGCGAGTGGTCAAAGTATCCACGAGGGGTAATTTTGATCGAGCTGTATCCGAAGAGCTTATCCGACGGATCAAAAAAGATTCTGGATCCCTCGTAGATATTGTACAAGTACTACTAAGTTCCGGTGAGGAATGGCGAGACACCCGGAGGGAAATTTTGCAACACCTCACAGACAATCCGCATCACGCCCCGTCAGTAGCAAACCTTGCTGTACAAATCGGCAAGTGGAGCGAACCGAAGTTTCACGTGAGGAGAGGCGGCGATGAGAATTCCGTCGTTCATTTTACGAGTGTGGAATTCGAGAATCCCAGCATCCAGACAAAAGAGGTTGTGGCCCCATCTCTAAAGCTGTCTAAGCAGATGTCGGTCGTCGAGGCCTTTGCGATTCACCTCGATGAGCCAAGGCCCTCATGGGAGGGTGCGGGTAGATCTCGCTGCATTAGATCTAAGACAGATAAAGTTCTGGACCGAAACTCATCTAACCCGGTAGGCGAACTCATGGAGTATTGCCAATCTAGATCTAAAGAGCTGCCGGTCTACGAGTCTTCCAGAGCAGGGGGAACCGATCATAGACCTGAGTTCACTTTCACTTGCAAGGTCGCTGGCCTTCACGTTAAATCCGAACCTATGGCATCCAAGAAGCTAGCTAAGAAAGAAGCGGCAAAGCGTGCTATCCAACTCATTCTCGAAAGAACCTGATGCAGGAATACAAAACTCCTAGCGAAGATATGAGGAGTTTTCTGGTTGAAACCGTCCCGAAGCTAAGCGGGATGGAGAGACTTGAGAATCAATCCCTTGCGCAATTGCTCATAACCAAGCATAGAGGCAAGACCGAATTTAGCACCAACGAAATTGGCAACAGCTTTTCGTGGCTCCATCAAATCGGGGTCTTGTCTTACGACAAGGTGTACGTGCCAAGCGGCGGGTGGCGACTTCACCTGTACCGAGCTTGTGACGAGGACGACGTAGAGAGGTTGATCTCGCTGTCCGGGGATATATCTCTTGATGATTCAACCGAGACCGAACCCGTAGATAAGCCGAAGAAGAAAAAGGCTTCGTGCTGCGACTCGCCGCACATCGTCAAGAGCAAGAAGACTGGGAGTCGTAAGTGCAAAAACTGTGGCAAGCCGCGCCCTGACAAGAAGCCGGCCGCGTTGGCCTCCTCCTGTTGCGATAATCCACACCCGGTCAAAAGTAAGAAGACTGGGAAACGTAAGTGCAAGAACTGCGGTAAGCCGCTACCGAGGAAGAATAAGCAATGAAAGCTGAGAAACTCACCATCAAAAAGCTCGAGGAGAAAGTCGGCAGCCCGGCTTCGAAATGGCATGGCCGATGCGCGGAGATTGCAACTCACGCCGCAGAGATGATTGACGGAGCCGAGTCCGTGTACGGACATTACATTGGGCCGATAGATCCAAAGGGGTACTGGGGTAGACCGAATCTTGGGTTCGAGCAACACGGATGGGTCCTGCTCAAGGACGGAAGAATCCTCGACCCGACGCGGTTCTCATTCGAGAATAAGGGACCATACATCTACATGGGCAAAAAGGGAGACAAGGATTACGATGAAGGTGGCAACGCCTTCAGAATGGCCACGCATAGACCATGCCCAAGCGCCGAAGTTGGGAGACTTGCGAACCTCGAGAACCTCGAGAGCCATGAGATCCAGGCCCTCGAGACTGTCCTGGCTACGAGCATCAAAGATGTGACAGCCGAACAGCTTTACTGGATTGCTAACGCACCCTATCAGTTCATCGGGATATTCGTTCGTAGTATCTACGCGGCTCTTGGCAAAAACAATCTGAAGGCCCTCGTGCCAATGGACAATTGGAATCGTGCCGTTCGGGAAAGAGGGCTTCCGAAGGAATTCAAAAAGGCATCCTGATGGCGAAAGCGAAACCGAACTCCGAGGACTATCTGAACAAATTATCTGACGACGCGCGGGAGTTGCACAGGAAAAAGGTAGACGAGCTTTTCTCCTCATACCCCGATTCGATTGACTGGGCGGACGACTTGGCCAAAGACGTGGTCGTTGGAATGTTCGATGGGGTCAAATTCATGGAGGGAATGAAGGAGCACCTCAGCACCTATGATAAGAGCGACGAGGGAAGGAAAAAGGAATTTGCATGGTCCCTCATGATCCACTTGTCCCTCGAGCTGAGACACATGCGATCAGACGCCATGTCCGTCGTCGACGGCAAGGTTAGACTGCGCGGACGGAAGCTCGAAAAGGAACTTGAAAGCGCGACCTACCTCGCAGAGAACATCCGCAATAAGGCTGGCGAGCTTGATGAAAAAGGCATGACGACCGAAGCAAACATGCTTCGTGACGCCGCCAACATTTTGAACGAGGAATTTTAACCCCAAGGGAATAGGAAAAGAAAATGCCAAAGCAAATCGAAGATCAAGACACTACCCAAATCGAACTCTCTCACTTTGCGGTCATCACCCTCAACGGTGACGGCACGGGGAGCATTGAGGGATCTCTCATCGAGGATCGACCTGACGGGTGGGAGGATGACCCCTTCCACGTGGCAGTCGACAACCTATTCGGGCTGGCACTTCTGCACGCCCTCGCTGGGGTCGACGTCAGCTCGAGAAAATACGAGATGGGATTCGAGCAGCAACTCGAGGACCTTGTCGAAAATTACGGAGAGTAATGTGAGCGGGAGGAGTGCTTGCGGTTGGTGCTCGGCCATGTGCGACACGGATTTCTGCGGTCGAATTTGCGAATTCGAATTCGAGAAGCAGGTAAAAAAATCCTTCAACAATGCGTACCGGATTGCGATGCTGCAGTTCGCCGTCGCCTTCACGGAGGAGGGGCGGGAACCTTATGCGACGCCTGAGGAGTACTTCGCTAATATTGAGAGTGAGAACTACGATCACCTGTTCAAGATTGCGATGTCGTGCGGCGCTTCCCCCGAAGTGGTGACGGAGCGGTTCGAACTTTTGGTGAAAGAGTTCCGGAGGGCGGCTCAGATAGGGACGCAAGGTTTAATTGGAGACGCAGATGAGGCCAAAACCTAATGTCCGGCTGCGATGTTTGTAACGATTCGGATGAGGACACCTGCATATGCTTTGGATGCATGCAGGACGTTTGCGACGAGTGTCAGCCCAACTCTGACAATTGCGTTGGATGCGCGCGGCTGGAGAGCGACGAGCCTGACCAGGAAGACGGCACATGATCTACTCCAGATAACGCGCTGGTAGATCGGTATGATACAGATGTTACCAAGACTAGAGATGTTGAAAATAGCACTCGCACACCTCGAGGGAGGGGCGAGGCAAGTATTCGATGAGCGCGGACGCAAGGCTCTTCAACACAATGGTGAAAAATGCCTCATCGGACTATTCATCCCAGCGTCCACTTACAATGCGACTAACATAGGACGCCTCACCATATACGAGATGAGGCAAGCTGGATTTATAGATCATGATGAACTCTCCTTTTTCAAGGAGATGGACAAGATGAACATACTCGGTGCGCCCGAGTGGTTAGAAGCAATACAGGAAAAGATAGATGAAGGAAACGAAAGCAGTAACGGATAACAAAGAAAAAGCCGCATCAAGAAAAAAGAAGGACCCGCTCAAGGTCCATCTTGATAAGCTGGACAGCCTGTCCTTTGAGGATATGAATCTGACCGGCGGGGACATCTCGGCATATGGGGATGCTCTCTCTGGAGGAACGAGAGCCGTGAAGTCGATCAAGTCCGCTATCGACGAGGCCAAGGGGATTATCACATCTGCGATGTATCGGCATTACTGCGAACATTACGCCGCGACGGGTAAGCCTCCTGAAGTCAGGCAGTCCGTCTCTCGCACGAGTACGTTTCAAGTCGTACAGTACTCCGTTGCGGAAGTTACGACCGAGACCGCGAGAAAGCTAAATGAGTTTCAGGGGATAGATCTAGATAAGTTTGGCGCGGATAGATCTTACAAGGTCAAGCTTGGCAATGTCGATAAGGGAAAAAGGGACAGGGTGCTGGCTAGCATGAAGGATATTCTTGGTGAAGAATACAGCTCTGTGGTCAGTGAAAAAGTGGCCGTTGGAGAAAAGTTCTTTGACAACTTCAGCGACATTGTCAAATCTTCTCTCAGCGTCGATGAGAGACTTGACCATAAGATGCTCGAGGTCCTGAGAATCCTGAGCCCCACAGTTCAGTTCCGTGACTTCGTTACAGACCTACCCGAAGATGTAGGATTCGAACTCGCGCTGGAGTACGCTAGAATTTCCTCGAAAAGGAAAGAGGCGTCCGCCGCAGCAGCTAAGGCTGCAAAGCTTGCAGCTAAGGAGCTGAAGGCTGCAGAGAGGCTTGCAGCCAAGGACCTTAGAGATGCCGAGAGATCTGTCGCCAAGGTGGCTAAGGCTAAGGCCAAGGCTAAGGCCAAGGCCGCAGAGAAAGAGGCGGCAAAAATGAGGTCTCCAGAAAAGCTTGCGGAGACTGCGGTAAGCGGCTAGTCAGACCGGCGGCTTCTAAGACAGCGCCGTTGACTAATTCTTCGGCGCTATTATTATGTCCCTGTTGGACCGGTCAGATACCCACCGCCGTGAGGCGTGGGTGGGTCTTCATATTTTATACCCTGCAACGTCTGATCGCTAGGGTTCGAATCCCAAGAGGGGCACCGGGTTATTTATGGAATTAAACTTCAGGAAAGATAAGGACACGGGCTACATCCATATTGATGGCAAAGCTCCTTGCGGAGAAGAGTTCGGAGACCTGGCCACGGTTGTAGATCCAGATTCAGATAACCCCGGACTCATCCTTGATAGGCCGCTCGGATTTCGGGCGGTGAAAGCAATACTCGATTATGTCGGGAGAAGGAAAAGAAGATGCGAAAAGCTCAATTGAAATCAATGAAAAATGAGATCGAACAAGTGCTATCGGAGGCCAAGGCGATGGCGTTCGTTCAGGTCGTAAGACGGCACAAGGATGCCACCTTGGGAGATGTCATGGCGCTGGCCGCAGAGATGGGTATGTCTCACATGAATATCAACCAAGTTCTTTTCGAAGACTTGCCCAAGAGCGGGAAAAGATGGGCCAAGAAGAATAAGGCCCTTGCTGCCGGCGGTGGGCATGAGACGCGCACCGGAGATGGTAGAAGAAAATACGATGCCGCAGTTCTCAAGTTCATCATTAAGAACAAGAAGTTGAAAAGCGCTATCGAGATCCGAAGCGCCGTTGGGGGAAGTCCGAATCAGGCTCGACGAGCGCTGAACCGCCTCATCGAGCGAGGGCTAGTTGAATTCACAGGTCAGGCTCGAGCGACACGGTATAAGGCGAGGGCTTCATAGTGAATCGCCCCATCTACCGCCCTCTCGTAAGGGTTACCCGGATCATTGGCGAGCCCATGTCCTACCAGGATGGAGATGTACGAGAGGGCATCATTTCCGCATCGGCCATCTCTAGACTTGAGAGGCCGGTCGCCGGAGTAGAAGCCCTAGAAGGGGCTATCTATTCAAGCCCCGTAACGTACCCAGCAATGGATGAAGCACCAATGAGTCGTGCGCTCATGGGGGGCATGAAGATGGGGTTCGCAGCTTACGATCTGAATAAAACAGATCACCTGATTGCCACATTTCCTGGCGGAAAGCACAAGATCGTTATCGAGATATTCGGAGACAGCGCCGTTGCAGTCGCCGTCGAGACGGGGCATCCCATCAACAAGAGCCTTCGCAGGATCGTCGATCGGGCTGCTCGACGTGCTGGGCTCGATCGGGCTGCTCGACGTGCTGGGCTCAAGGGGGTAGAATCCACTTCGCCAGAACGGGCTGCGAATGAGTCGCCTCCGTCACTGCCGATTGAGTCAAACCAATAACCCTAACGGCTCATCATGAAACCGGCAAACGACAAGGGCCCTACACCGTCCATCTTGATGGACGGCATCGACGTCGAATCGACAGCCCATTTTCTATGCTTGACCGAAGATGCGGTCCGGAATATATGTCTCGAGCACGAGCAGGAGATCCTTCGAAGGATGACCTCCTCCGCCGAAGATGCGATTCGAGAATTCGCTTACGCGGAAGATCTAATATCTCTAGGGGATCCAGAGATCCCAAATGCGTTAGAACATTTTATGGATAGCAATAACGCTAGGTGTAGATATTCGGATTGCATCGAGGGAAACCTAATCATAGATGATGAGGAAGAGGACACGGTTCGCGTAACCTGTTCGACGTGCAGAGAATACTTAGGACTTCCACCTGTGGAAGAAGTAGACCGCACGACCATCCTCCACACAGATTTTAGCTAGACTTAGATGTAAGCTAGGTCACTAAACGAGAACAGGACTTGACACCCTTCACTTTTTGAGTGAAGAAGAAAGCCCATTTTAAACACACAAGGAAGAAGGAACAAAATGTCCAAAAAAGACAAAGAAAAAAAGAAGCGCAAAGTCCGTACACCCGCAGAGAGACTCGCAGATGCCAAGCGTAAGGTCGCTGAGATGGAGGCGAAGAATGCCTTCAACGGTCTCAAGACCGCCGTCAAGGACGGCTGCGTAGCCGAAGGCGACCAACCAGAGTACCGCAAGCTACTCCGAGCCATGAAGGTTATGGAGAAAGCCCCCTCGGTCTTCAGCGACTTCGACCTCGAGGAAGAGGCAGCCGCCGCCGCCAAGCTCCGCGACAAGTTGATCGGTAAGCTCAAAAAGCTCGTCACAGAATCCGCAGACTCGCCTGACGACGAAGACGAAGAGGCATCCGAGGACGAAGAGGAAATCGATGAGGACGAGGAATCCGACGACGATGAGGACGAGGAGTCCGACGACGACGATGACGACGAGGACGAAGAATCCGACGACTTCGACGACGACGACGACGATTGATCTTGCTGGTTGACGACATGATTAGTAAGCAAGATATCAAAGTCTCCGTCGAGGAGATCACCGACGAAGAAGCTATGGAATGCGGCTTCAAGCAGGAGCACATGAGCGGGAAGCGCGGAGATAGCTTGGAATTCGAACTGCGTTCTGGGGCTGGATGTGGATCACCCTGGATCACCGCCACCATCAAACGTGATGGCGTCAACCATTACTACCGCATTGACGCTCGGAATATTATGACCGATATCATTGCACTTTCGGGTACGAGTGTTGTTGAGTCTGCGACGGGCAGCTAGAAAATGAAAAGGATGTCGGCTCGCGCGGAGTTGTAGCTCCATCTACAGGGCGAGTGAAGCAAAGGCCTCTCGTATCAACCCAGCCTGTCCGGCTGCACCACTGATATACCCTTTGTTGAGACAAGAAAAAATGATGTGCTCAAGGCTATAACGCCGAGTGAATGGACGGTTACCCATTTGCGTAAGACGCTCAGAGGGACAGTCGGGAGAGACCGGCACCTTTAGGCCGCACATGACGTGTGGCCTTTTTCGTGAGGTAGGTAAAAATGAGAAACTTCTTCTGGTCAGTTGGTAACGGTAAAATGAAAAAGACAGCTAAGATTTGGGAGGAGCGATTCGGCCGCAAGGCTAAGTTCGTCAGCTTCAATATCCCTCAGCTTCGTTCTGAAACAGGACAGGCCACCTGTCCTTATGCTGGTTCATGCGCAGATATTTGCTACGCAGGTCAGGGTCGTATGGCGATGCCGATGGCCAAGGATGCCCGAGAGCGAAACCTCAAGCACATCAACGATCTTAGCCAGGCGCGGCTCACCGCCAAGCTCGTGGCTGACCTCGACAACATGCGGAGCACTACGCATGTGAGGATTCACGACTCCGGAGACTTCTTCAAGCGCAGCTATTACAAGGCATGGATCCGCGCTGCAGAGGAGTGTCCGGATCTAACCTTCTACGCTTACACCAAATCGATTCCCATGATCGAGTGGGACGAGCACCCGGATAACTTCCGGATCGTTCAGAGCATCGGCGGTAAGCGGGACAAAGACATCGACCTTGAGCGCCCCCACTCGCGCATCTTCGCCACTGATGAGGATCGCAAGAAAGCCAACTACTGCGACGGCAATGTCAGCGACATCCCGGCGGTGCTAGGCCAAAAGAGAATCGGTCTCGTATACCACGGGGTCAAGAATCTGACCGAAGATAACATCGTGCAGTTGCGAGTTGGCTAATGGGAGTGAGCCGCTACACCTACCTCGGGCCTTACATCGAGGTCATCTACAAGAAGAAAGAGAAACAGTCAGACTACTGCAGGTCGCAGTCAGACTGTCCAAATTCAAAAGATCCTTACTGCCCAAAATGCGGGCTCGACCAAAGCAAGAGGTTCCACACCTACAACGTCACGCCTGAGTTCTACTCGATGTTTGGTGATAGTCGAGAGACGCTGACACCAATCGACAAGGGAGCTGAGTGCGAAGAGGCAGGATTCATGGTCGAGAACCTTCAGCCCAACACATCATTAACCCCAAGGGACTTCTCCGGTCAATACAATTGGGACAGCGAAGACTTCAATATCGAAGGAGAGAAGGACTGGATGGAGAAAACATTTGCCAAAGAGATCGAGATTCTCAACGAGAAGTTCGGCAAAGAAAACGTCGATGTCCGATGGGGATATTTTACAGGGTGGTCGTGATGCCGGTCGACGAAGATTACAAGGTTATACAAATCACCGAGGCTACGATTGATGGCATGCCAGCCAAGATGGGTCGTCGGCTCAAGCCCGGACTCCGTCCGGAGGTGGAGGATGAGTTCCTCGAGTTCATGGGGGACATGGGGTACGAGGCTCACATGGCTTCTCCTATTCTCCGTCAGATGATGTTCGAGTCGTTCATCGGAGGTTGGGGCGCCAAGGTGCGTCAGCTAAAAAGAAGGAAAGCAGCCTCAAGGTGATCGCTCAAATAAAATCAGAGTTCCGCCCGTACCTAGGTTTCTATGTGTTTTGGATCTCGGTCAGTTTTGTCTCTCTCATAGCATCTGTGCTCTGCGGCAGGATGGTGATATGACAAGGCATGTCAGTCCGGCTATCCTTTCCGAAGGGTGAATCGATCCATCGATCATCTCGAAAGAAAATAGATGACCAGTAAAAAACGAAAACTCAAATACGTCACCTTGATCTGGGAGGAGCTTCCAGAATCAATCAAGGTATTTGTCATCCCGACATCCGACATCAGCAAGGAAGAAGTGGCCATGCTTCGCGCCTGCCACAGAAACTATGTGAACTCGGCTAGCAAGTTCACAGAGCTGGCAAGTGCCGGCGAGATTGATGTTGCCCTCATCAGGCTGACCCAGCTTTTGACCGATCCATCCGCGAAGTGGATCACCGACAAGTACAGAGAAGAGCAAGCCGATCAGCTGTATATGGATACATGGGAATTCAATAAGATGCTTGGAAGATGGTTTCAATACCAAGTTGATTCGAATAAGCCGAAAACGCTTCCGAGGTCCAAGCTGTACCGCAGCGGCTTCTTGATGTAGGAGAATATATGGGAGTCGAATTTTACGAAGACGAATCGGACGAGCACCGTTGGCGAGTAGTAGACGCCGAGGAGGATGGTCCCATCCACGCCTGCCATGAGGGGTTCTCTAGCAAATGGGGCGCGCTACAAAACCTGTTTCTGAATCACGCGAGGATGAGCAACTTCGTATCAGGAATTGCTGGTAACCTCGAATTTAATTCTAGACCAGAGTTCTTCATAGGCAAGGACAAGAAGACGTGGTGGCGGATCACCGCATCCAACAATGAGATTATTGGGTCATCCCATAAGGGGTTCAACTCAAGGGTCGAGGCTGTAGACAATCTGATTATGACATACACCATGCTGGCGATGTTCATCGCCATGTATGCTCAGGAGAAGAACTCAGAATGAAAAATCTAAGAAAAGATGCTAATTGGATACTGCAGCATTACCCAAAGGTGGACATCGCATCCGCTCTAGCTTTGTCCCGAGATAAGGTAAGAGCTGAGCGTGATAAAAATGTCAGGCAAGAGAATGAGCTTTTCGAAATCCGGGAAGCCCTTGGACTCATGCCTGAGACATGCACTCATAAAGAGTTGATCGATACCATTCGAGTACTCATCCACGGCGAGGACGTAGAGGTGCTCGAGGGGCCTGCGGATAAGACTGAATGAGCGGCGACATCATGGAGGCCCAGGAGCGGATCTTGATCATGATCGACCCCTCCACAAAAAGAGCCGAACTGTTCAACATGACGAGATGCAATCATGTTGAGGTCGATGGCGCCGTGGATATCGTCCCGAATGAAAATGGTGAGATGGTCGTTAAGATAGATGCGACGTTTACTTTGAAAGGTCTGATTTGCAAATTCGAAAAACCCGACAAGCCAGATCTGCAAAAACAGCCATAGCGAGAAAGAAGATTTCGGCCCCTGCTGAATTCCTATTCCAACAGAATTGTCTCGAGGGGCGGATTTTGGATTTCGGGTGTGGCCGCAGTAGCCTCGGATTGTTTCTCGATGGGGACATCGAGGCTTGGGATCCAAACTGGAATCCGAAAAGGCCGAGAGGAAAGTTCGATACGGTCATCTGCATCTACGTCCTTAATGTTCTTCGCACGAAGCCGAGGCGTGAAACCCTGGCCGATGCGAAGTCATTCGTTCGCAAGGGCGGGCGACTCTACGTCGCGGTGAGGCGTGACCTTGATGGCAACACCGGTCCCAAGAAATGGGGCACGGAGCAGTATGACGTCCGCCTACGCCTCCCTTCGTTCATGAAGAAAATCGGCGCATTTGAGATCTACGAATGGAGAAACGAGTGAGAGGTATTTTATGAACGAAAAAGAAGTCATGCTATCCGTATGGAAGTTCCCATTAGAGATCGAGGACGAATTCTCGATCGACATGCCGGTCGGAGCAAGAGTCTTACACGTCGGTTTACAGGGTGATACGCCTACCGTTTGGTGCCTTGTTAATCCCAAGGCACGTTTGATGCCTGTACCATTCATATTGATGGGGACAGGGCACCCAATTCTTGAGTCAGTTGCCAAGACGTACACGCATGTTGGAACATTTCAGATGGCCGGCGGATTACTCGTGTTTCATCTTTTTACACCAGATTCAGAATCCCACCCTGCCATCCAACTGTTGGCGGATCAATCCGAATCCTAAACCCTGAGCCGCCCTGCCATTCCAGTGGTAGAATAGCGTATGGTCGATCGATTCATCGAGCGTGTAGCAAATCTGGCCGGTCGAACGGCGAAGGCCCTCGAGAAGGTCGCGGCAGAGCTGGAGGAGGCAGGCTTTGTAACACAACCTGGGATACTTCGGGCTATCGCAAAGTCCAACCGAGCACTCTCACATGACTGCTCGACCACAACCCAGCCAATCGAAATAGGCCGATACGACTTGACGTCTCGGCTCAACCGGATTATGAATGAGTCAAGGGAGATCGCGGCAGACATGATGTCAAGAAGCAAGCCGGGTCATAATGAGCTTTACGAAGCATCGGAGTTGATCGAGAAGGTCCTCAAGATGCGGTCCAAATAAGTTTCCCAGCATTTCGCTGGGAGAGAATTGCTCAATATAAAAGAGCAAAACAAGGAGAGAAAAAATGTCATTCTACAACAAGATCATTGGTGAAATCCGTCCTGAAAACCCCGTTGGAGATGGAGGTCGAGGCAACCGCGTCGACGACATCAAGGCACACTTCGCAAACAGCGACATCACCAAGGAGCAGTACGACGACTTGATGTCCGAAGAGATGACCACCCTCAACTACATCCGCCTCAAGCGGCTCGCAATGGTGGTGTTCCTCGGCACCGTTGGATTCCTGATTCTCTGGTAAGAACCGGGGCTCATGAGTCTGAAGCAGCGTAGTGTAATACTGCCATCCGTCTCGGTTGTGCTGTCGTCTTCCTCCTCAGATGAGGATGCGAAGGCGGCAGCGGCTGAGCGCATATCTGAACTCCTCAAAGGAAAAGACTTTGAAATGCTCACGGTGGATCTGATCGAAGAAGGCGAACTTCTCACGCCAAATGGATCGATAGCCGGAAAGAGATACGTAGTATCATTTCGACAGACTGAAAACGTAGTGTATCTACATCCTGAATATTACAAGGTAATGGAATGGTACACCAAGCGCAGAAGGGGAATGGGGTAAATGTGAAAATTCTAGATCAGAGAAATGAAGGAATCGAACAAAACATTCCCTTCCAGGATCTCCGGAAGCAATGGGTGGTTGAAGGAACGAGAACTGGAACTATCTACTACGTCGTTTCAGACACCTGCTCTCTTAGCGGTAAGCGCCTTGTGAACATAAGTATGGGTGCGCTTCTCGATCCTATCGAATTCGTAGATGATAGCTACAGGCTACTTAGAAACGTAAGCCTCGTAATAGGGCCGCAATAGTATTAGACATAGCGCGAGTGCGGCCTGATGCTTTGTGGTCGCCCTCGTGCTATTTTTACTAAGTATGATTTTTGGATGCCTCGCAAAGCGAAGAAGGTTGAGGATCCTCCAGGCCGCTTCAGAGGGCGTGCTCTCCTCCAGAGAGATTGCGCTTAGAGCGCGGGTCTCAGAGTTTCGAGCGAGTGAAACTCTGAGAGATCTAGAATCGAAAAACCTCCTCGTCAGCGGGGATCTAATTCCAGTAGGGCTAAGGGTCTACCGCCTAACGTCCGAAGGCCATCGAGCCCTGGCTAGCAATGAGGTGATCTGATAAAACAGGTTATGGCCCGCACAAAAAAAGAGCGATGGCGACAAATCCCGGACTACCCGGATTACGACATCAGCGACAGAGGAAGGGTCAGGACATGGAAATCCGGCAAACCTGTACTCATGAAGACGCGACCGGGGGACGACACCTACCCTCGAGTCACTCTGCAGGACAAGCACGGAAAGAAGAAGGTCGAGCGAGTTCACCTTCTGGTGGCTCGAGCATTCCTTGGGCCAGCCCGTAGCCGACTCGTTCGTCACAGATCAAAGTCCAAGAGCCCCGCGGTCACGAACCTTGAGTACGGCACCTACATGGACAACCACCGTGACAAGTACCGGGATGGTACAGATCAACGGGGGGAAAAGAACAGTCAAGCAGAGCTTATCCGCAAGCATGCGAAACAAATCTATAAGCTCAAGGGAAAGTTAACGCAGCAAGAGATCGCTGATCGATTCGGCGTATCAAGACAAGCTGTTTCAGACATTCACCGTGGGGTCACATGGGCCCGAGCCACCGGAGCAAAGAAGAAGCGATGAGCAAGAAGAAAGCCACCCAAAAGAAAACTGCGAAAACGCCAGCCAAGAAAAAGGTCGCCAAGAAAAAGGTGACCACAAAGAAAAAGGCTACGATCAAAAAAGAGGCCAAGAAGGCAGTCGTAAAGAAAGAGGCCAAGAAGGCTTCGACAAAAAAGGTCGCCAAGAAGCCGGCCAAGAAAAAGGCGACCGCCAAAAAGCCAGCCAAGAAAAAGGATTCCACGATCAAAAAGGCGGCCAAGAACCAGGACCCAGTAGGCGCCAGTTGTAATCTCGAAGACGAGAGACTTGGTGTAAAGATCAACCGAAGCGGGATGTCAGTGGATGGCATTTGCGATTTTCAAAGGGACCTCGAGCTTCGCACACGTAGGCAGATCGATACCCTCGAGAAGAGACAGAGGCAGCGCCCCGAGATGATGTCGAGGATAACGCTATTCTCCAACAAGCTGAACTTCGCGCTTGGAGATCAAATCCGTGTTAAGATTTGGCTTGGCGAGGACAATGAGGTTCTACTGAGCACAGCGTTTAGCCCTTCCAAAAATCAGCATCCTACTGACGGGGACAGTGCTGTTGCGGCCGCGTTCGCTGAGTCTGGGTTAGATCGATTTATGGATCTAGATGGATGGGGGGCCCTGGTTTCAAGCGGGTTCCGTGACCATGACTTCAGCGAGAAGAATATCGAGTTTGCGTAATGGGGATCTTCGACTCATTCTTCAAGAAGGAAGCCCAATGGGCTCCGAGTCATAGAGCCATCCTCAAAGACCTAACGCATGGGGAGATCGTCGCGTGCCTTGGCCGACCAACCAAGGGCAAAGGCGGATTCGTATACTGGCGCGGAAGCTTGGACAGCTTGGACGAAGACTACCCGGACGACGTCTACTTCCAGCTATCGAACAAAGACTTCAGAGGCTTCGCTGACGCCGCCAAGAAACCGAAGATTGACAGAGACAATTGGTTCTTGCTGACGAGCGACGAGCCAGCAATACGCCTAGTCGCAAACGAGCTAGGCGTATTGCCTAGAAATATCGAGGCGATTTGAGCGAAGCGGAAATACCGATCCGCAAACTCTGGAAATACCGAGACAGCTTAAATGAGGCCGTTGAGTCATCCGATTGGGATGAAGCATCGCGCCTCGCTAAGTTAATTGTGTCCGGGATTCGAGATGCCCTAGATCCAGTATCCTGCGGAGTCGGCAAGCCTACGTTGGACGGCTTATACAGTATCGGTAATATGAGATACGAGGATGCTCCTAAAAACGTAAAAAGAGCAATTTCAAAAATGAACAACATACTGAGAGCTGCAAAGCGAAATATCCCGAAGGTGAAATAAATGATCGGTATCTTCTTTTTTCTCATAGCAGGCATTGCCTGCGCATGGTGGTTTGACCAGAACGTACTGATAAAGAGACGCCCAACCGTCGAGGTTGAAGGGCAGCCCTTAATCAGGGCCCTAAAAAAAAGTGATAGCTATGCCTCTATCTGCCAAAATCAAGAAAATCATCGCAATAGACTTCGTCATCGGACTGACGATAACCGCGGCTCTGTGGAGCAGCTTGGGAATGGAGGGGATGGCGGCGAAGTTTTGCGAATCGATTCACGTCGATAGGTGCGACGAAATAGAATGGAGCGAAGAATATGACCCAGCCAAGCGAATGGAATCAGGAGAAGCTGACCAGCAAACTGAAGTCGGCCCGGAAGAAAATCCGCCAGCTCGAAAGCGATTTAGACTCCGAGCGGGGAGCTAGAAAATCTCTTGAAGAAAGGGTTGACCGTATTGACAATATCCAGGAAAACCTTATGTTCACGCTGCGAAATGTACTCAAGAAGTTGGACATGAAACCTTCGCGGCGAACAGATGACAAAGCTGAAAAAGCATAATAGCGGATCTGGGATTTACTCACCCTGGTACAACAGCGAATTTGTACAGGAGAAACTCGAATCCAAGAAGGTTGAACTCGCGCGCCTTGAACTGTCAGGTGATATCCGTAGCGCTGAAGGCTGGAATGAGAAAGCCCGACGTAGATTCCAGCTGCACTTTGAGCGATTAGCCAACGAGACAAAAAGCAGCTATCGAAGCACCGCGAGGCACTTCGCTAAATATCTTGGACTAAAAAAATCAGAATCCAAGGTCTCAAACGTAGTAGCCCGGTTGATCTTGCTTGCCTACCTCGAAGCCACCACCCTCATTGAGGAGTACGTCATGTGGATGCAGACGGACCTCGAGCTTTCGCCGGCTACAATCAACGTAAGGCTTGCGGCTCTACGTTGGTTCGTCGACGCATCACGCAGGGTGGGATGGGTCGACTGGAAGCTCGACGTCAGGAGCGTCAAGGGGGGTAAGGTCACCGACACCTCCGGACCTAGCGATGCTGAGTTCAGGCGCATTCTTCGCGTTGTAAATTCGATGCCTGGGCCATCCGGTTCCAGGACAAAAGCTATCATCTACCTCCTCGCTTTCATGGGGCTTAGAATTTCCTCTGTCATGTCGCTGGACATGGACAGCATCGATTACGAAGAAAAAAGCATTCGCGTTCGGTGGAAGGGTAAGGGTGAGCAAAAAGCTCACTACGTCTGGCGGCCTGTTGGCGACGATACTTTTGAGGTCCTTGAGGATTGGATCAAAGTAAGAGGGAATAAGGATGGGCCTGTATTTGTCGCGTTAGATCGATCTAGAAAAAACCTGAGCCGACTATCCATCCGCTCTGCGCAAAGAGACATTGAAAAGGTCGGCCGAGAGTCGGCGACGAAGCTGAGATTGCACCCCCATGGATTCCGGCACTTCTTCGCAACGAACAACCTCAAGGAAGAGGGTGATACTCGCCGGGTCATGAAGGCAACTGGTCACACGAATATCAAGACCATTGAGGCCTACGATGATTCGGATGATATGGCTGCACGCGAAGTCGTTCAGAATATGGAGAGCCGATGGCTCGAAGATCTAGATGAGTATGAGGATGAAGATGTTGCGGAGATCCAAGAGCGCTACGGCGGAAACGTAGAGGAGTCCGACAATGACAACAGCGAGCTTGAGGACATGGGGGTCTTCTCGGCAACTGCAGTTGCAGCGACATCGGTCAGCTACAATCGAATTGCGACCGGAATGAAATCGGTAGACCACCTTCTTGGTGGCAAGGGGGATAAGTGGGGCCTCGTGCGAGGCTCATTAGTACTGCTCGGTGGGGCTCCTGGAATTGGCAAGTCAACTTTGTCTAGGCAGATTTGCTACAATATTTGTAAGTCAAATCCAGGCGTGCGAGTTCTGTATGGAAGCGCCGAGGAGACGCCTGGGCAGATCAGCGAGGCGCTTGAGCGACTAGGCTGTAGCCATGACAATCTTTATCTGATTGGCGATAGAAACCTAAATAGAATCACCGAGGTCGCTGACAAGCTGAACGCCTCAGTCGTCGTCGTTGACTCCGTTTCAACGGTGGCGGTTGACGGAGTCAATAAGCCACCTGGATCTGTCACCCAGGTAAAGGCTGCCGGACAGCTCATGCTTGATTGGTGCAAGGGGGTTGACGACGGTAAGGGGTCAGATGCGGCCGTCATTCTCATCGCTCACATCACAAGCAGCGGAGACATCGCGGGGCCTAAGGAACTCGAGCACCATGTCGATGGTATCTTTAGCTTCCAGGCGCCAAGTAAAAGAAGCAAGCAGCGGTCCCTGGGCTGCGATGGTAAAAACAGATTTGGTGACGCGACGAGGGAAATCTTCTTTGAAATGACCGGCAAAGGTCTTGTCGAGAAGACTGTAATCGATCCTGACGGAACCGTATCCGAAGGCGAATACAGTGTCTTCGACGGGGAATACGACGAAAACGAAGAGGACTATGATGTCGAAGATATCGTCGTCAGTGAAAAAGGAAAGAAAAACGACTTTGGATAATCTCGGTGAAGCGCTTGGCCCGCCATGCGTGGAGGCGTTTCGTCATACCATCGATGCTGCCAACTCTCTTGAGAAGGCGCATGCTGCCAATTATAGGTCTATGGTATTGGAGTTCCCGAAAAGCTTTTGGTTCAAGACTCCCCGAGAAAGACATTTCAGGGATGAGCTTTGGCTAGCGGCCAACCTTTATAGGAAGAAAAAAAGGATGATCGAAGACGAGTTCAAGGCTCGCTGGTTTGTATGGCGAGCGTTGTTCCCGATCTCCACCATCATTGGTGTTCAGCCATATCACATTTTTGGAACCGAGGAATGTATGTTCGTTCCGAGGTCTTTGGCTATATGGATCGCCTTCATCACTGGAGATCTGGCTGCGTCCGATATAGCCCCAGTGGTAGGCCGCCAAAGAACTACCGTCCTTCACTCGATAAAAAGAGCTGAGAGCGGTGTGGCGAAAAAGGGTTCAGAGTTCTATAACCTCTTGACAGACTTCCTTGAAGTTGAGTCGAATTAATCATGACCCTCCAAAGAATCATCTCATCTGCACAGACAGGTGTAGAGAGATCCGCGCTAGACAGCGCGATCGGTCGGCTCATGTATGCTTGGGGAGGATGGGTACCAAGAGGTAGGATTGCTTCAGACGGAGAGATTTCGAGTTCTTACTTCGAGTCAGATCGACTGGACAGCGGTCTCGAAGAATGCGAAAAAGGTCGGCCCTTCATGGCTAGGTATCGTAATATCCGGGACTCGGATGCTACGCTCATTATCAGAAAAACAAAAGGTGTTTTACCTGAAGGTGTAAAGCTTACAATTCAAACGTGCAGGAAGCTTGAGAGGCCTTACAAGATATTCGATCCATTCAAGACCTGGAAGGTTCCTGCCGCTGTTAAATGGGTTTGCGAGTTGAACCTCGAGGAGGGGTCAGGCGAAGAGCGGAGCATAAGAACACTGAACATTGTGGGGCCAAGCGAAGAGAGGTCTCCGGGGATCTACGATAGATCTCTTATTTACATCAACGACATTTTGAGCTACGTCTCAATTTACCAAATACGGGGAATCAAAATATGGGACCCCAAGAAACCAGAAAACAAAAAGATATAGGAATACAGATGTCTGATTCAGAAAAAGAAACCAATAGCGAAGAGACTGCCACCGCCAAGAAGGAGCGACCCAAGGTGAAGCCTAACCCGTTCCTTTCGTCACTCCGGGATAATCAGGTCGCTCAGGCAAAGGAGGCTCTCATGAAGACGGTCTGCGAAAACCCTGAGAACACCATGGGGGCTATCTTCGAGGCGCTCGAGAACGATGCTGATGGCGAGTACATCATGCTTGAGATCTTCAAGAGCCTCACCGTTGAAGAGCTTGTGAAGGCCGCTGCTCCGCATGTGCTTAAAGGGTGGGGGAAGGTCAAGGCGGAAGGGGTCTACATTCCGTACGATGGCGACGAGAACGATCTCGAGGACGCTGACGAAGACGATGACCTCGAGGACGACGATGAATTCGACGATGATGGATCCCTCGAGGATGACGATGAACCGGAACCTTCCGTCTCGAGGAAGTCGAACAAGAAGAAGACGGGGAAGAAGAAGACTAAGGCAAAGGCTCCTTCTAGTAAGAAGAAGTCCCCGCCGAAGGCTGAGGCCAAGTCGAATCCGTCTGGCGTTGGGGATGCCGCTTACCAAAAGCTAATCCTCAAATGTATGAGCGAGCACAAGGCGAAGTCGGCTGAGACGGCAATGAGCGGAAAGGATATTCGTGATGAGATCGGTGGTAGCGATATCGAATTCCGAGCAGCAATGAGCGCGCTCCGTGAGCGAGAGCGTGCCGATGTGACAGGTCAGGCCCGAGGCACCAAGTACTTCCGCCTTCCCAAGAAGAAGGACTAGTACCCATACGCCAATGCCGGATGCGATGCCGGCATCTGCCCCATACCTTAGTGGAGGAGTGTGGTGACTGTTTTCCTTGGCGGGCAAATGGTATTACGCCTAGGTTCGAATCCTAGATGGGGCACCACGAAATCGAATAGGGGAATACAGATGGCTGTAAGAAAATTCAGAACAGAATACCTGAAAATGAAATGCGCAGACGGATGGGTAGCCGCGAAATTCATCGGCAATTTTGATGGATCTCCAAACTTCGACGCCGTCTTCTATGACGAGTCCGACGGATGTTACTACAGCTTCAGGTACGCGAACAATTCAGATGTCGGTATTGATTCATTTGAGGGTCTTGGAGATGATGAGACTTTTGAATGCGTACAGGTCATGAAGAAGGTGGTTGAATCCGTAGAGTGGGTGAAGGCCTAGCCGTGATACCGCGCATCCATATGATCGGCATTTGCGGACCTAAGGGATCTGGCAAGTCCACTGCGGCTCAGATGATTCAAAAGAATCATGGGTTTGCCAGGCATAGATTCGCGGGTCCGTTGAAGAAGGCTTTGAAGGTCGCGTTCGGCCTTACTGACGAGCACGTTGACGGCAGCCTCAAAGAGGCTCCTACAGAGCTGCTCAACGGACGGACCCCGCGACATGCAATGATAACGATGGGCACAGAGTGGGGGCGCAACATGATCGACAAAGACATATGGCTCACGGCGTGGAGGAACACTATGCCGGACAGTGGCCGGATTGTCGTCGATGACGTCCGCTTCCCAAACGAAATCGAAATGCTAAGGCGTGATTATGGGGCAACGATCATCCGCGTTGC
>CAYSBQ010000015.1:0-13708 GCA_964429315.1 uncultured Desulfobacterales bacterium
AAGCCCAACTGTAAATTTGGTCTTCTGGGAGGCCATTACTAGTTACACCTTATCTAATCCTTCCGCCTTATTAGCAAGGCCTGGCATTCGATTAAAAAACCGTCTTACGAATTGGTTCTTGCTATGATCGCGCAGATACTTGGGATCTCCTTCGGCAATAATGCCCCTGCTATTTTTATCCAACATGATGACTCTATGGGCTACGGCAAAAATACTTTCGAGCTCGTGGGTTACAATTACCATAGTAGTGCCGAACGTACTGTTTAGGTGAATAATGAGGTCATCAAGCTCGGCAGCCGTTACAGGATCAAGGCCTGCCGATGGTTCATCAAAAAAAAGTATCTCCGGATTAAGGGCCATCGCTCGCGCCAAGCCGGCCCTCTTTTTCATCCCCCCGCTGATTTGAGACGGCAAATGATCTTCGTAGCCCTCCAAGTTCATCAGACCCAACTTCATCTTGACCAATCTTTCCACACTGGCTTGTGTTAAGTCGGTGTATTCCTTGATCGGTAACGCCACGTTTTCCGCCAAGGTCATGGAACCTAAAAGGGCTGCCCCCTGATAAAGAACTCCAATCTTTTTGAGCATATCCCTGAACGCATTTTCCTCCGAACGGCCGATGTCGCAACCCGCCACCAATATCCTACCGGAGGCGGGCGGGATAAGTCCTATAAGGTGTTTTAGCAAGGTTGACTTGCCACATCCACTCCCGCCCAGGACAACAAATATCTCCCCTTGGAAAACATCAAAAGATATACCGTCAAAGATCGTTTCCTCGGCATACTTGGCAACTAAATCCCTAACTTCTATGATGACTTGCCTTCCCATCCTGTCGTTTTCAGCCTTCACAAATTCCTATTCCCAGTAGCGGAGTATTACTGAGAAGATCGAATTAAAAAGAATAATAAGAAATATCCCGCTAACAACGGCAGAGGTTGTTGCCTTCCCAACAGATGCCGCTCCTCCCCTAACCTGAAACCCCCTAAAACAACCTATCCAAGCGATGAGCAGTGCAAACACCCCGCCTTTGAAAAGGCCCAAAAGCACATCAAAGAGTGCCAAGGTCTTTATCGTTTGACTTATGTATGCGTTAGCCGTTAGGTCAAGCGTAAATACTCCAACAATCAACCCGCCTATTATGGCAAACAAATCGGAAAAGAGTGTTAACAGCGGGACTACAATTACAGATGCAATGACCTTGGGAACAACTAGAAACCTTGTGGGACCAAAGCCCATCGTAAAGAGGGCATCTACTTCTTCAGATATTTTCATCGTACCTATCTCGGCCGCAAAGGCTGAGCCAGATCTCCCGGCCACAATAATGGCTGTCATTATCGGTCCCAGTTCCCTGGTCATAGCCAAGCTAACCAAGGATGCAACATAAATGTTTGCCCCGAACTGCTGTAGTTGGACCGAAGACATGAAGGCCATGATCAAACCCATGAGAAAGCTGATAAGGCCTACAATAGGCAAGGCGTCTACACCTGTTTTCTGCATACACATATAGGTATCATCTCTACGCAAAGACCTTGGGTTCAAGCAGGTGTAAAGGATTGCAAGGCATACAGACCCGAGAAAGGAGATCATATATTTTAGATCCTCGGCTTGCCGCACCATAGCCTCACCAAGGCGGGTCAATAAATCCTGTCTTTCAGTGCGCTTGTAAGGTTTATCCCTCTTGCCAATCAGGTCAAATTTATACATAGAAATGGCTTGGCCCGCTTCATTACTGATGTTTTGCAGATAGAACTCTCCCTTTCCACCCAAGACCATCATTTTTAATTCAGCAAGAACGAGAACCCCAAAATCGTCAAGGTAGTTGACCTTGTTCAGATCCACAGTCACAGACGTCTGCGGTTTGTTCTCTAACACCTGATATAATACCCTAGTCATGTGGGCCGCGTTAGATATCCCTATCCCTCCTTCCAGGTGTATGGTAATACCGCCTTCAGCGCCTTCTGAGATCTGATGGCTACAGGATTGTATTACTTTTGGCTTATTCACTTCTTCACTCAATCACGGTCTTTTTTTCTTGAGGCATTTTAAAACGAAATGCTTCCAACCCCTTCTCATCAAGGTCATATTTGTTATCCAAAGATTCAACATCCATTTGAAATACCAGCCAACCCAGAAATCGCATCCCCTTATACATCTCAAAGGCAATTTCTACGCCCTTGCTGCCCATAGGATGATCTTCATCGACACGATAGAGACTGAGTACTTTATGGATCGTCTTGTCATCTCCCTTAAAGGCTATACCACCATAGCTGTTTCCATCCATATCTTTTCCGTCCGATGGGGTTTTAACTGAATATGAATCAAACACCTTCTTATCTTTATCAAGCATGACGAGCCCTGTATAAGGCATGACACTTGTGTCTTGAATCATAAAAAACTCCTGCATCAGTTGACTCGTCATAGACTTGTTGCCATTTGCAAAGTGGTCAGTCAGCATTGATTTGAGCAAGACATAGTCTTTGGCCAACTGATTCCTAAGGCCCTGCTTTATTTCGTCTAACGTCTGATAGCCCTTCGAAAAGTGGCGATACCCAGAAAACATAGCCACACCAGCAAGGACAAAAAACACCAAAACCGGGATAAACCAGTTGCGAGCCCTGCGATATCTGCGTTCAAGGTTTTGAACAGCGGTTACATCCCGGCCTAAAGAGAGAACCCCTTTGAAGTTGTGATGTCCGTCATAAAGAACAGTAGTACTGGTAGATACAAGGCGTAGCCCTTTTTCAGGATGTCTCACCTTGAGTATCTTTTCCCTTACAGAACATCTTTGTTGCACTTCATCAAGAAAGTTTTTGTAGACCTGTGGTTCTTCATAGATGTCTTCTACAGTGCCTTGGCGCATTTGCTGCGCATTTTTTCCATACAGATTTTCAGCGGCCGTATTCCAAGAAAAAATGTGGCCGCCTTTGTCCGCCAACAGCACTGCGTCAGGCAACTGATCACAAAACTCCCTGAACCCATAGACGATTTGGCTGGCCTCGCCAAGTCTGCTGGCCAGCAGTCGAGCTATCTCTACGGCGACTTGCGGGAACTCACCCAGGAAACCATCGATATCCGTCTTTGGAATACACAGCACCTGCACCTCAGTTCTCGCCTTTACGGTAGCCGTTCGTTTAGATCTAAGCAGGAACGACATCTCGCCAAAGATAGAACCTCTATCCGTGATTTCCCATATCTTCTTACTGCCCTTTAGAATATCCAGTTGGCCGGACACTAGTATATACATGTCTTGGGAATCATCCCCTTCAACTAGGATTGTCTGGCCCGGATCAAAAGGGGTAAGATATTTGTTCAGGCTTTGATCCTCTATGACATTTTCCAGCATGGCAAAATATCCCTTATGAAACCATTAGGTTTGACGAAACCGTCATCTTTGCGCAGGCCAATATGTGCACGAATCATGCCGGAACAGCACATGATTAGAGCCGGGGAATTGTCCAATATTAGGATGTTTTAAAGGGGACTTAGCTTGGCTCCGCAATTGGGCACGAAGGGTGACGTTCTCAAGCCGTCAGGCACCACTCTTGGCGCTATGTTGAAAGAATGGAATGACGGGTTTTGAGCGGATAGGGTATTATTCTTGATGGTCTGATCATGTGTCAAATTATTGACTCTTTGAGGCAAAATGTAACCGGCGGGAGAGTTACGGGCTTAACACTTGCACACAAGGAATGCACAAGCGCCTTCCATCTTTTCCCTCCACCATCTTGGTTGCCATCGTCATCTCACCACACTGGGCACAGGCCTCGGAAGATGCCAAAGGGGCATAGGGAGGTTCGGACCATTTGATCTCTTTTACGTCAAAGACCGTGTCAAAGGGCTTGGCTAGCAAATCCAGAGTCTTCAACCGCTTTTGGCACATCCGTTGTTTCTGTGTTGCTCGACCCTCAACGAATGCTGTCTCAAGTTCTTCGAATTCTTCTTTATGTTCGCCTTCATACCTGTAACCGCTTTTACGGGAAAAACGAAAGCCTCGCCTGGTCTCTCGGCTAAAGATTGTAAAGACGTTTTTTCCGTAATCATTAATAATTAGATTACCCTTTCCTGCCGTTGCGCCAAGGAGAAACTGCAGGGCATCTACCGCACAGGTGTCGTTTTCGCTAACAACTACGACCTCTTCATCTTTAGAACGCTGAAGGCCAAGTAACTCAATTGCCTTTTTTGAAACCAGGTAGCCATAGGTCAGCCCCGGGCATACATGTCCATGGAAAGCGATACAACGCCTCAGATCTTCAGAAAACTGTTCATGAGAACTTGACAGGCTATTATTGAAATCCTGCATTTGCACCGTCTCCTTTTCTTGTTGTTTTCGCCACCAAGCTACTGCGCTACGATCTATTCATATTCTTCTTATCTCCTACATACCAACAATCGCACGGCATGACCACAAAAAAGGAACGTGTTAAACTTATCAATAAACCACGCACCTGAAGCCGACCAGGTTCGAAGGTGAGGCGGGATCCATCTTAAAGCGGGCAAACAGAGATACCCCCTTTTCCGACACCCAGCTCCCCCCCTTGACAACATTGTATTTGGTAGCATCCTGCCGGCGGTAAATTGATTGATAGGAATCGCTCGTCCACTCCAAGACATTTCCCAGAATATCTCTAATACCCAGGTCATTTTCTGAATCTTTAAACGCATCCACTGGTGTTGTATCCGCTGCCGCGCTTTCTTCAAAGTTACAGGCGTCTTTTTTCCACTCGTTTCCCCAGGGAAACAAATAGCCTTGCACAGTTCTGGCAGCAGCCTCCCATTCGTCTTCCGTGGGTAGCCTCTTTCCCGTCCAGGCCGCAAAGGCTACGGCATCTTCCAAGGTTATCTGTACGACCGGATGATTCCTCTTGTGATGGAGCGAGCTCCCGGGGCCATTCGGCTGATACCAGCATGCACCATTTACAACTTCGGAATGGACGGTGGCATTTGATCTATACTTAACCAAACCGGTGGCCTTGTCTATTTCCTTAAACAAGCGCCCATAGTAAACTGTACCATATCCGAGTTTTTCCGCTCCCGTAATATAGCCTGTTTTCTCCACAAAGACCTCAAAAAGGGCATTTGTAATAGGAAATTTACCAATGTAAAAGGCAGGAATTCTTATCCGCTGCTCCGGCCTTTCCTCCCTTTTTGGTTCCTTGCTACCTACAATATATTCGCCTTCGGCAATAAAAAGGTATTGATTATAAAACCTTTCCATGGCCCCCAGATACCCGTCAAAGGCCTCGGCCAGAAGCCTGTCTTTTTCTGTTTCATCTTGTGCGCCTTCAAAATCCTGTCCTCCCAGGTTATCTTCGGGAAGTCCGACCTCATCGGCGCCTTCTTCGCCGGCGCCACTTCCCGAATCGTCATCACCGACCTCCACCTCCTCAACGTCTTCATCTTCGTCCGCCAGTACTTCCCCAAACTCATCTTCAGCTCCCACATCCTCGGAATCTTCCGAGTCCTCGGCTAACTCAATCTCCTCAAGACCGTCTTCGACATCCTCTATATCTTGCGGCTCAGCGTCATCCTCAGCCAACACCTCTTTAACAAGATCGTCATCCGGTCCAACTTCTTCGACGACTTCTTCTACCTCATCATCCTCAAGCTCCTCAATAGTATCTGTTTCTTCTGGTTGTGCTGCGTCAGTATCTAGACTCTTGTTAACGCCGGCATCTTCTTTGCTATCCCCTCCAACCTTCGCTCCGCCCTGGCCGGCATCTCCCGCTGCTTCCAACTCCCCCAAGCCGACATGCCCCGCCAGGGCCTGGATCGTATCGCGCAATTCCCTCAGCGCACCCTCACCAATAGCGCCTTCAATATCGGCCAGGTTTTTCCCGTCTCCCAAGACAGCCTTGATAACATTGAGAGATTCAGCTATTTGTCGCAAGGAAGCGTCCGCCCCTATTGTGCCAACCGTTGAAAGGATCTTGTCTTTTGCCTCGTCGGACATCACAAAGAGGTTGTCACGCCCGATGATTACACCCTCCGGTTTTTTCCCTTTCTGGTAGAGCTTCTTTAGGTCACTATTGACCGCAGATTTGGTACTGCTTAGATTTTTGCGCTTGCTCTTTATCAGCGCATAATCATCACCCGTATCCCACAAGGTCTTTATGAGCTGTTCAGCATCGACTCCCTTTAGGGTTTGGATAGCGCTTTCATCGGCATAAAAGGCCTTTATGGCCTGGACAAGCTTGTACTTGAGCGCTTCAGGGTTCTGATAGTTGAGGTTCGATATAGCCTCATCTATTCCTTCTATCGATAAAATCGACGCCACAAGATCCTCCTTGAATCGAGCCTATGTTTCTCAATTCCTTTACTCTGTTTGAGCAGGGGTACACAAAACATGCCAACGGTACGGTTTTTTCTGAACAGTATTTGCCAACTACCTAACACATCACTCACAACGTCGTATGGTACAAAATTTGCAATATTCTACTCAGTTAAGGTATTTTAGGGCACGTGTTTCCAAAAAACCAAATTCTTGTCTGAACCCTTACATAACAAGAAATACCGGAAAGGACGGCATGCCATGGAAGAAACTAATCAACAAAACACACCTTCGGGGCAACAGATTATGACACGGTTTGCCGAAACTCTCGCCGAGCATGTCAAACTCGACGAACAAATCGATAAGCTTCCTATAAATATGACCACAATCTCAAGTTCTGTCCTTCTTGCAGAACGTGAAGGTAAGATTGAAAGTGCTCTGTGCAACCCATCAGAGCGCTATACCAAGGAGACACTTCTGGCAGAGTTGGAAGAAATCGGTGTGAGAACCAATGAAGATGCACAGCGAGAAATCGACGCAATGATTGGAAATGGATATATCAATATTGGGCCTGATGGGACGTTTGCCGCCGAAAAACGTCTTGTTGGGACAGCTCAACTGCTCGACCGCACATTTCCGGGAATGCCGAGCTTAAACCTTGTGGCCTACCTTATTCAAACCATAGACGAGGTGCTCTCGGGACGTAAAGAGCTTGAATTTGCCATCAGTCAGTTCAATCAAACCCTAAAGATACAGAAACAGGGGCCTGCGAAGCAAACGACAAAAAATGCCCGCCCCCAAGGAAAGGTCCAGGCGCCGAACCTTCAAAAGAAGGAACAGTCCGCACAGGCGTTAAAATCTGCCCTTTCAAGAAGCCTGCGCAAGCGGCAAACAGGAAAGGACACATCCTTTAATCAACAAGCCTCTGTCCAGCCTGTCATCCTCACATCAACCGGAAAGGCGAAACACGTTGAGATTAAAGAGCTCTTTCCAAATAAATCAAGGCTCAAAGAATCTGCCACGCCTCAAAAGGTGGAAACCGACATGGATGAGTTGGAGAGTCCAGAGCAAGCCCCGGGCCTAGGCACGGAAGATCTACTATCCGACTTTGCAACCGAGGAAGAGGTTGGGGGAAATGCAGCAATCCTTGAACAATTGTCGGCCGAGGTCTCCGGGGATTATGTCGAGCCAAATGGCAGTATAAAGGAGTCTCCGGAAATGTCTTTTGGCATAGACGAAATGGACAAAGAATCGGTGGCGGAACAGGAAGAACCGCCCTCTTTATCGGAGCAACCGGACCAACAAGCTCAATGGGCAGATCGGAGCAGTCAACAAGTTAGCGATTCCATATCAACCGAAGAAGACCTTGAAAAGCGGATTGAGTCCTTTCAGCAACACCTGGCCATGACCTGCCCTATGTGTTCCTCCGGTCAGATCCAAGAACAACAGACGGAAAAGGGCAAATCCTTTTTTTCGTGTACTAATAAGGACTGCGTTTTCGTAAGCTGGGGGAAACCTTATCACCTGCAATGCCCCTTGTGCAAGAACCCCTTCTTGGTTGAGGCAACCGGCAGGGATGGCGAAACCATTTTGAAGTGCCCTAGAGCTCCTTGCCGTTACCAGCAAAACCTGCCCGGGCAAGTAGGTGATTTCTCGCCGGAACAACAGGTTCCAATGCCCTAAGGGTCTGCCGATTCGCCTGCCACCGCCACGAAGCAACAACCCAAGAGAAGGAAAAGGGTCGTCAGAAAACGGGTTATTCGCAGGAAACGGTAGTTGAAAAATGTCGGTATTTATGAGATAAAACCTGCAATACGTTTCGTTTAAAAAACTCATGCATGCCGACCCTTCTCCACGAGCCTATGCCAGGCCCTTAATCCCGACGCTCCTGGCACTCATGTGCGGAATTATAACAGGGTTCTACCTCCCTAGTTTTCCATACATTCTCCCTGCCGTTTTAGCAATCCTCCTTTTCTGTGCCTTTCTTGTCCGGCAGAAGCAAAGAGTGCGTCTCTTGCCCCTTATCCTTTTCCTCCTCCTTGGCTACTGGAGCCTTCAGACCTCGATAGCACCCAAGCTCCCTGCCAACCACGTAACTCAGTATATCGATGACAAGCCCTGGCACATCACCGGCACACTGAAGGGCTATCCCGAACATTTTTTCGATCGAACCAGATTCGTCCTCCAGGTCGAGACCCTGACAAGAAACCAGGCTTCTCACTCCGTCACAGGAGCTGTACGCATAACTGTTCAAGGGCATATTGATGGGCTTCAAACAGGTGACCGTATAGGATGTCTAGCTAGGCTAAAGGAGATTAGGAATTTCAATAACCCCGGCGGTTTTGACTACAGACGATATATGACCTTTAAGAAAATCTGGGCCGTGGCTTATGTATCCAAAGAACAGTTGTTAGTCAAACTTCATACGACAAATGCCGGCCGCTTTCGACAAATCGTTGACAGTGCCCGCATGGCCGTGTCTGAGCTAATCGAAAGAGCCCCACCGAGTGATTCCAGGGCCATATTAAAGGCCCTTGTCATTGGGGATCGATACGAGATCTCACCACAAAACCGCGAGATGTTCAGCCGTATCGGAATCTCTCACCTTCTGGCTATTTCCGGCCTTCACATTGGTATGGTGGCTACCCTTGTCTTTTTTGCCTTCAGGTTCCTGCTAGCGCAATCCCGGAAGATCCTCTTGGCTGCTTGGGTTCCCAGAGGTGCGGCCTTGATGGCCATCGTGCCGGTAATTTCTTACGGCTTTCTGGCCGGCATGTCTCCGTCAACTAAGCGCGCCGTAATTATGGTAACTGTATTTCTTCTTGCCATAGTCTTTGAGCGAGAAGACGACAAGACCAACACCCTTGCCTTCGCAGCCCTTGTAATCCTGATTATCAACCCGACTGCCCTTTTTGAGATATCATTTCAGCTTTCTTTCACATCAGTCTTTTGCATCCTGTATCTTCTAAACAATTTGCCGTTGGTATCAAGGCTAAGGTCTCTTCCATCCACCGCATTGAAAAAATTGGGCCTTTTTCTGGTAGTCTCAGCAGCCGCTATTTTGGGTACTTTGCCGATAACACTTTACTATTTTAATCAAACATCCCTTATCGGAGTCATTACCAACTGTATTATGGTACCCCTTGTCGGCTTCATTGTGGTACCCCTGGGCCTCTTGGCGGTTTTGTTCTTGCCCCTAACTCAAACCCTTGCCCTTTGCTTTATTAAGGGGGCAATCTTTGTTATGCAGGGTGGTCTTGGGCTTGCTTCTCTCTTTTCAGAGATTCCCTTTGCCGCCGCAAAAACAGTAACCCCCAATTTGCTCGAAATCACCCTTTATTATGCACTTGCATGGACGTTTTTCAATTTCAGAAGATTACATTGGGCCAAGGCCGTGTTGATTGCCGTTGCACTCATCTCATTGGCAGATGGAGGTTTCTGGTATTGGCAGCGTTTTTGTCACAAGGACTTAAGGGTGACCTTCGTTGACGTTGGGCAGGGAAGTGCGACCCTCTTGGAACTGCCTCGGGGGCCTTGTATGCTCGTAGACGGCGGCGGGTTTTATAAAAACCGCTTTGACGTTGGAGCTATGATTGTCGCACCTTTTTTATGGCGAAAAAAGATAGCCACCGTAGAAATACTCGTGCTTTCTCATCCGAACTCGGATCATCTGAACGGCCTATTGTTTATAGCCCGCCACTTTGGTGTAAAGGAGGTCTGGAGCAATCAAGAATATGTCAAAAACAAAGAGTATCAGGAATTCTTGGACATTATTTGCCAAAAAGACATCCGTTTTGTTGGACTGAAGGAATTATCGAAACCAAAATGGATCAACGGAATTCGATTTAAAACCCTCTCCCCCCCGGAAGACTTCTCAAGAAGGAAAGCCCAAGAGATCTGGCGCACACCAAACAACAACTCTCTTGTCCTTAAAGCTTCCTTTAACAAAGTCTCCTTTCTTCTGCCAGGTGATATTGAAGCCGAAGCAGAGATGGAACTTACCCATCTGTCTTGTGAAGAAATTGACAGCAATGTCCTACTGGCCCCTCACCACGGCAGCAAGACCTCCAGCACTCCAGGGTTTTTGAAGTGCGTAGACCCCGGCGTAGTGGTCATATCGGCGGGGTGCAAAAATATATTCGGTTTCCCTCATAAAAGAGTTCTTCAACGGTACAAAAAGGCGGGGTGCAAAATACTTCGTACAGATGAGGCCGGCGCCATTGCCATCACCACCGAGGGGGTCCACATGAATATCAGCGCCTTTTTGTCGGACTAGTTATTGCGCGATAAGCTCCTTGGCCGCGTCAACTAGTTTCGGCACAATCTCTCCGGCCTTCCCGGGCAGGAAGATGTCTGTGACCAAGGTGGTAAGGTGGGTTGGCTCCACATTTATCTCAATAATACCGGCGCCAGCCTGTTTGGCAATACCGGGAATAGTATTGGCCGGCGTCACCTGGGCAGAAGTGCCAATCACCAGAAGGCCTCCGCAAGACGAGGCCAGTTCATAGGAATCAAGAAGGGCTTCGGGGGGAATCGCCTCTCCGAAAAAGATGACATCCGGCTTAAGGATCTCGCCACAAGTACACTTGGGAGGCCTCCGGCTGTCAACTTTTTCAATGCCATACGTGCGGGAACACGATAGACAAGTCAGCGTCTTGAAGTTACCATGGTATTCTATGACGTTGGTAGTACCACCTTCCTGGTGAAGATTGTCAATATTTTGTGTAATAACCGTGTGAAGAAGGCCAATTTGTTCGAGTTGGCCTAAGCCCTTGTGGGCTGGATTCGGTTTCGCATCTTTGATTGTATCGCCCATCTCTGCAAGCATTTTCCACACCTTTTCGGGATTGTTCCGAAATGCCGAAATACTGGCATATTCCATCATGTCATAGCGCTCCCATAACCCACCAGGGCTTCTGAAATCCGGAATACCCGACTCAACAGAAATGCCCGCGCCGGTTAAGGCCACGTTCAACTCAGATTGTAACAATAACTTTGCTGCTTCCTTGATCTTATCTTCTAGTTTTTTGGCGCCCTTCGTTATCACGATTACCTCCAAGATCGCATCTTTTACTTTAAATGCTCTTAAAGCTCTTGACACACCTGACGCTGTAGTTTATAGGATATTTCATGCCTGGACAATACACCCCATGTCCATCTTTTTTTAGAGGCCTCATAAACGCCTTAGTTTTAAGTGCTTTTGCCTGGGGTTTCATAATCCTCTTTGCTTGCCATATTATCAAGTAGTCTCCAGAGACAATTTCAAAACGCCCCCTTTTGTCCAATCTCTGTGTCAAGCTCAAATTTTAATCCTCGGAATATTCAATATATTCCTGTGGTTAAAATTTTCGCCTTCCTTGACCCTGGACAAAATTGAACATTTTGAAACTGCCTCTCCATTTTTATTAAATCCGGGTGTAACGCACATGCAGGCGCCGAGATTGCTAGAGCAAGCTACAACTCAATAAATTCAGGGATCAAAGAAACACCCTGAACGCGCATCAGAATAACAGTTGGCAGACAATTGGATTTTGGCCATCCCGCACTACCAGGATTCAAATATAGAACCCCCCTTTTCTCTTCCTTGCAAGGTTGGTGCGTATGACCACTTATGACGGCACTGATACCGGCTCCGGCAGGATCTAGGTCAAGCTTGTTGATATCGTGAAGTACGTAAACTATTGTCTCCCCCATCTCGACTACTTCTGTCTGCGGAAGCTTTGTGGCCCACTTGCCTCTGTCCATATTCCCTCTAACAGCAACCACTGGAGCAATAGCCTTTAGTCCTTTAAGTACATCCGGTATGTCAATGTCTCCGGCATGAATAATTAAATCGCAGGCACTAAACGCCTCGGCCACCCTCGATTTCAAGATGCCATGAGTGTCTGATATAATACCGATATTTTGCAACCCTTTGTGCTGTTTCATCTCTAGTTGGCCAACCTATACCCAATAACCTACCGCTCTTCTATGGGTACATAGTCTTTTTTCTTCTCTCCTATATAAATCTGACGGGGACGTTCAAGCTTCCACTTGGGATTGTCTATACTCTCTTTCCATTGACTGATCCACCCGGGTAATCGCCCGATAGCAAACATAACCGTAAACATAGGAACCGGGATACCCATTGCGCGGAGCAGAATGCCACTGTAAAAATCTATATTGGGGTAGAGGTCGTGATCGACGAAGTATTCATCTGCTATCACCACCTCTTCCAGCCTCCGGGCAATATCCAGCAAAGGGTCTTCCAGCGCCAGTTTCTTCAAGACCCTATCGCATACTTGTTTCATCATGCGGCCTCTAGGATCAAAGGTCTTATATACGCGGTGGCCGAAGCCCATCAGCCGGAAAGGATCGTTCTTGTCTTTGGCGCGGGCTATTACTGGAGCCAACTTTCCGCCATTTTCGTATATATCATTTAACATCCGCACTACGGCCTGGTTGGCCCCACCATGCAAAGGACCCCAGAGGGCACAGATGCCTGCTGAAATGGCGGCATAAAGATTGACGCGCGCACTTCCTACTAATCGTATAGATGCCGTAGAGCAATTTTGCTCGTGGTCAGCATGTAATATCCAAAAAACATTCAATGCCTTTACGAGATCTTCATCGATTATATAGGGCTTTACAGGAGAATCGAACATCATATTCAAGAAATTAGCAGCGTAAGAAAAGTCTACCCTCGGATATACCAAGCTATGTCCCTTGAAGATCTTATAAGACATAGCCGCCATGGTCCTCACCTTGGAAAGGAGCCTCGTCATGGTAATATTGACCTCTTCTTCTTCACTCCTTTCAGGGATTTCGGGATAAAAGGCCCTTAAAGCATTTACCATCGAAGAAAGTATCCCCATGGGATGGGCCGCTCTGGGAAAGTTCTGAAAAAAGGCCCTCATGTCTTCATGAACTAGCGAGTTGTCGTTTAACAAAACCGAAAAGCGATTTAGTTGCTCCTGCGTTGGCAATTTCCCATTGATCAATAAATAGGCTGTTTCCACAAAGCTGGAATGTTCTGCCAATTGTTCCACCGGAATACCACGGTAACGTAGAATTCCCTTTTCCCCATCCACAAAGGTAATGCTGCTCAGGCAGCTAGCTGTATTGACATAGCCCGGGTCTAACGTAACCAACCCTGTTTCCTTGCGGAGCTTTGAGATATCAAGGGCGCGTTCTCCTTCCGAGCCGGTAATAATAGGAAGCTTATATGTCTTCCCGCCTACTATGAGCTTTGCTTCTTCTTTCATTGTTTCACCTTGTTGAGTTTTGATGGTCACCTTTTTAGAAGTTCAAATTGTTGTCTACCGTCTTGCTTTTACGGATCTTATATCAAAGATTGGGACATTTTTATAGTGTCATGTCTGATGGACTCGTAAAAAGTCTTTTATCGCTTTGTCTTTCGTGGTTTTTTGTCTTGTATTGGTGATCTTACCCGAATAATTG
>CAYSBQ010000015.1:13808-26442 GCA_964429315.1 uncultured Desulfobacterales bacterium
ATAATTGGCAACTTCATATTAAGAGTATCTTGATATGTGCCGATAAGACCCCTATATAGCGCAACATTGAAAGGAGGCGAGTAATGAACATAGAGACAGCCCCGATTCTTGCCCATTTTGCACCTAACTTATTCTCCAGCGCAAATGACTGTAATAAGGTTGTAAACCATTGTAGCAAAGCCGGTGGGATAAAAGACCTTCTTGACCAAGCGGATCTTACGTCATTTCCGCCCGAAACCTGCAACACTAAATCTGGTGGCTATGGAAATTTGTATACCTATCACGAGGACTTGTCTGCCTTCATGGTAGATGCAACGATCGAGTATGAAGCCAAGGACGGCTCAAAGATGTTTATACATTACAGTTACAAGGCCATCTCAAAAAACGTCCATTATGAAGTCCTTCAAAACGTTAACGGTACACAAGATGTCTCTGAATCCAAACCACAGCCTGAAAACGACTACTCCGGATCTGAGGCCACAGCAAAACGGATTCTGAACTTCGCAAAGGGATTGGTAAACAAATTTAGAGCCATGGAAGGCGGTAACGAAAACAAGCTTGCTGGCTACATACAAAAGCTTATTAAAGGAGTGGACAAGGGCTTTGGTGATGCACGCAAAGCCCTCGGAGCCATTCCCCAAAGCGTTGACTGGATGATTAACAAAACTTTCGATCGCGTGATGAAGGGCATGGACAAGCTTGGCAAGGACGTCTCCAGCTCACAGCAGACACCCCAAGCGAAGCTCACCTATGACGAGCAAACCATGTATATATCTTCTTCTATCGAGATCTCTGTTATGGCGTAATTACATGAAAGGTAAATACCTGTCAATCTCATATTGGCTCACATGGATTCGGTAGCTATCCCACTCAATTCTTTTATTTTCAATGAACTTGTTGAAGATGTGATCGCCAATAGTTTCCCGCACCAACTCGCTTTTTTGCACTTCCAGGATTGCCTCATCAAGGCTTCCGGGTAAAGAATCTATGCCGGCCTGCCGTCTCTCCGCATCATTCATTTCATAGATGTCCTCTTCCACGGGATCGGCAAGTGGATAGTTTTCCTCGATTCCCTTTAACCCGGCGGCCAGCATTACGGCAAAGGCCAAATAGGGATTACAGCCCGGATCCGGAGAACGAAATTCCATCCTTGTTGCCTGTTCCTTGCCTGGCTTATACATCGGAACACGCACCATTGTGGAGCGGTTGCGTCTGGCCCAAGAGACATAGACCGGGGCCTCATAGCCAGGTACAAGCCGTTTGTAAGAGTTGACCCACTGATTTGTCACGGCAGCCATCTCGCGAGAATGCCTTAGTATGCCTGCAATATAGCTCTTGCCTGCTGCAGAAAGATTATATGGGTCACTGCCATCAAAAAACACATTCTTTTTGCCCTTGAAAAGGGATTGATGTGTGTGCATCCCACTCCCGTTTTCCCCAAAGATCGGTTTGGGCATAAAAGTGGCATACAAGCCGTGCTGTCTGGCAACCTCTTTGACGACAAGCTTAAGCGTTTGAGTTTTGTCTGCCATATTTAAAGCCTCGTCGTAGCGCATGTCGATTTCGTGCTGGCTAGGGGCGACTTCATGATGGCTGTACTCGATCTGGATCCCCATATCTTGAAGGGCAAAGATGGTTTCCCGCCTCAAGTCACCACCCATATCCAAGGGCCTAGTATCAAAATACCCCCCCTTATCAATAACCTGTGGCGCCTCATCATTCTTGAAATAAAAAAACTCGAGTTCAGGCCCAACGTAGAATGTGTAACCTTTTTCGGTTGCCTTTTTCAGGACCCGTTTTAATACATACCTCGGATCAGCTTCATAGGGTGTGCCATCAGGCTGAAGGATATCGCAAAACACCCGTGCCACAGGCCTGTCCGTGGGTCTCCATGGTAAGAACTGAAAGGTTTTCGGGTCAGGCTTAGCGATCATGTCGCTTTCTTCTATTCGAGCAAACCCTTCAATAGAAGAACCATCGAAGCCCATCCCTTCAATCAAGCCTTCTTCCAGTTCAGAGGGTGTAACGGCGAAGCTTTTCAGTACCCCCAAGACATCGGTAAACCAAAACTGAAGAAAACTCACATCCTTGTCTTTGACAATCTTTAAAACATCTTCTTCGTTCTTGCAAATCATTGGCATCTCCTCCTTTTTGAATCTAGTATGTTCTGTAAGGCAATTATTAGTGTATCTTAAAGCAACTATTGGGCCACAATTTATTCTCTAATGATAACTAGGCCTTATGTGTAGTGCCCTCCCTATCAAATCGCCGCTAGCCTACTCTTATGTCGTTTCAGTGCTGGGCAAAGAACATTTTGGTAGGTATTGCGGAAAGCTTAATAAGGCAAATATTGATACCCTAACGCTCAAGGGGATTATTTTCAACAAGATTTCATTCCCCTCGCGGGCAAGCCCCACCTCAGCTCTTGAGTGTCAAACGTCTTTGGCTGCAGCACACATGTTCGAAACAGGGGTCGAAGTGATAAAGTCAACTATGCCGGCGATGCCACACATGATCAGTACCTTGTCTTGAGTCTATTGCAGTGATGAAAACACCTTTTCCAGTATTCCATCGTCCACGTCCAAGTATTGGCTGACAATCTCAACCTGCTGTCTAGCAATACTAATATGAATTCATTGTCACTTTACTCTATCCCTTTCTTGCGAGACCTTATGTGTCCCCGCGGTCCGCTGTCCAATACTCCCTTGATCGCCTTTTTGATCGCGTCCACCAACTCTGGGCTGTCGAGTTTCTGGCCGTCGAAGTCCCGCACATAAAAGACATCGACTACTTGATCCACTTTTGTGCCGATCTTTGCAACCCAAATGTCGAGCTTGCATCTGAAAAGGGCATCAGTTATCCGGTAAAGCAACCCCCGAGAATCATGCGTGAAAACCTCAATGATCGAGAAAAAGCCGGAAGTCTCATTGTCTATAACGATCTCGTCCGCTTTCCGCGGGATTTTTTTTCTTGCACCTTGATAAGCTGATACCTTTTGGTCAAGGGCAGTTGAAAGAGATAGCTTACCTTCCAGTGCAGCCCTCAACTCTTTGTTCACACGTTCCCATATTCGATCCTCACGGAATCTATGAGACGGAGCCTTGACTATGAAAATGTCAAGGGCGATGTGATTGCTCCACGTATATATCTCCGCGCTCATGATATCCAAACTATTTAGCGCGAGCACGCCTGCAATCTTGGAAAAGAGACCGGGAACGTTTCGGGCACAGAGAGTTACGGTTCTGTAGTTTGTGTTGGGGTTGGTTTCAGCCTCCAGGATCGATAGGTCGTGACCAAGCCTCTTGTACAGATCTATGTGTCTAAGCATGTCTTCTGTAGTGGTATACAAGAGGTACCGGGGAGACAAGTGACCGAAAAGGGTCTCCAGCTCATCTCTAGGCACTGATACAGCGCTTTGAAAAAGGTTTTTCCTCTTACCCTCTAGCAATGCAGAAGCTTCTGATGTTACCAGTTCTCCCTTCTCCACCATGTGATAGACCTTAAAGAAGAGTTCTCTGAGCAAGGTGGCTTTCCACTCGTTCCACGCCATTGGTCCTGTGGCCTTCGAGTCAGCCACTGTCAAGAGGTACAGCATTCTCAGATGGTCAATATCCGGAAACCTTCTCGCACAATTGATTACTGTTTTTTCGTCACGAATGTCTCTTCTTGTCGCAGTTTGTATCAAAAAAAGGTGCTCACGAACCAGAAAGGAGATAGTTTTAATGTCTCTGTTGGAGAAATCCATCCTATCAAATACTCTGCTTACGATTTGTGCTCCTTGACCTGCATGGTCGTCGGGCTCTGTGTAAGAATTGCCCTTTCCAACATCGTGCAAAAGGCCGGCCCAGAGCAGAGGCACTGGATTGCAAACTTCACCAAAAATTTTTGCATAGAAATGATCTTTGCTCTCAGGCGCGGCATCTCTTAGCTCCTTAAGGATTTGCACCGTCCGCAGCAGATGCTTGTCCACTGGGTAGAGGTGGTATTCATCGTATTGAATTCGGTCCACGATGCCCTTGATCTCAGGAATAAGCGCAGCCATCATGCCGGTGTTAAACATTTCGTTCAATACATTGAAGGTTTGGGTGGGCGTAGCCAGGATCCGTTCAAAAGACTTGGTGACCGAAGGGGATTTTTGTAACGTTTCGTCCACCAAATACAAAAACTCTTTAACCAGTCTGCTCGCTCCTGCGCTCAGAGGTTTTTCGAGGGTCGCACTTATTTCGAATATTTCTATCAAGAGATTGGGATTGCGAAGCATAGCTTCCGGGGACTCAAAGTCCAGGGTGTCTTGGACGAGAGTTATGCCTGTTTTGAGCACCCGAGGGCACGTCTTCTTCTTTGATGATTTGCTCTTTGCCTGCAAGACCTTGTTCATAAAGAAAAGAGATTGTCGTTTCACGAATTCCATCTGCCTGTGCAATGTTCCCAAGAATCTCTCTACGGCCTGTTGACCGTTTTCCGGTCTGAATCCCAAGGCTTCAGCAAGCTCGACCTGGTACTGGAAGTATAGTTGATCGCATTTGCGTCGGCTTAGATGGTGCAGCCAGTTTCTCACGTGCCTAACAAAGGATACTGCCTCGCTTAGCGATTCAAATTCGTCGTGTGAAAGGTGACCGAGAAATTCCAAGTCTCTAGGTTCAACAATTTTATATATGGCTCGTGCAGCCCAGAGTATAACGTGATAATCTCTCAAACCACCCATTCCCTCCTTGAGGTTTGGTTCCAAAAGATATGTAGAATCCCCAAACTGAATGTGTCTGTCACGATTCTTCTCTGAAAGCCAGTCAACGTAGGAACTCTTGAGCCTGCGAAGGACCTTGTCGTGCAGTTTGTTCATAAAATTATAATAGAGGGAGGAGATGCCACAAAGGAATCGAGCATCAAGGAGAGAAGTCAACACCTCAAAATCCTGGGCAGCAAGCCGCAAACATTCACTGAAAGAGCGGGTGGCATGCCCCACATCAAGGCCAATGTCCCACAGAGGATAGATAATTTCCTGGACAAGGTCTTTTGCATGATCAGGGATTTTCTTCGCGAAAAGGAGGAGTACATCCACATCCGAGAAAATAGACTGCGCTTTTCTGCCGTAACCGCCCAACGCGATGATTGCACATGGGTTCTTATCCAGTCGAATATCGGGTCCCACTGAACTTCTGGAAAAACTTTCATGAAAGTATTCGTCAAGAATTCGTGAATGACGTTCCCAAAAGTCACGTTCGTCGCCCTTGAGGAAACGGGCTATTAACCTATCCCTCTTTTCCTGCAGCCGCTTTATTGGTGGTGGTTGATTCATTGGGAGGAAATGCAAAGTCTCACGAGATGGGACTAACGGCGTACGGACCTACCCAGTAGACCTCGTAGCGTCCCTCTATCTTGTTGGTAATTGTCAAGGTGCTCAATCCTTTTTTGTGTCTAGATTGCTTCCGTTCCTCTCTCTCCTGTCCTAATGCGTATGACGCTTTCCAAGGAGGAGACGAAGATTTTGCCGTCGCCGATTGTCCCGGTCTTGGCTTTCTGCTCAATTACTTCGATGACCTGGGGGACAAGTTCTGAATCTACGACTATTTCCAGTTTGAGTTTCGGTGTGAAGTCCACCGTGTACTCTGCTCCGCGATAGATCTCGGTATGTCCCTTCTGGCGGCCAAACCCCTTGACTTCAGTGACCGTCATGCCGTGAACCCCAACCTCCGTGAGGCCATCTTTAACATCATCCAGCTTAAACGGTTTGATAATAGCTTCAATTTTCTTCATTGATTATCCTCCAAAATTTGATAGTGAATCCATCTTAAGCGTCGTGTTGTGCACCTGATGGACTTTGTTCCACGGGAATGCCAACTTACAAGTTATACGCTGTCTCACTGTGCTGAGTAATGTCTAGCCCTCTCACTTCTTCTGCATCGGAAACCCTCAAACCCATGGCCCCATCAAGAATCTTGAGGATGATGAGTGTCATGATGAAGGCGAAAACACATGTAGCAAGAACTGACAAAAACTGGATCCAAAGCTGTTCAGGGTTTCCAAAGAAGAGGCCGTTAGCGCCATCCGGATTCACCACTTTGCTGGCAAATAGCCCGGTAGCCAAGGCTCCCCATATGCCCCCCAGTCCGTGAATCCCCACAACATCGAGGGAATCATCATACCCCAGACTTGACTTGGCTAAGACGCCAATATAACAAATAATTCCTGCTAGCCCGCCAATAATAAGGGCTGACACAGGACCGACAAATCCTGCTGCCGGGGTAATTGCCACGAGACCCGCTACAGCGCCGCTTGCTGCCCCAAGAGTGGTGGGTCTTTCTCGATGTATCCATTCTGCAAGCATCCAGGCTAAGGCGGCTGATGCAGAAGCGACATGGGTGGTGACAAAGGCGCTGACTGCCAAGCCATTGCTTCCAAGGGCACTACCTGCATTGAAGCCAAACCATCCGAACCACAGGATTGCGGCACCTGTAATTGTCATGGGCACGTTGTGAGGAATAAACTGCTCTTTACCGTACCCTTTTCTCTTGGAAATCAAAAGAGCTGCGGCCAATGCTGAAACACCAGCGCTGATATGGACCACCGTTCCACCAGCAAAATCGAGGGCCCCCATGTTTCCTAACCAGCCGCCGGCACCCCAAGTCCAGTGTGCTAGCGGACAATATACAAGTGTGGACCAGAGCAACACGAAAACCAAAAAAGTGCTGAACTTCATGCGCTCCGCAAAAGCCCCGGTAATCAGAGCTGGCGTAATAATAGCGAACATAGCCTGAAAAATCATAAAGGCCTGATGGGGGATGGTCCCGGCATAATCGGGACTTGGAGACAGTCCCACCCCTTTCAGGCCAAACCAGGCGAGGGACCCCACGATACCCCCTACGTCAGGGCCGAAGGCAAGCGAGTAACCCCATAATACCCAAATCACGGTGACCAAGCCCATGACAATAAAACTTTGCATAATCGTAGCTAGGACATTCTTGTGGCGCACCATCCCTCCGTAGAAAAGGGCCAATCCCGGTGTCATAAACATCACCAGTGCCGATGACATGAGAACGAATGCTGTATCTCCTGCGTTAATCATTTCTAATTTTCCTCCTACCCAAAAAGGTTTTGCCATATTGCTGTAAGCTTGTTCAGAGGTGACTAGCTGCAACAGAGGTGCCAAATTGTTAATTCAGGCATAAAACGAATGAATATCAGCAGGATATACAAGAATTTGATGGTGAGACAGGACGCCGTAATCATACAATATCGTGACAAATAACAGCAAATAACACAAATATGTAGCCTTGGGTGTTCGGCCGGAGATCTACCTATTTGCCCTACCTGCAACCGTGGCAACCGACGTTTTTCTGGTTGACTCGATGATAGCATTTTCGCCTTTCAGCCGCTTCCTCCAACTGATCCATCCGGGCAGGCGCCCAATGGCAAGCATAACTGTAAATACGTTCGCGGAGACACCTATGGCCTGCGCCGCGGCCAACCCCCACTTCACCCGAAGCAGGGCCGAACTGTTGTTACCGGAACAAGCGGAAGTCCACGCCGTATTTCTTGGTCTTGTAAGCGAACTTTCGTTCCGTTGTCCTGGTAAGCTCTGCCGCCTTCGCCATATTCCCCCTCGTCGTTTTTAATGCGTCAAGGATGATCTCTTTTTCAAGCTTTGAGATTGCATCTTCCAAAGACATGTCAGGAAGAGTATCTGATTCTTCTGCCGTCTGGAGCGAGGGAGGTAAGTAATAGCTGTGAATGACACCTTCTTCGCATAAAAGCACGGCCCTCTCTATGCAGTTCTCAAGTTCCCGTACATTGCCTGGCCAGTGGTACTGCATCAGCATGTCAATAGCAGGCGTGGAAAAGCGGCGGATGTCCTTGTGATTTTCCTTTACGTATTTTCCCAGAAAGTGGTCTGCCAAGAGCAGGACATCGGTCTTGCGTTCTCTTAAAGGGGGCATATAAATAGGAAATACGTTCAATCTGTAATAGAGATCGCCACGAAAAACTTCTTCCTCCACAGCCTGCTCCAGATTCTTATTCGTAGCTGCTATGATTCGGACATCACTCTTGAGGGTTTCGCACCCACCTACCCGTTCAAATTCCTTTTCCTGAAGCACCCGCAGAAGCTTTACCTGCACATCCAGATCTACAGAGCCTATTTCATCCAAAAAAATCGTACCCTTATTTGCAAGCCCAAACTTTCCTTGCTTTTGCCGAATCGCACCGGTAAAGGCCCCTTTTTCATGGCCAAAAAGTTCGCTTTCAATTAGATTAACAGGAAGGGCCACACAGTTCACCTTTACAAAAGGGCCTTTTGCCCTCAAGCTGTTATAGTGAATTGCCATCGCCGCCAATTCCTTGCCGGTACCACTCTCTCCGCGAATCAACACTGTGGCATTGCTCTTTGATACCTGGGAGATCATCTGAAAAACCTCCCGCATCTTATTGCTGTTTCCAATAATATTCGTTATGCGAAACCTGTCTGAAAGCTCTTGGCGAAGCCGCTTGTTTTCTTCTCTGAGTTGCTGCTTTTCCGTCTGGATGGTTTCAAGATTGATAACATGCTGGGCAATCATTGCAGCAACAATGGAAAGCAGTCTCTCACCTTCCTTTAGCAAATAAGACTCATCGAAAGGTATATCAGCGCTGAGGGTGCCGACAACTTGATTGCCCTTTTTAACTGGCACACAGATAAAGGAGATCTCTTGGTCGACGACAGATCTTCTTGTGGCTGTACGATTTAAAAAGAGTGGTTCTTCGCTGACCTTGGGCACAATGAAGGACTTCCCCGCCTCAATGACCTTGCCGGTAATTCCTTCCCCGACCTTGTATTTGCCTCGCTGCATGGCAGTCCTGGAAAGACCGTGAGCCACTTCAATACGGACTTCATCCCTCAGAGGATTCATAATCGTTATGGTCCCCCGCTTCATTGCGGTCGATTTGGCGAGAATATCCAGAACTCTGTAAAGCGATTCCCTAAGATTCCGGCTGACGTCTAACGCCTTGCTGATCTCATAAAGCAGAGTTATTTCTTCTATAGTTCCCATCTCAATATCCATCGTTCGCTAAACTGCACGCACAATACGACGCTTTGGTGTTCGCGTCAAGTCTGATGAAATCGTAAAAAGTCCGATCTTCTCATTACAGTTTGGGGAAATGATCGAATCGATAAAACGAAAGGTTTTGTTTTCGGACGAGGCGTTACGTCAGAAAGGTAGATTTCTGTGAACGCGGAACATGCCTCGTTTCCCAACCTTATCAGAGATTACCCGTTTCCGGATTAACAGCAAAACCCTCACGCTTGGCCGCTTGGTTTAACTGGTTGTCAAAAGACATAATCGGCATCCTGATAGGATCTTCCTGGGTAACGACCAGGGCTGAGGCAAGCTGTAGGGCATCTGCCGCTTTTAAAGAGTGAACCTGCAAAAGTCGGAGGGCTCTGTCCTTAACCTTTTGTATAGAAACTATCTCAAAAGCCGAATCAAAGAAAACATGCATTCTTTTTTTAATAGGGTCTAGGCTGTCTTCAGATAGAAAACCTTCCCTAACTCGTCTACATATGGCACTGAACACTTCCACTTGACTCATTGTCCACACCATGGCTTCAGGATCAATATCAAGAGCCTTCAAACACAGGTCTGTCTCTTCTTCAAGAACAAGAAGTGGGACTATTGCTGAGGAGTCCCAAAACCTCATCTCCCGCTGTGCCTTTCTTCTAGAAGAGCCCTCAAAACACCGCACGTATCGCCCTCAGATGATGTGACTTGCCCCTTGCGAAAGACCTTTGACAATGCCACTGGTTTTTTGGGCGGAACCAGGATTCCGATATTGTACATTTCCTGTACCCACGAGGCTGATTTATCCATGGAAGGGTTATTTCCTATCGCTACCATTCGGGCCAAAGGTGTATTTCTACCAATAATTTCCACCTCTTCTCCACCCTTAACAAGCCTCAAATAGTGACTCAATCTATTCTTTATCTCCGTAACATTAGCCCTTATCATTAGATCCTCACGACAACCAGAATTAATATAAAGCTATTATAGCCATTTTACAATGGCTTGACAAGCTAGAAATGTCCTTTACGGTAAATCAAGGGGTTCGATATCCTTCATACGCAGGGCCAGAGTATGTTTATCCAACGGATAAGTCTTTGTACCCGGATATACAATGTAGACTTTTTCAAGCTTGAGATCTTGCCTCGCAATTCTAATGGATTTTGTCATACAAGGTGCGTCTTCACACTTGAATTCAAATCTGAACCTTTTTCCCTTTCTAAACACCATAGGTCAGAATAGACGATGACAAAATTAATATCAGCAATTCGCGGTTGCACTGATTATACAGGCGTTCCACTTGAGGATATCCAGCAGCATTTGTCGGAATGGAAAAAATCTACGCAGGAACTAGCTCGTGCCTGTCCATAAATGTTTTTAACCGAATAGGCACTAATTAAGTCACCACAGAATTTTCTAGGCATGATAAATGCCTGGCATATAAATAATCGCTTGTAAACTGTAAAACTAAAGAGCGTTATCTGAAGTTCTCTGAAGTTCCCCTAGGCTAAGACATGGGGGCATAAGCCTATCGAAAGTTTGCTCCCAAAAACCGAACTTTGCCTAACTTCGCTAGACAAAACCCCACCAAGTTTAAAATATTGGATTTCGAGCACACAAAAAAAAATCAGCAAGCCATGGCATTACATAGCTTGCTGATTTTAATATATTCTCTGGCGTCCCCAACCGGATTTGAACCGGTGTTGCCGGCGTGAAAAGCCGATGTCCTGGACCAAACTAGACGATGGGGACGTAACTATTTTTCCTGTATGCGTTGCTTCCACCGTGTAGTGAGAGGTTGCAGGACTTGGGGCCGGTGTTGTCCCGCTTGTATAAACGGGATGTCCTGGACCAGGCTAGACGATGGGACTCTCTCGTATTGGTGGGCCGTGCGCGGCTCGAACGCGCGACTCTCTGCTTAAAAGGCAGATACTCTACCGGCTGAGTTAACGGCCCCTTAAAACGTGATGATTTATCATCGGGTTTTGGAAATGTCAAGCAAGAAACTGCTTTAAGGAAAATTGCCATAATTGTATGGATGTTGCTCCCTGTTTCCTGTATTATTGGCCTGTCAAAATTGCTGCAAAATTCGCGCTCAGATAGAGAAAATGCGATGGACAAATATGAAGGTGTAGTTACAAGCCTAACCGCGGAGGACAAGGCCGAGGTGCTAATAAGGCCTGGCGCACCGGGAATTCCAGGGGCCCCCGAGGTAAGCAAAAAGGTCTGTCACAAGGCAACGGACGGTTCTACCGTACGGATTGAAGTGCTCAATAGGGTTGGTGCGGGTGTGGGGGATTGGGTCTCTCTTAGTCGCAAGGCCGGTGTTGCACGGAGAAATGCCGGCGCACTCTTAGGCATACCCATGCTGGGGGCTCTCTTGGGCCTTATAGCGGCTGTTGTTCTTACCAAAAGCCTTGCTGCTATTAATATTGCCGGCGGGATCATCTGTGTGGCTTTCGGTTTGTTATTTGGCATTATCATGGGCCTTGGCATTTACAAACGCATATCGGCTCATAACCCAATAGTCATAGGCGAAGTAATAAGGGCGGCAAGCAAAATGACCTCTAAGTTTGGAGATGTTCAATCTCGTATGGAAAAGGCCGGTAAGGCCTGCGGAGATTGCACGCAATGTTTGCCAAGCGGGATGAAAAAAGACAACGACGAGTATTAAAGATACCCTCCCATTCCTCGAGATAATTTCCGGCAAACCGACAGCCCGGATCAACACCTCCTAAAAAACCACGCAAAACAGGCAACTGCTTGATACCTCCATTGGTTTGGCTAATGCTCCAAACCTATTTTTGAGCAAGTCCATAAGTCGGACCCTCCACTACAAGCCCCCAAGTTAGGCACAAGGGCAACTGCAATGTATTCACCACTGCAAAATGCAGTTCACTACACTTGGCATATTCGGGCAAGTTACGGTCGGCAGCATACATCAAAATATTTTTATCGCTACAAAAAAGGGCGAAAAAGGGGGTGACGCAACTGCTGGCGCAATAGTTGCATATAAGTTTGTCGCATAATTTATAATAGTCCTATGGACAGGGAGGGAAAATGGGGAAGAAATATAAACGGAGAAAGTACTTCATCCATCCATCAAGCCAGCTCAAGTATATCGCTTTTAGTGTCCTGCCGGCATTAATAATGAGTCTTTTTTGTACATATATGCTGATTCAAGGTGGGGAATTGGTCTTGGAAGTAGCAAAGGAAAAACCTCTGATACCGGTTTACGCCATGAAGCAAATGATTAATACATTAGAAAAGGACGGGTATAGCAAGGATACAGCGCCAATGGCAGAAAAATTAAAGGGCCAATTGGATATGTTAAGAAACACTTTGGAAGCGGCATATTCAGATACTCTTACGCAATGGGATAGGATCAAGAGGTTCATTTTCGTTATTCTGTTTTGCATCCTTTTCCTTGTAGGTCTGCTCTCCCTTCTGTATTCCCACAAGATTGCCGGGCCTCTTTTCAGGATAAAAAAATCTATAGACTTGCTTGCTGAAGGCAAACAAATACCACCAATTCGACTTCGCAAGCACGATGAATTCAAGGAACTGGCAGAGTCTTTGGACAAACTAAGGAATAATCTAGA
>CAYSBQ010000016.1:0-3883 GCA_964429315.1 uncultured Desulfobacterales bacterium
AACCCGCGGAGAACGCCGCTCAGAGAAAAAAGGGCCATTTATGGATGGAAACTAACTAATTGAACCAATCCAACCATTTCAATACGGAAGGATGTCCACAAACAATCTCCTTCCATGGGTGACCAAAGCTTAGCCTCCTGGACCCGGATATTTACTATTGCCAAAGAAAGGGTATTTTGTTATTTTCGCTTTAAAAAAAGAACACAAAAACTCAATTACCCAAAGAGAGTATAGGAGAAGAAGGTGATGACCACGCCCGTTATTGAGGAGGCCTTGACGTTTGATGATGTTTTATTGGTGCCTGCCTATTCGAATGTGTTGCCAAGAGAGGTTAATGTCAGGAGTCGTTTAACCAAGAGGATCGAACTGAATGTTCCTATCGTAAGCGCTGCCATGGATACCGTGACCGAGTCTCAAACCTCTATCAGCTTGGCACGAGAGGGCGGCATTGGAATTATTCATCGAAACATGAGTATGACCAGTCAGGTCCAGGAAGCTGACAAGGTAAAGAAGTCTGAAAGTGGGATGATTGTCGATCCCACTACGATTGATCCGGACCGGCCTATTAATGAAGTCCTTGAACTTATGAGATCATATCGGATTTCGGGGGTTCCCGTGGTTAAGGGTGAACGTTTAGTGGGAATTGTTACCAACAGGGATCTCAGGTTTGAAACAGATCTGAACAAAAAAGTCTCTGAGGTGATGACAAAGGAGAACTTGGTGACCGTCCCCGCAGGGATTACACTAGATGAATCAAAGAAGTTGCTCCACGAACATCGGATTGAAAAGCTTTTGGTAGTAGATAACAAGGGGCGTTTAGAAGGGCTCATAACAATAAAGGATATTGAAAAAATCAAGAAATATCCTAATGCATGCAAGGATGAGATGGGCAGGTTAAGGGTTGGCGCCGCAGTAGGGATAGGCGCCGACATGGAGGAGCGTGTTGATGCATTGCTCCAAGCAGGAGTAGATGTGATTGTTATTGATACATCTCATGGTCACAGCGCAGGCGTGCTAAAGGCTGTTGAACGAATTAAGCAGACATTTAAGGAAGTTGAATTGATAGCAGGCAACGTGGCTACTGGAGAAGGCGCCGAGGCGCTTATTAAGGCAGGTGTCGATGGTGTTAAGGTGGGGGTGGGACCGGGATCAATTTGTACGACACGTGTTATTGCAGGTGTCGGGGTTCCACAGGTATGGGCAATCATGTATTGCAGGCAGGTTTGTGAAAAGAGTGGAGTCCCCATAATAGCGGACGGTGGGATAAAGTTTTCTGGTGATGTTACAAAGGCAATTGCTGTTGGCGCCCATTGTGTAATGATTGGGGGTCTTTTTGCGGGTACTGAGGAAAGTCCGGGGGAGACTATTTTCTATCAAGGTCGAAGCTATAAGGTTTATAGGGGAATGGGTTCTATTGAGGCCATGAAAAAGGGGAGCAAAGACAGATATTATCAAGAAGAACTTACTGAGGACGCAAAACTAGTCCCGGAGGGCATTGTTGGCCGCGTCCCTTATAAGGGTTCACTCTCCGGATGTGTTTATCAACTCGTTGGCGGACTGAGGGCAGGGATGGGTTATGTTGGTTGCAAGACGATTGAAGAGTTGCGACAATATAGCCGGTTTGTTCGTATTACATCCTCAGGTTTAAAGGAGAGTCATGTTCATGATGTTATTATTACTAAAGAAGCTCCCAATTATATGTTAGACTGATGTGAGTATTTTCTCAATAACCACGTGTATAGCGGTTTTTTCTGAAAGGTGATATCTCACATAAATATTCGGCTACACTCCTCGGCATAGTTGACCTCGTAGTTGCAGAAACCGAAAAGGAACATCGCCATTTTGAATATCATTCCCAATATGGAGGTTTTGGCATGCAAACTGTGACCGTATCACCGAAATATCAAGTTGTTATACCAAAAGCAGTCAGGGAGGCATTGCATCTTCGCCCCTGTCAAAAGATGCAGGTTGTAGAATATGATGGGCGGATCGAACTTATTCCAGAACGAGATATTAAAGAGCTCCGCGGGTTTTTGAAAGGCATAAATACGGAGTTCGAACGAGAGAAAGCTCATAATGAGGTAGCTCATCAGAAGTGAAAAGAGATTTTATCCGAATTTTATTAACAGGCTACTGTTTTAAGCATAGAGAATCTCCATTTAACGCTTAGTCGTCAAGTAAAAATAACTTATACATCTTGTTTGTCCTTTTGTCCGTTTTCTGTGTTGCATTAAGGCTAACATAACTCGTTACGCGCACCTTAATGCGCCTTGGAAACGAACAAAATTGCGGCGTAATCTGCAAACTTATTTTTACTTGCCTCCTTATAGCTGACGGCAGAGAGCTTTATTTGTCAGAAAACGATGTTTCTTTCTGATTGACAATACTGCCTGGTCGCATTTACACTTAAATAGTGGGTTTTGGCACAGTATGTGCTTTGCTTTGGGAATATCTGGGTGACTTTGCACTCTTTAGGTGCGAAGTATTCAGTAAGACACGAGACGGCGTTTTTATGAACAGGGTGTTTATCAGTACCATATCTTTCGTTTTCTTGGTGGGCATTGCTGTTATAGCTTGGGCCAAGGTGACAGGTCCTTGTTCAAATTGTCATACTATGCACAACAGTCAGGGCGGCATCCCGATGGCGTTGGAGTTGAATGTAGGTCAATCTGGTTTTGTGCGTACCGGAACACCCAACCCCACCCTTTTAATAAAAGGTTGTGTTGGTTGTCACACGTTTCTTGGAGAAGATACTGTAGTAGATGGCGTCCCAATCGTATTCAATATCACTACCATTGATCCGACTAATGCTTTGGCCGGGGGGAACTTTAAATATGTTAAGGACAGCGATGCCAATGGGCATAATGTGCTTGGTATAACAGGCCCTGATTCAACCTTTCAGTCAAAAAGCATCCCTGGTAGCAGCACGGGCTATTATCTACTTGCCTGTGCGGGAGCACATGGATGTCATGGTGATAGGGGCATCGGCGACGAACTTCAGGCGGTAAAGGGCGCCCATCATGCAAATGATCCCATTGGGATTGACGGCAGTTCAGTTGGTCTGAGTTATCGCTTCTTGTACGGGATACTCGGTAAGGAAGATGATGACTGGGAAAAAGATAATACGAATACAAGTCATAATGAATATAAAGGTTCGTCAAGTAGCACTTTAAATACAATCAGTTATCTTTGTGCCGAGTGTCATGGAAACTACCATACCTGGGAAGGTGGCTCCGGCGAAGTTGGCACGGCATCCCCGTGGTTTAGGCATCCAACGGATATTAAGCTGAAAAATGACGGCGAGTATGCCGAGTACACAACATACAGTATGGTTGCTCCTGTCGCACGGCCTGATCCTTACAACGCAATAGCTGGCGTGGTAACTCCCGGTACTGACATCGTCATGTGCCTTTCTTGTCACCGCGCCCACGGAAGTCAGAATTACAAACTTATGCGTTGGGATTATCGAGGATGGCCTTACAATGGGGAAGAAAACGGATGTTCCGTGTGTCATACATGGAAAGACTAATGCACGAGGCGATCTAATCTCAGAAGCAGTCTAAGGCCTTAGCCGTAATCGCTCACCTCTCGAAATTGTCAACCCCACCTATTGGCGGTCTACAAGCTCTAAACCCACATTCCACAATTTGCCGACACATAACCACACGAAAAAGTCCTTGACATGTCATTGTTCTAATGATAGCGAACAAACGGTTTTGTATTGAAAAACGGGCAGGTTGAAATAGCACGATTCTTTATCCCTTCAATTAAACTTGGGCTAATATTCTAAGGCTTAGGAAACAAGCTTATTACCTGGAGGAGAGACTAAAAATGGGTGCACTTAAAAGGAAAAAGGCGATGACATTATTCAAAAGGCTTACTG
>CAYSBQ010000016.1:3983-25668 GCA_964429315.1 uncultured Desulfobacterales bacterium
AAAATGGGTGCACTTAAAAGGAAAAAGGCGATGACATTATTCAAAAGGCTTACTGCAAGAAAATCCGCGGCTATTTTTCTCGGTGTTATTGGTGTTATTGCAATGGTTTGTGTCTTTGCATGCCAGCAAACAGCGGGTGTCAAACGGTCCGGCACGACTGCCCCAAAAGCGGGGAGCAGTGTTGCAAAAAAGGCAGCCAAAGAAGGAGCCCCGGCGGTATTGAGCAATAAGCACTGTGTCTTCTGCCACCCGCAACAGCCAAAAACTATCGAGGCCAAGGGTGGTAAGCATAAGACTGAGGTGGATTGTATGGACTGCCACCAGGAACATCCGCCTCAAGGTACAAAGGTAGTACCCGAGTGCAGCATGTGTCACAGTGGAACTGCCCATTTTGATCTGGAAGGTTGTTCCTCATGTCATAGTGATGCCCATGCTCCAATGGATTTGAAGCTGGAAGGAGAACTGACCGAACCGTGTCTTACCTGTCATCCACAGCAGGGCGATGAACTCAAAGAACATACGAGCATGCATACTAAACTTCCCTGTAACGAATGTCATCGTAGCCATGGTGAAATCCCGAGCTGTATGGACTGTCATGAGAAACATACGGAAGATATGGATGATGCTGCCTGTGTCTCCTGTCATCCTGCTCATATGCCAAGAGTTGTAACCTATGGCCAAGACACACCCTCTCGATACTGTGGCGCCTGTCATAAAGAGGCGTTGGATCTCCTTAAAGCAAATACTACAAAACACCACGATCTTACCTGCGTGTTTTGCCATAAAAACAAACATAAGACTATACCCCCTTGTTATGCGTGTCATCCACAGGTGCATTCAAAGGCGATATTGGATAAGTTCCCTGAGTGTGGTCAATGCCATAGCACAGCACATGATCTGAAGGGCTAAGACAAAAACATGTATTGAAAAGGAGTGGATGGTAAGAATATGAAGTGTTCAAAATGGATCGCAGGCATCTTTGGTTTTATTTTGAGCGTTGTCTTGGTTGGCACTTTCGGGAGTCATGAGGAGACATATCTTCAGGATGGCCTTGCAGCCTTTAGTGATATACTGGGTTTGCAAGTAGCCCAAGCCAAGGAAACCACTTCTCCAGCCGAGGCCTCTCCGTATGAGATGGATGTAAAACCGCTTACTACAATTGAGTGCGGGAAATGTCATTTCTCAGTTTTTGAAAATATCAAGAATGCCGGCGGTAAGCACCAGATCGACTGTGTCCGCTGTCACAAAGAGTATCATGTCTATAATCCGAGGAAGCAAAACTACGATAAGATTATGCCAAACTGTGCATGGTGCCACCAGAGTGCAAGTGGCGGGGCCTTTCATGGGGATCAAAAGGAAATTGTTCCTTGTCTGAACTGTCACAAAGACCCCCATAAGCCACTGGTAATCTCCATGGCAGACATAGGTTCGCATTGTGCCGTTTGCCACAAACAAGAGGGAAGTGAGATCGAAGACTTTCCCAGTAAGCACACAACGGAAGTGGCTTGTGCCGATTGCCACGCAGAAAAGCACGGGTTTATCCCTGAGTGCTCCGTTTGCCACGAATCGCACAGCCCAGCCGTTGAAATGGACTCAAAGGACTGCATGACATGTCATCCGGTACACAAACCAACCGAGATCTCCTATGATACGGAAACTCAATCAACTATATGTGCCGGTTGTCATGGTGGCGTGTATGAAATGCTTCAGGACAATGTGACCAAGCATACGGATATTGCCTGCGCAGAATGCCATCCGAGTCACGGGAAAATTCCCCTGTGCGCCAGTTGCCACGGCGAGCCTCATCCCGAATCGATGAATGCGACAAAATGTACCGAGTGTCATGGCATTGCCCATGATTTGACTAAGTAAAACAGTAAAACAACAACAGCATGTGGGTTTGACTTTGAGAAACACAATATCTTGAGTTTTTCAAGGTCGAGCCCACATAATATAAGTTTGACTTTCCTTCCGTACAGTGTTAAAAATCTTGCCGATTGTGTGTCTGCTGGGTATCCTTACTCTAAAGTAGGAATTTCCTACCCGCAAATGGGGTTTAGTCCCCATTGTTTATGTGTGTTTAGGGTGTTAAAAGTGTAACTAAGAGGTGATGAACGCAGAGGTGGTAAACGATCTCAGGATTTGGGTTTAAGTTAGGATTTGTGACGAATTCTTAGATCCACGGTTCAGAAAAAGCCAAATTCCGGGTAACCGGGAGACGGAAAGTCAAGGATGCCGACCGGGAAATGGTCGGGACAGCCGGACTGCCTGAACGCAGCCCGGCTTTTTTGTGAAAAAGTTTGCACACGAGATGTAAAAATAGGTTCTTCTAATGGTATTTTATTTCCACTTTTCAATGGACGTTACGGGTGATAGATCTCGATATAGAAGCACAAACAGCTGATTTAATAAAGTATATAAGACCATTGCTTGGGATTGCCGGCATTGGCACAGATACTGCGATAGCAGAGGGTAATGCATATGGAAATATGCGGGAAAGAGGTTATTAAGGATTTAATAGCTTAATAGATATTTTGAAAAACTTAAGGAGGTGTTTTTAATGAAAAAAACGATGTTATTTTTAATGAGTTTGGTGGCTGCTGTGGCTTTGGTGGCGGTGAGTTCGAGCCCGTCAATGGCTGAAGTGAGCGGGGCGTGCAGTAACTGTCATACTATGCACTACAGTCAGGAAAATACTCAACCTGACCAGTGGGGCGACAGCGGACCATATGAAACTCTCTTGACGGATGATTGTATTGGTTGCCATACGGGGATGGATGATCCGCTGGATGATACCTACCATACTCCCTATGTAATCAGTAGCACCAGTACATTCAGTGACAACCTATGTCTGGCAGGAGGTTTTTTCCCTCTCCCCGGAAGTATGGGTACAGGCCCTAACGATGATAACCACCACGGCATAGGAAACTTAAATACACCGGCTGGTTATAGCGACACTTGGTATACCGGAACTAGTGATGGTCTTGGGTGTGCTGGAACCAACGGATGCCATGGTAACGAAATAGACCTCAGCGATATGGATGGCATAAAGGGCGGACATCACAATACAGCACTGACGTACAGGATGCTCTATGCTGACGGTGACCCAGTTGATGGGAACGGGACTGATGACTATGAAGAAGCTATTATCCAGACACCATCCACTATACCAGTTGTGTCAGGAGTTTCGCAGAATGTTAACATTTATTCTGCCGGAACTGCAACCGCTAATACAGTGACTATCAGCGAGTTTTGTGGAAAATGCCACGGTGATTTCCACAGCCTTGCCAACACGAATTCAGAAAGCGATGGGAGTGGCCAGTGGATTAGACATCCGACCGAAAATCAGGTTCCAGTCGCTTGGGCACTTGGCAATACTGCTTATGTTCCCGATGGAGATGACTACAAGAACAACCCGCCTGGTTATGACAATGCTACGTATGAGATTGCGGAGAAAAGGGTCACTTGTTTGTCTTGTCATCGGGCACACGGTACGGCGAATGATGACCTTTTGCGGTGGGAGTATGCCACACAAGTTGCAGGGGGTGCTAATGACGTCGGCTGCCTTGGGTGCCATGATGCTCAGAGGTAAGTTGTTCATTGTCTTTTAGACGCAAAATCATCGATGCGTGGGGAACGTTGCGAACTTTTTCCCCATGCATTATTTCTATTTTAGGTTCCAGTATACTGCTTCCGCAACCTGAAAGCTTACGTTAAGGTGCCTATGAAAAAGACGATAGTGGTTCAATTCGTTTTACTGACAGCAACTATTTTGGTGGCTGTTGTTCCAGGATTGTTGAGGGCCCAGGTCACAGGCCCGTGCAACGACTGCCATACCATGCACAACAGCCAGGGGGGTGACACAGTTGTTCAGACCAGTAGTGAAGAAACCTCGGCCCAGTCGACTTTGTTGGTTAGTGATTGCCTGGGGTGTCATTCTTCCGCCGTGAGCAGCGAGTGGAAAAGTAGCGTGGGGGCGCCGATAGTCTACAATATGTCCCCACCTTCTTATGGGGCTACTTCAGACGGCGGATCAAACTATCAAGGGCTGGCTGGTGGAAATTTCTACTGGGTTCAAACGGATGATAATAAGGGACATAATATATTTGCCAGCAATCCTGATACACTGACCACTGCACCAGGAGGAGTAGCTGGTCCCCAGGGAGTCGGATGTGGTACGAATTCTTGTCATGACAATCTCCATGCTCCATATTCGGATAGCGTTGTAGGCTTACAGGGCAGGCAGGGTTGTACTAAGTGTCATATGATTGATGACATAAACCAGCCAAAAGGTTTTCATCATGCTGATGATTCCGCATCTTTGGTGATAGATGGTCCTCCGTGGTATAGGTTCCTCAAGGGACACAATGCCATTGGGTCTGGAGTGTCTGGACTTGAAGATCAAGACTGGGAACACAATGCCAGTTCAACGGGGCACAATGAGTATCTTGGCCAGTACGAGGAAGGCGGAAACGATGCTGACAGCTGGTCTCTGACGAGTCGCTTCACGATGACCGCCTATTGTTCAGGCTGTCACGGCAATTTTCACGTACAGGAAAGTAATAACGCATGGGTCCGCCATCCTTCTGATGCGGTACTACCGACTGGAACCCCTCCCACGGAATATCAGGGCTACACAGTATATAATCCTCTGGTTCCAGTGGCTCGGCCGGAGCTGTCCGAAGATCCAATTGCGGTTGTGACGGCTGGCAGTGATATGGTAATGTGCCTGTCCTGTCATAGGCCCCACGGAAGTCCATATGATGACATGCTTAGGTGGGATTATACGACTATGCAGGCTGGCGGTGGAAGCAACACCAACGGGTGTTTTGCTTGCCACACTACCAAGGATGATGGGGCTTAGCCTTAGGTTATCGCCAAGACATAGTACCCAGCTATTAAGGTTGAAGACTGAAGGCTGAAGTATTTCAACCATCTTGCAACGCTCGAATCAAGCCATTCAAAACCTTCTACTCAGCGTCAACCTTCCTACACCTTCAGCCTTATTAGCTTTACACCTTTAGTCTATCCACCTGAGTTACAGATAGGGAATGACTGCAAACTTGTAAGAGCGAATTAAGGGCTGCGGTTTACTTTCCCCTGTGCCGTAGCACACCGATACTTCCACCTAGAAGAATCAGAAAGCATCCCAGCCAAAGGATAGTCATGCCTGGCTTTATGCTTACCTCTGCGATGGCGGAAGGCGGGGTCCTATCAGCGGTCTTTTGCGTGGAAGACTCGGGACCTTCATAGATAAGGGCAATGGTCTTAGCACCTGCGTCTATTTTGGCAAGGGATATGTAGGCTTCTTGTGGTCCGGGCAGTTTTACGTGTTGCGACGGATTCTGCTTTTGCGCGCCTACTGTAAGGGTTGGTTTTATGGTTACGGGATCTTCATCCTTGTATCGGACAACAATATTGGTTCCCACGCTCATTTTCCCGGGGCCTCCCTCTTGATTGCCCATCATGCCGGAAACATCAAATCCGGTAAATTGGAGTTCGTAATCATGGAATTGGAGCTTCTTGCTCTTTTCTAAGACAATCTCATTTTCCGAGTGTGGTTTTTCGCCTGGGTTAAAGTCTACGGGAGATATGTAAAGATCCGAGATAAGCCCTCGCCCAATATAGGGATGTACAAACCGCTTTGGTTGACCACCCCGAATGCGCTCAGAATATATATCCGGCGAGGCAAGAAATTGAGAGCTTCCCTTCTTGACGTTTAAAGGGAGATGAAGGCGCATACCCTTGCCATAATTTATAAATTCCGGTTGATTGAGTTCAAGCTCATATCCCAGGGCACTTTTGACGGTTCCCTGAGGAAGGATTACCTTTTCGCTGCGGTCATAGGCAACCGAGGCTACAATGCCGAGAAACATCAAGCCCACCCCCAGATGGGCGACGGCACCGCTTGCAAGAGTAATCCTTTTTCTGACAAGTCTTATAGTAAGCAAAAGATTCATGCCCGTTGCTGCGCCGCCAAGGACCGAAAGGAGCAATACGCCAAGTGAAAGAAGCGGTGCATCCATGTTTGGATAACCGTTCAGCAATGTAATTACCAAGGCGACTACAGCCCCAACGCCGGCCCACTTTGCCTTGGCGCCGACCTTCGAAAAGTTGTTTTTGCCCCAGGCCATCAGTGGGACAAAGCTCAAAAAGAGGAGTATAAAAAGCGCCAGCGGCAGGTTTGTATTTACATAAAACTCTGTTGATACCTTTGATGCTTTTTCAAGCATCCTGGTTATGAGAGGAGCAGATGTGCCAAGCCCCGTTATGAGTGCTGAAAGGGAAAGGAGGATAATAGCGGCAATGAGGCCAAATTCCCGAGAAAAATAGCTGAGGTCTTTTTCCTCTTTAGTTTTCGGGATATCTTTCGCTCGACGGATAATAAATCCTGCGGAGATGGCTATAAAGACAAAAATAAATAGGAGCAGCCAGCCCGTAATGCCCAGATCTGTAAAAGAGTGGACGGAAAAGTCGGCTAAGACGCCGGATCTGGTAAGGAACGTACAGTAGATAACGAGAATAAAAGAAAAGGCGGCAAGGGCAAAGTTTGTCTTACGTAGTCTCTTTTGTGTTCGCTGGAGTATCATGCCATGCAGAAGGGCCGTACCCGCAAGCCAGGGGAGAAGGGATGCATTTTCAACCGGGTCCCAACCCCAGTAACCTCCCCAGCCCAAGACCTTGTATGACCAGTATCCGCCGATGATGATGCCGGCCCCCAGGGTTACAAAGGCAAATGCGGTCCATGGAAGGGCTGGTTTGACCCATTGATCATACTCCTTAAGCCATAACCCGGATATTGCGTAGGCAAAAGGGATAGTAAAGGCCGCATAACCGAGAAATACGATAGGGGGGTGGATGACCATCCAGGGGTCTTGGAGAAGCATATTAAGTCCCTGACCATCCGGTTGGGTAATAGGTAGCATCTTGAAGGGACTTTGCTTGATCAGCAGAATTGTCAAGAAGATGATGTTAAGATTGTAAATAAGCATGATCTTGGGTTCTGCGTCTCCGGCCTTAAAGAGGAGAAAGAGACCCAGCCAGCCCGCTAGGAGCACCCACAAAAGAAAACTACCCTCTTGGCCTGCCCAGAAGGAACTAATCAGATACCCCAAGGGAAGGTCTCGTGACGAATATCGGGCCACATAGCTGTAAAGAAAATCATGATTAAGTATAAAATGCATCAAAAGCATGGAAGCAAACGTGACAAAAACTGCAAAACCGATAAAACCAAGCCGCGCTGCATTCCTGGCCGTCTTGCTTTGTTCTTTGAAGTTTACAATTACATAGCATACAGTTGATATGGCAATGGCAACGAGCGCCAGCCACATTAAAAACTGACCAATATTATTCATTCTCCTTTAACCCGCCCTTCATATTTTGTGGGACACTTTACCAGAAGTTCCTTGGCCACAAAGGCCTGCTTTTCTGGTTTGTATTGTCCTGTGGCAACGACCTTGGTGACATCGTCGAAATTTCCCGGCCTTAGTCCATCGTATTGTACTACCATTTCGTCTCCGCCGTCTTCTCTTAGCGTAAAAACAAAATTATTGGTCTTGGTTTCATATCTCTCAGTGCCGGTAACGGCTATACCGGCAACCTGAACCCGTCTTCCGGTTTCTTTTGCCTCGCTGACCGTGACATAGGCAGTCAGGGTCGATTTAAAGGAATACGCGGCCATGACAATAGCCATGACAATTATAACGCCACCGATTATGTAGGATTTCTTTGGCATAAGTTTGTTTCCATTATTTAGTCGTTTTCCAGTCTCTTTATCCTTCTGTCTAGGATAAAAAGGTAAACGGCGATTCCGCACCATATTATCAGGTTGACGGCCATGACAAAACCTAACCCTTCTTTCATGAATCTCCCCCTATTTTTACGATTTCATCATTTGTTAATATCTTCCATGATAGTAGATTCCTTTATATTTTCCAGTTTCAATACTCTCATCTTTAATCGAAGCATCCAGACAAACAATGCAGTATATGCAAATAGTGAGCCCAGGAACACTTTCAGCGTTTTAGGATCCATGCCGGGATTTGCAGGATTCATTGTATCTTCGGGATGCAGTGAAACTGTAATGCGGGGTACCACAAAGATCAGAAAAGGCACCGTTGCAAATGCAAGGATTGAATATACGGCGGAAAAAACGCGCTTTTTTTCCTGATCTCCCACAGCAGAACGCAGGGCAAAATAGGCACCGTATATCATAAGGAGTATGACAATGGAGGTCTGGCGCGGGTCCCAATTCCAATATGAGCCCCAGGTTGCCTTGGCGAATATAGAGCCTGTGACCGTGGCAAGTACACAAAAGACAAAACCGAGTTCCGCTGATGATAGTGCCAGGTGGTCCGCGGTGGCACGCCGCTTTTTAAGATAAACGGCGCTTCCTATCATGGAAAGCAAAAATGACAGTGTCGCCACCCACGCCTGAGGGACATGGAAAAAAAGAATCCGTGATGTCTCACCTGGGAAACCGCTGGCGGCCTCTGTGTACAGGAAAGCACCGACAATCATCAATGCCATCCATGCAGTCAGTAAGACCTTATAAATCATAATTGCCTAATTCCTTTGCGCCTGGTGTTATTCCTCCCATATCAAGGGAAACAAGAATAGTGACACTATAACCATTATAACAAGATATGCAACTGCCATTCTTACCTCTGGCCAACCGGCTGCTTCCAGACCGACAGCAGCCCTTTCACACCCCTTGATTGCAGTGATCATAAGGGGCAAGAGCAGGGGAAAGGAAAGGGCGGAAAAAAGTGCACCTCTGGTGCCGGTTTGAGCTATCATGGCCGCTACAATGGTTGTCCCGGCGCCCAAGCCAAGCCCTGCAGTGACGATCATGGCCGCAAAACAACCCGGGAATGCAATCTTGTATTTCATCAAAAGAACAAAGGAAGGCACGATGATCAGTTCCAGTGCCCCAAGGAGTGTAAGATTAAAAAAAAGCTTTCCCAAGAAAACGGCTTGGGGGCGGGCAGAAAGTTTTAAAACATCCATTGTACCTGCTTCTTGTTCCTTGACAAAAGAACGTGAGAGACCGGACAGTGCCGAAAAAACAAGGATAATCCAGAGCAACACTGCATACAAAAACGGCTTTTCATCCTCTGCAATGCGAAATGATCCTATTGAAAAGCTTACGGCCACTAGAGTGGTTACGGCAAACATCAGAATGGCATTGACTGCATAGCGCGTCCTGAATTCGCTCCGTAGATCTCGTACCCAAATTGCCAGAGCCTCATTCAGATAGGTTGATGATTCTGTCTGCGTAGTCCACCTCCCGCTTTTCGTTTGATGCGATTATAGTCATTCCGACCCTTCGCTGTTTTGAGACAATTTCCTCTACGATTTTAATGCCCTTGCTGTCAAGGTTGGATCCCGGTTCGTCTAGAAGCAGCAAGGGTGGATTATGGATAAGGGCTTGAGCAAGTTTTAGGCGTTGCTTCATGCCTGAAGAATACTTTCCACATAGCTTATGGGCATCTTCGTCGAGGCCTACTAGTTGCAATGTGTTGGCACAATTCTCTCGTTTGTGGCCAATACCTCGCACCTTGCAGAAAAATTCCATATTTTCCAAGGCAGTGAGTTCATCATAAAGGGATAGCGCCGGGGCGACCATGCCTATAAATCTTCGTCTCGATTCTTTAGGAACGGATTTGTTTTTATGAGACATTTCTATGCTGCCTGCCGATGGTCTTACAAGCCCCGCAATGATGCGCATAAGCGTGCTCTTGCCGGAACCATTCCAGCCCGTAATGGCCAAGACCTCTCCTGGGGTTAGGGCGAAGGAGATTTCCTTGAATAACAGTGTTCTGGAATAGTACTTGCATAACTTGCTTGCCTTAAGGTAGGCGTTCACAGATTCATGGTTCACCGTTTAGTGTTGCCTCTCTTTCGGTCGATTTTACTGCAATCTGTCTGATGATTTACACGATTAACCATTTTCGTTTTTGCCTTGATTTTAGGTGTAAAACATATAAATTGATTCAACAAATTTCCATGAATCGGCTATATGTTATTATGTATTATAATAAAGCAGGGTCCTTTCTCAATGGTTAAAAGAATGTGTAGTTTTTTAACTTATCAAAAGTCTAGCAAAAAAGAGCTTATAAGTCTATCGGTCATTCTTACAATTCTTATTGTCCTGTCTTGGTTGGCATGGAGTATTACATCAGCCTGGGCCCAAAGAAAGGCTGATAATTCCACCAAGGCTACGTCTACTGCCCCCGCAAAGCCTACCGGTTCCGTTGGAAGAAAAAGCAACGTCATTCCCGGAAGGATTACTGTCCTTAATATTATTCGAGAAGATTACCAGGGTACCGCCTTGTCCTATCCGTCAAAGCTCTTTATTGATCCCGTAAAGAGAGAAATCTATATTACAGATTCCGGGCACGGCAGGATATTGGTGTATACCCACGATTTTTACCCCCTCCTTTCAATCGACAAGACTGATGGTATTGAAGCTCCCGTAGGACTGGCAGTGGATCGTAATGGATATCTCTTTATTGCCCAATCACCGGGTAAAAAGAATCCAAAGCCAAGGATATCGTTATTTGATCCATCTTTGAAATGGAAAAGGGATATATTTTTTTCAGGATTCAAAGGCGCCAAGGATTTTCGCCCCAAAAATATTGCCATCAGCCAGGCAGGCACCCTCTATGTGGCCGGCAACGGCTATGCAGGTGTAGTTGTATTGGATAAAGAAGGTGAGTTTTCCCATATTTTGAGCCCAACTGATAGGTTGGGAAAGGGGGAGGAGCAAAAAGCAACGATATGTGATGTAGAAATAGATATAAACGGCAGGATATACCTTTTGAGTGAAGATATGGGCCGTATCTATGTATATAACAATAAAGAAGACGTTTTTTTTAAGTTTGGCAAAAAGGGAGGCAGTAGCGGTAAATTGAGCCGTCCGCGAGGGCTGGCGGTAGATAGTAATAACAGTAAGGTTTATGTGATCGATTATATGCGTCATACGGCAAATGTCTATTCAGGAAAGGGCCGTTTTTTATTTGAATTTGGTGGAAAGGGTTGGGGTAAAGGATGGTTTCAGTTTCCGAGTGATATCAGCGTAGATATTTCCGGGAACGTGTTAGTTGCTGACACATTTAACAACAGGGTGCAGGTTTTTGGCATAACAGGGGGGGGAAGTTCTCCAAAGGTGGAAGAGGTTAAAGAGCGAGAAACAAAATCTGATGAACCGACACTGGAGAAGCCCAAAAAATACTATGCTCTAGTGACCAAGATGAATCTGCGAGAAAGGGGTACTTCTAAGAGTAAGATTATTCGGTTGATGAAGAAAGGTGAAAGATTTGAGATTATAGGCCAAGAAAGGTGTAGTGGGCTGACAACCTGGTATCACATAAAGGAAGAGTCCGGGACCACGGGTTGGTTCTGTGGAATCTATCGCGGCAAAACTAAATTTGTTGAAGAAAAACCCAAGTGAGGGAGTCATGAAGGCAAAAATAGGTTGGTTGATAACGATTATAGCGGTTATGACACTTATGGCTTCATGTGCCTTTGAACAGCATCCCAAAAGTATGCAGCAAACAGATGTTGGCCAGGTTTTTGTCTACCTTTCCTGCCCTAAGAAGCCTGCGGTAGATATCAGCTTTACCATTTCCGGGATAAGCTTTATGAATAACAGTGATGAGTGGAGCGATCTGGCGCTTGAGCTGCAAATAGGTTCCATGGATTTCTCCGAAAAGCAGCTTAAGGTCTCTGAGTTATATCTTCCTGCGGGAAAATACAGGCGAATGAGGTTTAAGATTCGCGAGGCACAGGTCAAGCGAGGTTCAAAGACTTTTTTCCTGGCATTGCCTGAACCGGAGGGGGAAAGTGTTTTTGATATAGAATTTGCGGTTTTTCGTGAAGAAAGTCTCACATTGTTTGTGGATTGGGATCCGGGCGAGTCTATTTTTAACCAATATCTTTTTAAGCCTAAGATCTCTGTTCGCAAGCAAGGTATAGAGATAAAGAAAATCCTGGTCTATGTAGCGAATTCAGGCTCTGATGCCGTAACCATTATAGACAGGCAACGAGATATAGTCGTTGGCACTGTTGCAGTAGGAAAGGCGCCAAAGGGGATAGTGGCAAATGCAGAAGGCACTAAGATCTATGTTGCCAACTCACGCTCGAACAGCATTTCCGTCATTGATACGACGGCAATGAGGGTGACAAAGACGATTGGTAACTTCGGTTACAGTCCTTCCGAGCTTGCTCTCTCCGGAGACGGGCGGAAGCTTTACGCTACCAATCCTGATTCAGACAATATCTCTATTATAGATACTGTTTCTACAATGGTTACCCAAAGAGTTTCTGTGGGTCGGCATCCTGTTGATATCGTATTTGATGAGGACAGGGATAAGCTCTATGTGGCAAACAGGGGGGAGAATACGATATCTGTGATTAATGCAAACACCGCGAAAGTGGAAAATACCGTAACAGTAGATCTAAGGCCTAGCGGTCTGGCAGTGCAAGACAACAAGCTTTATGTGGCTAACTACGGTTCAAACACTGTTTCCGTCATAAAGCTTGGTTCCTATTCGGTGAGTAAAACCATAGCTGTAGGCCGGGGGCCGGCGAGGGTTTGTGCCGGACTTTCCGGTTGGGTTTATGTGACCAATGCAAACAGTAATGATGTTTCTCTCATATATACACCAATGGACATGGTTACACAAAATGTGTCCGTACAGGATTTTCCGTTGAATATGGGTGTCGACACGTTAAGAAGGAAACTTTATGTCGTTAATAAGCTCTCAGACAAGGTATCTGTCATAGGTCTTGCATCGAAAAAGGTGAAAAGTGCTATTGAGGTTGGGAAAAAACCGTATGGGTTAGCTGTGGTGGCGGAGTGAAATTCACGTTTTCACCAGCTTCATATTCCGAGGTATTTGCCTTGCGTAGATTATGTGTCCTCATTGTTGCGGTCTTTTTCCTGGCCTTGAATCATGCCGACCTCATTTATGCAGAAGATGATATCCACGGATCTGCCCACTTGACTCATACTTCAACAGAGACCGAAACCGGCGGTGACAAAACGAGTATCTGGCAGTTTACCCAAGTATATAATATCGGATTGACGAAGGCCTTAACACCTAAGGTCGGTTTTAGCGCCGATCTTGATGTGAATGTGACAGAATCAAATGACGAAAAAACAACTCGTTTGGCTCCGGATCTAAGGCTGGATATGACAAACGAGTATTTTGATGCAAATACCGGCTATCGGATGAATGAAAGAGGCCTTGATATTATGGCTATGCATTCGGATGAAGATCGATATACCACCGAGTCGTGGAATGCCAATATATCGACCAAGTCCGAGAGATATCCCAGGGTGCAGCTTCGTTACAACGAGGACAAAAATTATGATCATCTCGCAGAGCATGAGACAGACAACAAAGATACAAGTTTCTCCGGAAGCGCTGATTATTCCTATCGATTCTTGAATTTCAACTATGAATACAGAAATAATATTTCAGATGATAATGTGACAGATCTTACACAAGAGACCGATACACACGAGGGGAGGGTTGATTTCAGAAAATCTTTTCTTGATAACAGGATCACCTCTTCCGGAAGTTATTCGATTACGAATAGGCAGACTGATACGGAGACGCGGGGGGGAGCGGTGAGTGTGCCGGCTAAGGAGACGCCTAATCATGGCCTGTATGCTTCTTCCACGCCAGGATCGGGTGAACTACCTATTGATGATTCGGTAATAAATGGGACCGCCGCCATAAACATTGGTGGCGTGGGCAATACCGATCAAAATATAGGAGTTGATCTACGTTATGAAACCGAGATTGAGGAAATACGGCTACTGACCAGCGATGTGTCTTTCACGTCTTCGGCTTTCACGTGGGCAGTATACTACAGTAATGACAATATGAATTGGACGCAGATAGTTAGTTCTGCGAGTTTCACGTATGATACGATTGAAAATCGGTTTGAGATCTCTTTTTCCAGTACCAAGGCACGGTACTTTAAAGTTGTCGATACTGCCAATGACAGTACGGTTGACCCGATAAACGTCACGGAAATCGAGGCCTACAGTTATACAACCTTCGCTCCTCACACCACCACAGAAACGGAATCGACTACAAAAACCCTTCAAGCTGGCCTGGGATACAAGCCTGTGGACTGGCTTTCCTTTACCTATGACTTTACACAAGACAAACAAGAAACCGATCCGGACGACAAGGAAACCAGGCGTGACACACACAATGTGAGTGGACGTGTGGAACGGGAACTCCACAAATACCTTACTGCATGGGCGCAGTATAGGAGACGGTGGGGAAATGATTCGGAAGCCGAGGATACGACTACAGACACATACTTGTTGCACTTTCTTTCTTCACCTTTGGATACTGTTGACACCGATCTTTCATTTAATCATACGATTTCAAAAGAAGAATCTGAGACTCAGTCAAAAAGTTCATCTGCGTTGTTTCAAGTGGCGGCAAATCTCCGGGAGGGGGCAGATCTGGACGTGGATGCAAATATTACACGTTCTAAAAATCTTGTTAGTAATTCAGAGACAACTACCAAGTCTCTTGATTCGACCTTGCGGCTTGAGCTCACCCAAGCGGTAACTGCTGAAATTGAGTACAACAGGGATTGGACAGAGACAGAACAGCCAGACGGCGATACAACAGGGCGTACTTCTTATGGCAAGGTCACCTTGTACTGGCGGCCTTCTCACGAGTTATATTTCAGGGGGGCTTATAGTATTGATAAGGATGAAAAGACTGGGGAAGAAACCACACAGCAGCAGTATAATATGAACTGGTTGATGACAGAGAAGATGCAAATGGACATGAGTTATACCTTGGACAGCAATGATACGGATAGTTCAACATATTCTTCTGATCTTTCGTGGAGTTTGAGCCGGGTTTTTACGCTGAGGTTTGGCTATGATTGGTCTCGACAGGAAGCGGAAACGGTTACAAAGACCCAGACAATCACAACAGATCTTTCAGCCAGATTTTAGTGTGACATAAAAACCCTGGTCCTTTGGGTCAGGTCAGCGACAGATGGCTCTGCTGTGGTGTTCTCCGCAAAAAACTGTTATGTTGATTAAATTTGTTAGATTAGTTTTATTGGTTAACCAATGGAACCAATCAAACCATTCCAATACAGGGGGATGCCCAGAAACAATCTCCTTCCATGGGTGGCCAAAGCCTTGGCCCTATGGACCCGGATATTTAGGACTGAGTTTTGCATATAATGTTACTGAAAAACCACGTTAGAAATGGTGAATTGGGGGGATTCATGAAAGCTATTTTTAGAGGACAGAAGCTGAAGCGCCTGACTCTGGGTGCAAAAAAGAGAAAATGCCGATCGTTGTTACCGGGGCCCATATGCCACCCGTCATGCATATTTGTTTGCCTGGCATTGCTCGCAGCAACATTGTTTTTAGGCTGTAGCGTCCCCATGCACTATGTCCATCCAACAGCGGACTTGACGTATATTACCACAGTAGCAATTGTGCCTTTCGAGAATTTGACACAAGAAAGGGGTGCGGAAGGTAAGGTGATGAATGTGGTTGCCGCTGACGTGTTGAGGCGTGGGGTGTTTGACGTGGTAGAGTTTGGAGAAGTTGCCAAGATTTTAAAAGAAGAGGGCTTTAGGCAAGAAGAAGGCACAATAAATAAGCGCACAGCCGAAATGGCTGGAAAACGGCTGAATGTTCAGGCTTTCATCGTAGGATCCGTTGAAGAATATGGTGTGTCCCGTACAGCCGGGAGTTCTTATCCGGAAGTCTCTCTTTCTTTGAAGTTAATAGATGCGAAATCTTACAAGATTCTCTGGGAGGCAACGCATAATATCAAAGGGGCAACTGTGTTGGACCGTCTTTTTGGGGTTGGGAAAAAGAGTCCAAGTGATCTTTCCAAGGAGTTGATTTCAGAGATGTTTGATACGCTGTTTGGGTCTTAGGGCTCGTCATTCAATAACTGTCACATAAAAATCCTTTGCAATCTTGAGACACTTATTTCATGACGAACTCTTAAATGGTTGCTTTGCCCCTAAGGCGTGAGGTGATGTTTTGCTAAAGAGCAGTATTCACATTGTAGTTGTTGCAATTGTGCTTTCTGCATTATCGGGTCTGGGTTTTGCGGAAGGAACAACGAGTAATGGAGTCAAGATAAAAACTGTGGCTGTTATGCCCTTTGGTTCATTTGGCGCGGAGGGTCTTTCTGTCGATATCACCGAGGTTATTACTGACAAACTAGTGAAACAAGGTTTCGATGTCATTTCTCAAGATATCCTGGCAAAATTTCTTGTTGAAAGAAGGGTTCGTGGAGCAGAGTTCTTGGATAGGCCGGTTATTAGGGCAATGGGTACTACTCTGAATATAGATGCACTGCTCATGGGTTCTGTTGATATCTTGCGTGGCGGGGAAAACCCCCAGGTTTCCATAAATGCCCAGATGATCGATTGCACCGATGCCGGTGTTATTTGGGCCAACTCGATTTCACATACTGGCGCCGACTATACTACTTTCCTTGGATTGGGAAAGATAACATCTTTGGACAAGCTGGTAAGAACCGTGGTCAAGAAACTCCTGGAAGGGCTTCCTGGGCGAATGGCTGCAAATAATTTGTCCTTGGCGCCATTTGAAATCATGCGCGCAAGCTTTTCCCCTCGTGTTCTAAGAAGTGGTGAAACTGCGCGGGTATCTTTGCAAGTAAAAGAGATTTTGGGAAAGGTAAGGGATATCAAGGCTTTTGTCTTGGATGATAAAATTGATCTTAAGACTGGGGATGGCAAGTGGTATTTCGGAAGTGTTACCGCCCCTGCCATGGAAGGGGCCTACCCACTGAAGATCTATGTGACCGATCGGTGGAATCGGCTTTTCAGCATGGGCGCCATGGCCAGCCTAACCGTTCAAAATAGGGCACCGGAAATTGCTCTTTCCGTCCGAAATAGATCTATTTCACCTAACAACGATGGTGTTATGGATCAAGTATTATTTATTCCTGAGATATTGAAGGCCATCGCACTTAAGGGCTGGAAGGTTGAAATTACAGACGGGGATGGCCGGATTGTTCGGTCAGAACAAGGGATGGGGGTGTTGCCGGAGGGGTTTGTTTGGCGTGGCGTGGATGACCAGTACGAGGCAGTCAAGGACGGGACCTATTTTTGCAGGTTAATTGCTGAAGATGAGGCCGGTAATACGACTTCCACGCTAGAAGAAAAGATTGTAGTTGACGCAACGCCGCCGAAGGTTTCTGTTGGGATTGTTGATGAAAACGAAAAGGGTATAACGCTGGCCTTAAAGACTGATGATGTAAATAAAATAGGCTATTGGGAACTGATTGTCTACAATGCAGAAGGTGTAAAGGCGGCAGCCTTTGATGGAAAGGACGATATTCCCTCGACTCTAACGGCAGATATAGTAAAAAAAAAATTAGTGTTGACCTAAAAGAAGCTGGCAGCTCCGGTTTTACTTACTCTATTGACGCAAATGATGTTCTAGGCAACCGGCTTTTTATAAAAAAGAAACCCTTGAAACATTTCGATGTCGAAGAAGTCGACGTTGAACCGCCTGAGAAAAAAGGAAAGGTTTGGATTGAAGATTTTTGATTGGAATAAGTTGATAAAGGCCATGGCGGTGTTTAGCCTCGTTGCGGGTGCGGTTTTTTGTTCCATAGTTTTCTCGGAGGACGAATCGACAGAGATCTCTTGTCTTTCTGAATCCTGCCACCTGGACATGTACAACAAAGATGCTTCAAGTCCTTATCCGCACTTGCCATTTATTGAAAAACAATGCGGGGAGTGTCACCTCGAAGCTGATGCCACGATTAATAGCGCGAGCGATGTGGTGAGCCAGGTCGTCGTTCAGCCGGTAGTTATTAACTGCCCCGATTATCTTTTTGAGCATACTGTCGTGATTAAAGGGCTCGTTCCTGAAGCGAAGTACGACATTAATGTTACCATGCAAAACGAGTTGGGAAATAAGGTAGTAAAGCGATTCAATGCCGTTGAACCTGCAAATGAACAGAATGTTAGACTGGATGACGAGAGGGCGCCTGCGATATCCGAGGTTAAGACCGGCCCGATTTTGAAGGGAGTGTTCTTTGAAACTACAATAACGTGGGAGACCGATGAGGTATCCACTTCTGCGGTAGAATTCGGAGTGTCCAATCAATATGACCATATTACGCCGGAAGACGGCCTATTCATCAAGCATCACAGAGTTACTGCATACGGTCTTGAAGAAAACAAAAACTATAGCTTTCGAGTCAAGTCAAAAGACATTTTTGGTAATAAAGGTGTTTCTAAAGACCTTGAGTTTAGCACAGGCAAGGTGTTGTCTGACCCAGGTGTTGAACTGGAAGACACTGAGGTTGACTATGATCGTGAATTGAATATCAGAAAGGCCGAAATCTTTGTTGTCGGTTCGGATCTTGGCTTGTATCTTGAAGCGACAGTGCCGACTAGCTTAAGGGTTGAGTATGTTAAGGTTAAAGAACCGCAGGGAGAGGAGCTTGAGCAGGATTGGGCAACTGGAACAACGGATAGCGAAGACGTGCATGACGAATTGCGCGAGAGAAAGGAGTGGGCGATTGATGCTTGTTATCGGTGTCATCCGCCTGAAGAGCTGGGGCTGTCACATCCCGTGGGGATAGAACCAAAAGATACAACAACGATTCCCGAAGATCTACCCATGGAGGGCGGTGTTATTACTTGTGCTACATGCCATAAGCCTCATGGTGGTGACAGGAAATATTTCGCCCAGAAAGAGATCACAAAGGAAATCTGCATTGCTTGCCATGCAGGATATTAACTTGGAGGGTGCCGGAAGAGAGTTAAGAGTTGCCCGGTTGGCTTATAGGTTAGTTGATTTAGGGTCAGGAGGGGGTTATGTCTGCCGAAAGGGGTTATAAGCGCAAAAGATTCTTTAACTATTCCATAAACAAACGATTGCAGATACGGATGTTGTTTAAGGTTTGGACGATTGTCTTTATATCGTTGTTGCTTGCCGGGATTATCTTTTATCTGTACAGCAATATCAATGTGGGTAATTCATACCGCTTGTTTCATGTGAAGGCGAAGAACTTCCTGGAATTTTTACTGCCAGTCCTTGTAAGCGGCTTTTTTGCTAGTCTGATTCTGGGGGTACTGATCGCACTCTTTTTCCCCCATGCCTTTGCGGGGCCCCTTTACAGGATAGGAAAGGAGCTTACCGGCATTGGTGGGGGAGACTTGACCAAAAAGATAAGGCTCCGAAAGGGAAGCGAGGTGCCTGAGTTAGTTGATGCCATCAATACGATGGTTGTCGATTTAAGGACGCAAGTCCAAAAGATAAGTGATGCGGCTGATGAGATAGGAGACATAGCTAGGAAGTCTTCCTCTCAAGGCGCAGATGAAACCCTTGCTAAGATTGAAAAGGCGAATGAAAGACTCCAAGGGGCAGTGAAAAACTTCAAATTATGATCGCAAAACTCCACGAAGGCAGCAAAAGCCAACTGCCGTAAAAAGACTAATGAATACAATAGAATGCACAAATTCCGAGACGTATAATTATAAGACCGTTGAGTGCTTTGTGCCGTTAGACTTGAGAAAATCCCTTGGTTATTCTTGTCTTTTCTTTGTGTCGCTTTTTCTACTTTCCGCTTGTTCGCATTGTGTTCCGGATACATACATAAGAAGAGACTATGATCGAGCGAAAATCGAAAAGATCGCTGTTTTTCCTTTTTATAACAATACGCAGGCCGCTGAAGCCGGCAAGGTCGTTACAGCGGCTTTTATTGCCGGTTTGGTTGAAAACGGAAAGTATCGGGTTGAATTTCCCGGTAATATCAAAAGTTTTTTGGTTAGTGAGCGAATCATTATAAGGACAGGCATTGATCTAGATACTATAAAGCTTATGGGCAAAAGACTTAACATAGATGCTGTTGTTTTAGGCCAGGTGGAAGAATATGTCGGCTCCAATGAGACACGAGGAGGTGTTGTGCCTCTTGTTTCTATAGGTTCAAGGATGGTAGATGCCGATACCGGAAAGATTCTCTTTATGGCTCATCACAGGAAAACGGGTAACGATTATATCAAGGTCTTAGACTTTGGAAAAATCAGGTCGGTTGGCGAATTGACGAAGAGAGTGGTTGGAGAGATAATCGAGACTATGCCTTAGATCAGTGGTCAGTGGTTAGTGAATTTTTACAAAACAACTTAGCGCTAATGGGACCGGGCGTCGGTTATGAGAAAGGTGTTTTTGATTTCGTGTTTGTTGGTTTTCCTTGTGGTTATGGCACAACCTATATGCCCAGCTATTGCTGGGGAAAATAGCGTCATTGCCGAAGTAAATGGTGAGACCATTGATGAAAAAACTCTCAATGACAGGATTAGAACCATTCACAGATATAAGCCGGAGATGCGGCCTGAAGGCGGCGCTGGGCAGTTAAGCATTTCCGATCTTATTAAAGATATGATTGATGAGCGGCTCATGATTCAGGAGGCGCTCAGGGTAGAACTGGACAAGTCGGATGATTTCAAGAAAAAGATGGCCTCTTTCATAACAACCCAGTCTATTTTGAGGTTGAGAAGAGAGGTGGTTGTTGAGAAAATCGATGTAAGCGAAGAAGCGATCAACGATTATTTTAAGGAGCATTATCAAAAAAGTGAAACCCCCGATCAAAAAAGTGAAACCTCTGGGCAGGAGATTTCGGGGCGGCTAGAAAAACAGATCAGGAAAAGCTTAAGAAAAGAGCAGGAGAAGAAGCTGTCGGATGATTTCGTTTCTCACTTAAAGGATAAGGCCGATATACAGGTTGATTTGGACTTAGTAGAACTGATTGATTCTGAAAAACCTTATAAAGGAGATAAATCGGAAATCGGACGTGTAAACGGCAAATCTCTCTTGCTTGAAGATTTTGTACACGACTTAAGGCAGGCTATCCGAATACGGAGCGCAAGGCATAAAGGATCAAAGGACAAAGGCCTGGGGCAGAGCCGGCCGGAAGATCTAAAGAAAGATATTGTGGAGCAGCTTATTAAATATGAACTTATTAAACAGGAGGCTTTGAAGCGCAATTACTTGAAACACCCGGATTTTGCTGCTATGGTCGAAAAGCGCAAAGAAGGCCTTCTGAGTGATACTTTTAAGACAAAGCTTGTTTATCCCCTGGCTGTGCCGACGGAAAATGAGTTGACACAGTACTATAATGAACATATAGACGATTTCAAACAAGGCTACGAAGTATGGATTCGCAACATTTCCTTTAAGGAGAGAAAAGAGGCGGAAAAGATCCTCCAAGAGTTGAAACAGGGCGCCGACTTCGGGTTTTTAGCCGGTGAACTTGCAAATGGCGGCATGAGAAGGAAATCGAGGGTGTGGGTTCACAGTAGGGAACTGTCATCGCCTGTAAGGAGCGCGCTACGTGGGTTGAAGGTTGGCGGTGTTACTGGCGTTATTGCTGACGGCAGAGACTTTAGGATTGTTAAGTTGAAAGGTAGAAGGGGAGGTGCGCCGGTAGCGTTTTCTAAGATTACTGATAGACTAAAGAAGTTGGTAGGTCGACAGAAATTTGACAGGGTTCTATCAGAGTATTTGGCAAAACTACACAAAGTCTCCGAGATCAAAGTTAAAGAAAAGGCGTTGAAGCAAATAAAAGAAAGGATCTTCTCCCAATTAGTTGAAGTCAAATAGGTGAAAGCTTTGAATTTTGGA
>CAYSBQ010000017.1:0-25560 GCA_964429315.1 uncultured Desulfobacterales bacterium
TTAAGCCGCCTTTTTTTCTACAAGAGGGTATTTGTGAGAATAGGCTCCGTCGGATAGGACAATCTGAACAGCTTGGCAGGTTTCGGGGCTGATAACCAGTGGGCCAATAAGGTTTGCGGTCATCTTTTCAGGCGCCCCTTTCGGTATAGTAATCAGGACATAACATTCTAAAGGCACATTTTCGCCTTGCCCATTTAAGCCCATTTCTTGGATCGCCGGCCCCATGTCAACTACGTAATCTGGTTTAAACAACCATGGATTTGTAATCACAAAGGCCAGAGAAGGATCATCAAGGCATTGAAACCAAAAAAAGGGGGAGTCCTTCTTATGGGGAATAATACAAAATCGCTTTTTGCCAGGGAAACCGGGCATACCACGTGGCATGGCAATAACTTTTCCCTCAGGAACCTCAACTGTACCGAATCGTGTAGTCTCAGCTTTCACTTACTCCTCCTGTTTTTTGATCGTATAGCTTTTGGCAGAATAAAGCTCTGAAGCTGCCGTAAAATCTCCGGTCTCGACACCCGCGGCCAGCAAGTTCTCTTTCTGAATCCTTTCATAGATCTCACCACGATGTACAGAAATACCCTTTGGCGCCTCAATGCCAAGCTTTACCTGAGACCCCTTGATTTCCAATACCTTTACAATAACATTATCACCAACGGTAATCTTTTCCCCTGACTTCCTTGTCAGTATTAACATGGCGCAGTCTCAGTGGTCAGTTGCCAGTTGTTAGTGGTCAGTCGCTAGTGATCAGTAGCCATACCGATTTTCTCTTTCTCTGCCTACTGTCTGAACACTGTTCACTGCCTTCTACATATAGTTTACGATACTTAACTGTAACACCCTGGAAGTGGCGGCAAGCGCCGCCTGATAGGCAAGCTCCTTGGCCTTTAATTCCAGTATCGCTTCTGCCATATCCGGCTCTTCGATCAATGAGAGTCTTTCCCGGGTGGAAATATTGCTATCACTCAATATCGTCTCTCTAATCTCCATCCGTATCATCTTGGAACCCACGTCGGAGATTTGGGCGGAATTGTGATCGAAAAATGTATCTAGATTTGTCATTGCTGTTTGAATACCGGCAATATCATTTCCCTGTAGAGCCGTTATCAAATCCTTCATAATGACAAATATATCATCACTAGCGCCTGCACCGGAAGGTTGGAACACCGCTTGGCCATCTCCCCCAATTTCTACGGAGGCATTTCTGCCTATCTTGACGGTAAAAGCGTTGTTGTCCCCGTTGTATGTAACACTGTTATCCGCAGTATTAAGGGTAAAAGCCGTGCTGTCTGTTTCCAAACCAGCAAAGATATAGCGTCCATTTACATCAGTGTTAGCCAAGGCAACAATTTCTTTTAGATTATTCTCAACGCTTTCTGCCGCAGAAAGCCTTTGCGCAGCCCCTATAGTAGCATTAGCCATTTGCACACACAGGACCTTGGTATCAGAAACCAAGTTTTGGACACTGGTTTGCGCGCTTTCCGAAGATGCCAGCCATGATTTGCCAAAGGAAATGTTGCGCTCCATTTGGTCAATATTTAAAAGGCTCGATCTCATATTGAGCGCTTGCGTTAGACCGACCGGATCATCTGATAGCTTTAAGAGCCTATTTTGTGATGACACAACCATATTGGCCCTGTTCAAATCATTCATAAGATTAGCAAGATTAAACTTAGCTGTATCAAAGACCGTCTTATTGGATATTCTCATAACAAAAACCCCTTTACTTCTGAGCCAGCAATGTTTGCATCATTTCATCTGCCACGCTCAACAGCTTAGCGGCTGCCGAATAAGCGTGTTGATATTGCATAAGTTGAGTCATTTCTTCGTCAAGGGAAACAGAAGAAATACTCGCCCTCATGGTCTCCAACTCATGAACCATATTCTCACTAAAGGAACTAGACCTTTCTATACTAGAGGCCTTAATTCCCAGAGAGCCGATGAAACTGTGGTAGTAGTCTTCAATAGTAGCAGTAGTGGCGCCTTCTGTGTTCCCATTGATCCTGTCATATGTCCACTCAGATATTTGCATGGAAGAATATTGTAGATTGGCAATGGCCAGGGCATTTGTATTGTCGCCGGTAGCGAAGCTTGAAGTTGTGGAATCGATCTGGGCGGCTGCGATGTAGTCTTTGTCGGATGCGATTGTACTGTTTATGCCTATGCCTCCCGCTGTAGAGCCGGTAAAGAAGGTGTTTACGCCGAGGGCGGCAAGGATATTTGAATTATCATCTGAAAAACCAAAGGTATCGTTCGCCCCGGCAGTGAGTACGATGGCATCTCCGGAGGCAGATACAGATGCTGTGACATCGTCTGCATAAACTGTTGCATCGATCTGGGCATTGATACTATCTCTCAACGCCGCAAGACTTGAACTCGCCGTTATGTCACCAAGCCCGGAATCTAGGTCTATCGTAACCGCGTTTAAGTTTTCGCCGTTAGCATCTCCTATCCAAAGATTGAACGTGCCGCCATAATCAACATAACCATCTGCTGCAGCCCCATAATCAAGATCTTCCAGGGTCGTTGACGTTGTATACGTACCTGTAACGCTCTCGCCGGGCTGAAAGAGTTTCAACCCAACCCCTTCACTATGTTGCTCGTTCACCGACCATATAAATTCCGAGGCAAGCTCTGTCAGGTCCTGCTTGTATTTTGCCACAACCTCATCGCGCATCTCGAGAAATCCACCTAGTTTTCCCTTGGAAATATGATCAGTTATGTCAATTTCATTTCCGCCGGAACCCTGCCACTTTACGGATGTGCCGTCCAACTCAAGATCAGAGCTGGTATCACCATCAACAAGAAGAACCCCATTAGCAGAAACAATAGTAAAAGAGTCGTGCTCCTGTTGAAATACTTTCATGTCAATATATTCGGCAAGTTCTGAGCAAAGTACATTGCGCTGATCTTTTAAATCGTTGGCTGAAGCATCGACTCCCATTACTACAATTTTTTTATTGAGACTGGCAATTTCTGATGTAATCTCGTTCACCCTTCCTACACCGGCGTCAACTGCATTGGTCAAATCTGTCGTAAGCTGTCCCAAGTAGACATCGAATGAGTTGAACTGCTCAGAAAGCAGCTTGCTATGCTCATACAAGGCCATACGCTCCGGAACTGCAGATGGATTATTAGCAATATCATGCCAACGATTCCAGAAATCACCCATGGTATTACTTAAACTACTATCTGTGTTTTCATTAAACAATCCTTCAAGGGCCGCCATATAATTCTCCATTCCCTTGAAGGAATAGAGGTCTGATTTTTCCTGCATAACCCGATTTTCAATGATTTGGTCACTATTTCTAGTGATCTCCGTTGTGTTGACACCTCGTCCGAGGATCACGCCTCCATACGGCGCAGGATCTCTTGCCTCTAACACAGCATTCTGTTTCGAATAGCCGGGCGTGTTGACGTTGGCAATGTTATGGCCAGTCACATAGATGCCGTATTGTTGCGCAGCCAATGCGTCTTTAGCAATGCTCAATAATAGCCCAATACCACTTGACATGGCTATACCTCCCTGCATAGCAACAGGTTTGAATGGCCTTTGCTATTCAGTGATCCGCCACCGTCATATAGGCATTTTTTGCCACTTGAGCCGGCAATAACAGTAATGAGTTCATCAAGAAACTCGAGACTGTGTTCAACAAGCACCTTGTTTTCCCGGCTTAACTGACGAGTTTCTGTTTTTAAGCCCACAAGCGTCAAATAGATCTTCCTAAGCCCTACACGCCGGGCGGATGGAATCAAGGAGACCACCTTGGCCAAAGAAAAGGATGGGACATCCATCCCATGCTCTACAGATAACTCTGACAAGGCAGCGAGTATCTTTTCGCGAATTGTCTCGATGCGAAACACAAGGTCCTGCTTTTTTGCAGAGATTTCCCATAGGACATCCATATCTGTTTTTGCCAAACAATCCCGCTCTTTCTTCAGATACTCCACAAGTTCTTGATAAAGCAAGATTTTGTCACAGAAGAAATTTTCGAGCATCTTGATTTGTGTTTGCATTCAGTTTCTCCTAACATCGTTATCGGGTTAAATACCCTTTCGCTGAAGCCATACGCTTAGACGACGACTTTAAGTTCTCTGACAGATCTTCGTAAAGAAGACGGCCAAGCCCTATGCCCCGCCCCTTTGCCATAGAAACAGCCATGTTTTCATCCACCATAGACTTGTAGATTTTGCTCTCATGGCTGTTGTCAAAGAGTTTATTCTCCGGCAATGTATTTCGGGCCGATTTCAGAATATAGTGAATAAAGACGGACTCAAAATCACCACACACACGCCTGAGTCGTACGTCTTTCACATCCCTGTCTGACGAAACTTCAGCAGTTTTTACGTCCATTACCCCCAGTATCGGTGCACTAGTCATTAAAAATACCTTTCTTTATTTTTTTATCCTCACTTTTAAATATCCATCTACAAACTCCTAGACTCAAAATGTGTATCTATGAACCAGTGTCTGCCCGGAAAGGGTAGATTTTGGTCCAAGACAAGGCCGCACAAGGGTTTGCACCGCAGTCGCAACAGCGCTGCGTCGAGGATGAAAACCCGCGGAGAACGCAGTATTGGGCCAAAATATGCCATTTATGAATAGACACTTAGATTATCTCCAGCTCGGCATGCAAGGCCCCGGCAGCTTTGATAGACTGGAAAATAGTAATCAAGTCTCTGGGAGTTACTCCAATAGCATTAAGTGCACGCACCAACTCCCCGATCGTATTCCCACTAGGAATGAGCAACAACTGATTTTGTTCTTCTTCAACGACCAGATCGGAATCCGTAGCTACGACTGTGTGTCCCCCCGGAGCCACAACAATAGGGCCATCTTCAGTCTCAAGTTGCTCGATCTCAGTGCCTTCAGGCGGCGCCGGCGCAAATGGCGCCGGTTGAGATACTGAGGTTTGCTCTTTGACCACAATACTCAAATTACCATGCGCAACCGCCACAGTAGATATTCTAACATTTTCACCCACTACAACCGTACCTGTCTTTTCATTAATTATCACCTTGGCAACAGAATCAGGGGTTATTTGAAGGTTTTCCAGCGTTGCAACCACCTCCACAACCTGTTGACGGAACTTTTCCGGCACCTCAACCTTAACCGTGCCTGAGTCTATCGTCTTTGCCAATGATTGTCCGAACTTCCTATTGATTACCCGGCGAACCCTTGTAGCCGTCGTAAAATCAGGGTTACTCAAGGCTATGATTAGCTCATCTTTGCCCTGCACAGACATAGGAATTTCACGCTCAACCGTGGCGCCCCTTGAAATCCTGCCCACAGTGGGATGATTTTTTGTCACCCCGCCACCACCGCCCCCGCCGGCCGCGAACCCCCCTACAGAGAGAGCACCCTGGCTCAACGCATAGACCTTCCTATCCACACCTCGTAGCGGAGTCAAGAGAAGGGTCCCCCCTTGGAGACTCTTGGCATCTCCTATAGAAGAGATCACAACATCGATCTTATTTCCGGTCTTTGCAAAGGGAGGCACAGTGGCAGTAACCATAACTGCTGCTACGTTCTTAACTGATATACTCGATTTATCTACATGGACACCTAAGCGTTCAATCATATTTCCAAGGGACTGGATGGTAAAACCGGTTCCGGATTTGTCTCCGGTACCGTTTAATCCCACAACAAGCCCATAGCCCACCAACTGATTGGTTCTTACCCCCTTAATAGAAGCAACATCTTTTATCCTTGCAGCAAGAACATCAGTACAAATAAATAAAAGCGTCAGCGTAACTAAGCAAATAGATCTCATCAAGGTGCTTTTTCTTTTCATCGTAAAACATTCTCCTCACCACGAATGAATAAAAACTGACAACCGGCAGCTGGCAACTAGAAAGGCCACACAGTGTCAAGGACTCGCATTAACCAGCCTGGACTTTGCTTGTCTGCTATAACACCCCTGCCTGAATACCCTATCCTCGCATCAGCAATGTAGCACGACTGAACTTCATTGTTTGTATTTATATCTTGGGGACGTACTATCCCGGAAATAGTTATATATTGAGTTTCATTATTTACCTTGATCTCCTGTTTTCCCAATATACGAAGATTTCGGTTTGCAAGAACTTGCACCACTCTTGCAGTAATATAGGCGTCTAAGTTCCCATTGCGCTCGTTTGTTCCCTCGCCGGTAAAGCTGGGCTTGAAGTTGGCTTTAAAGAGGCTCTTCTCGTCAAGACTGTGATTAGCGCCATAAGTCCCCGCTACTCCCAACAAGTTTGGGATCCCCGCTTCAATACTCGAATCCCGACTAGTTTTTGTTTTGGCAGATAAGCTGCCGGTAGGACTTTCAGAAATCCTGACGGTAACCAGATCCCCCACCTCTCTGGCTTTCATATCTACAAAGAGCATGGCGCTACCGCTGTCTGTCCACAGAGACCCTTCAGAGGGTGTTGGAGGTTCGAGACTTGGATATTGCGGGCCATGTATATCTTTAGCGTAGGTTTCCGGGGCAGACTTTTGTACCATAGAAGCGCATCCCGACAAGATCGCCATACCTACAACGACGCAAACAAGGCTCGATAATCCGGTTTTCATAACTGCTCCTTAGAAATCTATTTTCACGGTTGAACTGTCAACAATGCCGGCAAAAATTTCTTTTCCCCCCAGACAGTTTCTGACACATATCTGATCACCAACGGACCCTTTATCCTGCGCTATGCCAAAGGCTGTCACCCTAACTGAGGAAGACTCCACTACAATCGTGACACGATCACCCCTTTTTACGACAGGCACATCTTCAAGGCTGCTGGCCAACAAGACACTTCCAGATTCCACTCTATTTTTTAGCCTTTTCCCAATGGCTAGCCCTGCAATCTTAACCACATTGTTGGGAAGTTTGGAAAGATTTCTCCTTTTTAGACACAGATCTTCTTCTGAAATAACACTGTGACGTAGCAAGGGTTGACAAGCACACACCACCTCTTTAAATCTGTCAACCCAACCCGACAAACTCACCCGCCGCTCCACTTCACCATCAATTCGCACTATGGCACGCAGGTTCACATGGCCAACAAGCTCTCCTTTGCCCAGATTAATCAATTTAACTTGAAGCTCTCCTGCAGGAAACGGACGATTGCCTATCACCTTAAAGCGGCGAATCATAATATCGTCCTCGCTTCCTTTAATCCGCTGGACGATATAGTCGGTATAGCGGCGAAGATAAGTCTCATCTTCAACAGTTTGGCAGGTTCGCCCAATCTTCACAAACTCCGGTACATCTATAACAATATTTTTCGGCAACCATCTCTTTGATCGGACCTTGGACTTAATCCATGCTCCGTTCAAGGTCTTTTCCATGCCTGGGCTGGGCGCATAGGCCAAATAGGTATCACCAAGCACTTCATCCAATGGGGCGGAACACTCTATGCGTGCCACATCCTTCAGATAAACCTTCTCTCCTTTAACCCAAACCTCGTTTTTTACAACCACAGTCGGCACAGTCTCAGCCCATAAATGACAAATGCTCATCGTTAACACAATGCCGATTACTGCAGTTATCGTAAGGAATGATCGGAAATGTAGCCACCTTCCTGATCTTTCAATTTTCATCTTCGATTCTCCATCTGTTTGAAAATTCACTCGCCCCTCATACTACCGTTTGATGTTGTTGGCCATCTGAAGCATCTGGTCTGCTGTCTGTATGGCCTTGGAATTGATCTCATAGGCCCGCTGTGCAGTAATCATTGTAACCATTTCTTCCACCACATTCACATTCGACATTTCCAAGTAGCCCTGGGAAATGCTTCCCACCCCATCTGAATCCGGTGTCCCTTCAGTAGCCTCTCCAGTGGCCTCGGTTACTCGATATAGATTTCGCCCCATACTGTAGAGTCCTGCCGGATTGGTAAAAGTGTATAGCTTCATATCAAATGTGCCCAGAGGCGTGTTCGCAAGCCCAGAGGCAACCACCCTCCCAGCAGGATCTATGGAGATGTTAACCGTGCTTGCCGGGATTGTAATCTCAGGCTGGAGTCTGTTCCCTGCGGAGGTACAGACATAGCCTTCACTGTCAATCTTGAAATTGCCTGCACGGGTATAGACCTCCTCTTCATTACTTAAGACCTTAAAAAAACCATTTCCTTCAATTGCCAGATCAAGCTCGTTTCCGGTCTGATTATAATCACCCTGTGTAAATATCTTGTTCACTCCCATAGGCTTTGAACCCATTCCAACCTGGATACCTGTCGGAAGTTGGGTGCCTGCCGCGGTAGCTGCTCCAGGCAAACGAAGGGTTTGGTACATAAGATCCTGAAAATCAGCACGACTTTTCTTAAAACCTGCCGTGTTCGCATTGGCCAAATTATTGGCAACAACATCCACGTTGAGCTGCTGGGCGGCCATGCCGGAAGCAGCAGTCCATAATCCCCTGATCATATCATTACCTCCTTGCTCCTAAGGGCTGCCAACCTGATCGATCGCTTTGGCGTCAATCTCACTAAATGTTTGCAACACCTTCTGATAAGATTCAAAATCCCGGAGGGCCTCCACCATTCGAACCATTTCCTCTGCAACGACAACATTTGACTCCTCCAGATATCCTTGTTTTACAGAGGTCTGTTGAGGCCGAACCCCCATAGCCTCATCACCATCGCCAACGTAGTAGTATCCACCTTCCTTTTTCAGAACCACGGAATCCTGAAAGTCAACGACTGACAAGGCATCCACCTGAGTTCCGTCTGCCTCTATCCCACCCTTTTCATCAAATGTTATCTCTTTACCTTCAACAGAGATGGGACCTCCAGAGCCCAAAACCGGATCTCCTCCTGATGTAGTCAACATGCCCTGACTATCCAGATTAAACCTTCCGTTCCTGGTATATCGAACCCCATTTGCCGTGCTTACCTTGAAAAAACCCCTTCCTGACAAGCCGACATCAAGCGGATTGCCGGTATGTCGCATATTGCCTTGTGTAGCAGTGGTCTTTTGATGGGCCTGGAGCATCTGATCAAAATAAAGGATGTCCTTTTTGAACCCGGTAGTCGTCGCATTAGCAAGGTTGTTGGCAATTGCGTCAAACTTCAGTTGCTGCATCTTACACCCTCTTACCGCATTATATATGCCTAGATTCACTTTCTATTGCTCCTTTCCGACTTTTCTCTCGGTTTTGTTTAAGGCAATTGCAACGAAGGTGCCAGGATGAAATCCCTTGATAATATGCAAAAAGGATTAGCGGATATGAGGAGAAATCAATCTTTGACATCAAGCAAGTTTACCGCAATTTGTAATACTTTGGCAAGCTTGCGTGGAGTGACAAGATTTGGCTGGGACACTCGACCTGCGTGGTATGATATTTTGTGATGTAGCAAACGGATGACTTTTATCTCTTTGGCGAAGGAAAAATCTTCCTAGCTTGTGCCTTTTTTTCCGTTCATTTTGTAGACAAAGGCAAGCAATTCCGCTACGATCACATAAATCTCTGCTGGTATTTCCTCACTGAGATCTAGTTTTGATAGCACTTCAACAAGATCCGGGTCATCCTTTACAGGGACTCCGTGCTTTCGCGCCATCTCGATAATCTTTTCGGCAATCCATCCCTCGCCTTTCGCGGCAACACGGGGGGCAATGTCTTCACCGGCCCTATATTTAAGGGCCACTGCTTTTTTGGGTCTTCGAATCATAATTCTTCTAGCCTATATTACCAAGCTAATATGGTGTTCCCCCGGATCTATAATATCATCAATCAACGAAGCCTCTGCCAAAGTATTATATTCTTCCAACGTGCACGTAATTCTCTGAACTGAAAAACCATGTTTTTCGACCCCATTTTTTAGATAATCTTCAGAATCTTCAAAGAGCCTTTGTGCTTCTTCATCACAAACGGCAAAATCGATTTTAATCACTTTTCTAAGAATCGATACGTCGGCACGAATCGGCCCAAGGTTCGACATATCCAGCAACAAGGAAAGCCTAAACACTCTATCGCCTCCGCTGGCTTGATCTCCTGACTTGTTTCCAAGGTCTATTAAAAGCTGGGCAAACTTAAATTTATTACCCCAATACATTGGGATGATAAAGAGACATTTTCCTTTGTCTTCCATCGACGACAGATTCAACAACTGTAGCTGTTCAAGGCCTTCAAGAAAGTGCTTTGTACTCTCTGCGGAAAATAGTTCCATGCTCTTAGGATCTGACAATGCCCCCAATAAGAGCGCCTTTAAATCTTGCCCAATAAGAGCTTTAACTTGGTGGCGGGCTTCCATGCCTGAAAGAAATGCGGATTTGAGCTTATGTTCCAAGAGCATACCGGAATTCCGTATAAATGATCGTAAAAACTCCGGGTTTTGGACCTTTTCAGGACCAAGCGACATCTCTTGAAGTAACGCCCATACCTTTACGACAATATCAGGCAAGTTGACTGGAGCCGACTTCCCAACATGTGTCATCAAAGGTTCCAACATATCTAAAAGAAATCTGTATGGAAAACCGCTAAAACCTCCTCCTCTTAAAAGCCCTCCGATTGCAGGCTTCGGCCCTCCTGCAACTTCAACCAATTTTAAGATATATTGTGGATTCACCTCTTGTACCTTAAAAGAAGCGATATCTCCCTGCCGCAGGGACACCTTTATTCGTGCTACGACCTGTTTACCTTTGATCTCCAAAAGTGCGTGGTGGGGTGGAAGAGATTTAACAACTCTTCCCTCAACCAACTCATTCTTTCTAACCGGCAATCTTACAACAAAATCCTTTTTGGTGTGCAAATCGAGTTTGGAGGAAGGTATTAAGATATGATCAATACTCATCACTTTGAGGTTCAAAGCCCATGGCGTAGATAGAGATAATAGTAAAGATCCTGGCCCAAAGGACTGATCTTAGCACACACTTGACACCGGGGGTGTTTTTGGGAGTTCTTGTAATTGCCCCAAAAAATTGAATATCGAATATCGAACAAGGAACCGCAGAATTACGAAGAGGGTACTTTGACATTCGACATTCTTTATTCGATATTCTGCTGTTCAAGAAAAGTACTTAGATTAGACCTGCCCTATATCCTGAAACTTCTTTTTTAGATCGAGTACAAGCTCAACTTCACCTTTAATAACCCCAAGACGGTCTGCAATTTTTCCGGGGGTATCACCTTGCTCGGAAAGGGCGATGATCTCCTGTTGTAAATAACTCGCATCCTTGCATGATTTGCTGTTTCCATCAGTGGCTATGTCATTTGATTCTAGGCGTGCTTCAGCCCGGGTTAACAACAGATTCAAGCTTATGATGCGACTGTCAAGTTGTTTATTTAACCTCTTAGCGATGTGTTTCTTTTCCTTTAATTGGTCTTCAAATTGCCCGGCCACATCTTTTGCATCCTTTAATACAGACTCAAGTCTATTTGTAATCTCCTCTGTTTCTTGTGATCCATGATTTGATCCCTGATTTACGCTCATAGTCCTTACTTGCTTTACAAAAACTATAAAGAGAGTAACCATACACAGGTCAAGGACAATTTGTATTATCAGCCAAAATTGTACGGATAGTGGAAACATCATAAACTAAATCGCCTCTGCACCCACGGCCTATCACACTCAAACAACCGTATCCAATAAAGAGCCCGGGCTCTTGGAGCCTTTTTTGTCTCTTTTCGTTTTTCTAGAACTGCTATACCGGTCCTTGCTAGGCTTAGATCTTATAGATCTACCGGAAGATTCTCTCTTCTTCTTTCGCTTTCTCGGCTGTAATGGCTTTTTTGAGTCAAAGATCTGGCGCCATGCCCCTTGTACACCTCTAATTGCATCGCTTTGACCCGCCGAACTGTCCATATTATACCTCTAAGAGTTCGCTAAAAACAACTTCATAGACTGTGCCACCGGCTATTGCATTATTAAGGGCATTAAGAATATCTTTCTTTAGCTTCTCCTTATAAGTCATGAGATTTTCCCTGGCCTTGACTCTTTCTTCCAAAACCTTGTAAATCACGCCTCTAAAAAAAGCCGTCTTTTTAGTTAACTCTTTATATACTTTCCCATTAGATGGTTTAACCGACATAGTTAACGACAAATAGGCTTTGTTATAATTATCCACGAGAAGTATTAAGAACCTATCGAAATTGAAGACATCAGTCAGTTCAGTTTCAGCAGAAGCGATAAATACTTGAATAGGGGTACTTTGGGGTTTAATATTTCGCTTCAAAACAAAATATTTTAGTCCACCAACTGTAAACAAGAGAAATATACTAACAAAAACCCCACAAACCGCACCTCGATATTTGCTAAAGAAATTTCCAACGGACGATAAACCCGGCGCCCCGGAAATCTTTGATGTGGAGTCGTCTTTTTGTACTTCATCGCCACCTTCTTGGGAATGCGCCTCTGCTTCCGGATTGCCTTCCGGAACGGAAGAGGCTTCCTGCTCAGGATTATCTTCCGGTATAATAGTGGCTTCCGCCACTTCATCAGTTACCGGTTCGCTTTCTTTTTCTTCCGAGTCGATGACCATCTATAGCAACACTCACATCTCGTGGTACAGTCTAAGCTTGGCCCTCAATTTGATAATGGCCTTGGTGTGGATCTGGGAGATTCTCGATTCCGTCAATTCCATTACCTCTCCAATCTCTTTTAACGTCAGTTCATCGTAGTAATATAGCGAAATCACCATCTGTTCTTTTTTCGAAAGCATTTTGATGGCTTCAACAATAACCTGCCTGACTTCAACGGTTATTACTTGCTCACCGGGATTGCCATCTGTTTGGATCAGATTCTTGAACGTTCTCTTTGAGTCGGAATTATCCTTGTCATTCTTGATGTACCCGTCAAGACTGAGTAACTCAATCCCCTTTGCTGTATGAAGGATATCATAGTATGTATCTAAATCTACGCCCATTTCTTTAGCTATTTCCGTATCATCTGCCGGCCCGTGTAATCTTCCTTCGGCAGCTATTATGGCCTTTTCCATCTGATGAATCTTTTTTCGGGTTGAACGTGGGACCCAGTCCAGACTTCTGAGTTCATCCAACATGGCGCCCCTAATCCTAAATTCTGCATACGTCTTAAACTTAACATTTCTTGATGGGTCAAACCTGCCAATGGCATCCAAAAGACCCATTATACCAGCACTGACCAGATCATCTACTGACACGCTTGGAGGAATACGCATAGCCATACGGTTTGCTAAAAGCTTTACCAAGGGAGCGTATTCAATAATCAAGCTTTCACGTTCCCTAAGATTCACTGTGCCGGGCCAAGCTGGTCTTTTATCGTCTGATGATTTTTTTGCCTGAGTATTTTGCATAGCGTTAAGCTGTCACAAGTTTTTTCCAGAAAAATTTTATGTTTCCGTCCTGCACAGCACTTGGTGCAGTACCCAGTAGCTGATCAGCCAACCTGGAAAATCCATGGCTTGACGCACTTCCGGGAAAGCATTTAAGTACAGTAGCTTGTTGCCTGACGGCCTTCTCCAAATTGCTATCCCTCGGAATAAAGCCCACATACTCCAGAGAGATTCCCTTTAAGAACCGTACAATCGCATTACTCAAATTTTTAAACACTGCTCTGGCTTCTTCCTCATGCTCCACCATATTTACCACCAATTTGAAAGTATTAGTGCCATGTTTCGTATACATCACCTTTATTAGGGCATATGCATCGGTTATTGAAGTAGGTTCCGGAGTGGCCACTACAATTCGCTCGTCTGCCGCAATGCTAAAATAGATGACATTTGACGAAATGCCGGCGCCTGTGTCTATCAGGAAAATATCAAACTCTTCTTCCAAGCCATCAAATTCGTTTAACAGATTGAGTTTTTGCCCCTGAGTCAAATGGACTAGATCTTGAATCCCGGAACCGGCCGGAATGATCTGGATTTCCTCAGGCCCTTCTACCATTATTTCCGCTAGACTCTTTTGACCATTGATTACATGCATGATGTTATAGGCAGGGCTGAGACCAAAGATGATATCAATATTGGCCAATCCTAAATCGCCATCCAAGACAAGAACTCGTTTTCCAAGCCTTCTAAACGCTATAGCAAGATTGCCGACGATATTCGTCTTGCCAACCCCCCCCTTACCGCTAGTGACTGAAATCACGCGTGTGAGGGACGACTCGCCGGAAAACTTGCCTATATATTTGCTCCCACCAATATCACAGGCCCGCTGCTTAACCATCTCTCTTAAACCATCTGCTTGATCCACTTTAAAAATCTCCTACTGAAACATTAGGCTCAATATCTTTGTTCTAGTCGCCTTAAAAATGTCTTCTGGCACCCGTTGGCCTGTTGTGATAAAAGACACGGGCTTTTTTAGCTTTAGAAGCTGATTTATAATCACTCCTCGTGCCTTCGTCTCATCCGTCTTGGTAAAGATGTAACTATTAAAGTTTAGCACGCCGAAGTTTTTTGCGGCTGAATCCATTTCCGATTCATTGATTGCAGTACTAAGAAGCAAGTGACAGTTTATACAACTATTACTCATTACCAACCGAGCCAACTCTTCCATCCGCTGCGTATCATAATGGCTTTGTCCGGCCGTATCTATAAGGATAACATCTTTGTCCTTCAATCGCTTCAAGGCGAACCGGAGGTCGGAACGAGTAAATGCAGGAAAACATGGCACACCAAGTATGGAAGCATATGTCTTTATTTGTTCCATCGCTCCTATTCTATAATTATCTATGGAAATAAGTCCGACACTTCTTTTCTGCTTTAGACTAAAATTGGCCATCAACTTAGCAACCGTCGTTGTCTTGCCAACACCTGTAGGCCCAACAAAGGCTGCAATTGTTTGATCTTCACTCCGACCGAAAGGATCAGTAACATTGATAACTTTTAAAATCTCCTGCAGGACTCGCTCATGCAAGTCTTCAAATTCTGAATGTGCATTTTCTTCCAAGGCCCCGCCGCTGTTTAAGAAACTACGAGCATTCGACTCTGCAATACCACTTCGAATCATCTTGGCGTATAGACCCATTACTTCTGGATTTGCGGCCAAATCTCCCACAAGATGTTGCGATCTACTCAAGAGGAAGAGCGTCTCCTTTATACTCATCAAATCGGACTTAACATCGCTCAAACAATCTGAATCGTAAGAGCCGTGTTTTTCTGTCTCCCCATGTCTATCAGCTGGAATGGCATATATCTCGAACATATCTTGACGATCATATTTCGACCGCCCTTCCCCTTTGCCCAGTCTTTGAGTCGACAATATAAGGGCCTCCGGGCCTAGTTCTCGTTTAACCATATTCGTTGCTTCTTGAATGGTACCTGCCCGAAACTTTCTAACCTGCATTCTTCAAACCAACCTTTCCGAGTGATTTAAATTGAACACTATCCAATAACTCACTATGAGAAAGCACCATTAACGATGGTATAAACCGTTCTACCATTCTCCTGAAATGTCTTCTCAGCTGTGGGGAACAAAGTATAATAGGCTCAACACCTCTTGCCATAGCCTTTTCCGTCTCTTTGTTTACTGAGTTCATAATAGAACTGGCAACCTTTGGATCTACTGAAAGGTACGATCCGTGTTCAGTGTGCTGAACACTATCTAACAAAACATCTTCTACATCTTGCTCGAGAGTTAAAACACTCAAAACACCATTTTCCGGCACATGAGAACTTACAATAGCACGAGCAAGCCTCTGTCGGACATACTCTGTCAACAGATCCGGATCTTTAGTAACTGGAGCGTAATCGGCCAAAGCCTCTAAAATGGTTAACATGTCCCTGATAGAAACCCCCTCTCTCAGAAGATTCTGCAATACCTTTTGAATGCCGCCTAATGTTAGCAGTGCAGGTGTAAGCTCTTCCACCACTTTGGGATGCGTTCTGGCAAGATTATCAAGAAGGCTTTGAACCTCCTGACGCCCCAGAAGCTCATGGGCATGGTGCCGTATAGTCTCACTAATATGAGTCGCAATGATAGCCGTATTGTCGACTACCGTATATCCTGCAAATTTCGCCTCATCTTGTCTTTTCGAAGGTATCCACACTGCGGAAAGCCCAAAAGCAGGCTCTTCAGTTGGAATGCCGTCAATCTTTTGACTTGCATCTCCAGGATTCATAGCCATTAAATGATCAGTCATTAGCTCAAACTTTCCGACCTCAACTCCTTTAATCAGAATCTTGTACTCAGACGGCTTCAGGTTCAAATTGTCTCTTATGTGGATCGAAGGGATGACCATACCCATCTCCAAGGCAAACTGACGTCTCATCGACCTAATACGATCCAAAAGCTCGCCATCCTGCTCTCGATCAACAAGAGGAATTATTGCATATCCTACTTCAAGTTCCATCGAGTCAAGCAAAAGAAGATGTTCCACAGACTCAGGGGCCTCTTCGGCCTTTTCCGCATCCGCCTCCTTGGCGGATTCTGCTGCCAAGGCCTCCTGCGTTTTCTTTTGAAATACATAAAGGCCCCCTCCTATAGTTGCACCAAGAACCATAAAGGGTAAATGCGGAAGGCCGGGAATAAGCCCGAACATAAAGATAATCACCGACCCAAGATAGACAGCCCTCGGGTTAGACAAAAGCTGTTTACCAAAATCAACACCTATGCTCGATTCAGCAGCTGCACGACTTACTACAAGTCCCGCGGAAGTTGATATAATAAGGGCAGGAATTTGGGTCACCAAACCATCACCCACTGTAAGAAGTGTATAGTTCTGGGCTGCCATTCCTATTGACATCTTTTTTTGGAGCACTCCAATAATAAAACCGCCAATGATGTTGACGAGACAAATAACAATACCTGCGATAGCATCACCCCTGACAAACTTGCTTGCACCATCCATGGCGCCATGGAACTCTGCCTCTCGTGATATAACCTCTCGGCGGCTCTTCGCCTCATTTTCATCTATAAGCCCTGCATTCAGGTCGGCATCAATGCTCATCTGTTTCCCAGGCATGGCATCAAGCGTAAAGCGGGCCGCCACCTCAGCAATTCTTCCAGAGCCTTTAGTAATAACTATGAAATTGATTATTACAAGGATTACAAATACTACCATACCCACAACGTAGTTCCCACCTACAACAAAATTTCCAAAGGATTTGATAACCTTCCCCGCGGCCAGCGCTCCTTCACTTCCATGGAGAAGAATGAGCCTTGTCGAAGCTAAATTCAGTGAAAGCCTAAAGAGGGTGGTTACCAACAAGAGAGTTGGGAATATTGCAAAATCTAATGGCTTGACAGTGTACATAGCCATTAGAATCACGATGATCGAAAAAGTAATGTTTAAGGCCAACAGGAAATCCAACAAGTATGAAGGTAGCGGTATAATCATCACCATCAAGATACCAACTACTCCAATAACCATGGCTGTATCGCTACTGTTTGATAAAAATGTATTTTTTAATGAACCTTGCGTAGAAGTTTCCATCTATTAAACCTTACCCTTTAGCCGATAGACATAAGCCAATACCTCGGCTATGGCCTGATAGAAATCAGAAGGAACTTCGCCGCCAATGTCAACCATCTTATAAAGGTTTCGGGCTAACTCCTTGTTTTCAACGATCGGAACGGCATTTTCTCTAGCCAACATCTTGATCCTTTCTGCTATTAATTCTGCTCCTTTGGCTACCACTCGGGGAGCGTTCATAACCAAACTGTCATACTTGATGGCCAATGCGAGATGAATCGGGTTTGTCACAACGACATCGGCCTTAGGCACTTCTTGCATCATACGCTTTCTGGCTGCCTCTAGTTGAGTTCTCCTTATTCTCGATTTGACTTGCGGATCACCCTCGCTCTGCTTGTATTCTTCTTTCACTTCCTGTTTGGTCATCTTTAGCTTCTCTTCAAAATGCCATTTTTGAAACGTATAATCTATGACAGCCAAAACTACCATTACTATGCATACACGGAGAAAGATTTTTAGAATCACTTTCAGAATATACAAAACTATACCCAAAACCTCTATTCTGCCAAGGTTTTGGAGCTGATGCATTTCCCCTTTAACCGTCCAATATGCAATCCCCCCAACTATGGCAAGCTTTGTCAAAGATTTAAACAATTCCATAAAGGACTGTTTGGAGAAAAGTTGTTTCAACCCCTTCATTGGGCTAATCTTGGAAAACTTCGGAGTCAGTTTCTTCCAAGAAAATATGAAACCCACTTGCATAAGGTTCGACAAAACTGCGATCAAGACCACTGCAGCCATCATCGGCATCACGATTAAAATAAATTGCAACACCACGTCTTCGCTAATGGTTAAAAGCCTTGGTAAATCCAAAACCGGGGTCCTGATTAATAAAAAACTTCGTTTCATTAAATAACTCATGTGGCTATGCATAAAGGGACCAAAAAGATATAACGTTGAAAGCCCTGCCAACAACACAGCTACAGAGGCTACCTCTCGGCTTTTTGCAACATCACCATCTTTTCTTGCCTTCGAGCGCTTTTTAGGTGTTGCTTTTTCAGTTTTCTCTTGTTGATCCTGACCCTCTGGCAAAACTTATACCCTCACAAGTTTCATGATAACTATTAACATTCCTTCAAGTCCCGTTACATATTGTCTCGTAAAGTAAAGGAGTATATTCAATGAAATCCCAAAAAAGAATAACCCCACAACAATCTTTATCGGAAAGGCAACAATAAGTATATTGACCTGTGGAACCACCTTGGCCACAATACCAAATGCAGCACTTGTTAACAGAAGCGCTGTAATCGCCGGAGCACCAATTTTAATCGCCATGGCAAACATATCTCCGGAGACTTCCAATATTCTATTGAAGATTCCAGCGCCGATACCCAATGAACCTATCTTGATGACGGAAAAGCTGTTAGCCAACGTTTCCAGCAACACATGATGACCATTCAGCATCAGAAAGCACAAAAGGGCAACCCAGTATCCAAGTTGTGCCAAGATAGAACCCTGCGTGCCTGATTCAGGATCGAGAACATTTGCAATCGAAAACCCCATTTGGAACCCAATAAGCTGCCCCCCCAACTGGATAGCTGCGAAGAAAAGCCTAATAGTTAAGCCGATAATCAACCCCAAAACCAATTCAGGAAGGATTAGGTTGACAGAACCTACTAAGTTTTTCGGAAATATACGCGGGTCAGGATGAATAATCGGAAAGAGCATTAAAGTAATCATTAATGCTAAACCGGCCTTAACAAGCTTCGGCACCATCATTCCACCAAACACAGGAAACATAAACAGGACAATACTTACTCTAATTAAAATCAGAATCAGACACTTAAATTGCTCTTGTGATAATCCAAGGATATCCATAATCACCTTATATATAGTGGTATCTGCGTGATACAGTTTCGTCCAAAATCTATAAGCTGCTGTAGCATCCAATTGGAAAAGAACAACAGCCCCAAGAGGACGACCAGTATCTTGGGAACAAATGTCAATGTCATTTCCTGGATCTGCGTAACGGCCTGGAAGACGCTAACCACTAGACCAACAATGAGACCAAGTCCCAACATCGGCATCGCCACCAAGATCGTAACCTTGATAGCCTCTTGAGCAAACCCAACGACGAACTCTGGTGTCATATTATCATCCACCCACAAAACTTTCTACCAGCGAGCCCACAATCAGATGCCAGCCATCCATCAGGACGAAGAGTATCAGCTTGAAAGGCATCGATATCATGACTGGCGGCAACATCATCATCCCCATGGAGAGAAGAACGCTGGCTATGACCATGTCGATGATTAAAAATGGTATATACAAGAAAAAGCCGATAATAAAAGAGGTCTTAAGTTCACTCACCACAAACGCAGGTATCAGCACCAAAGAGGGTATATCGCGAGTCGTGTTTGGTTTATCCAACTTGGCCATACTCACAAATAAAGCAAGATCCTTTTTCCTTGTTTGCCTAAACATAAACTGCCGAACTGGCTTCATAGCCGCTTCTAATGCCTCAGATTGCGATATCTCTTCACCAAGATAAGGCTTGATAGCCTTTTCGTTTACCTGCTTAAAGACAGGCATCATAATAAAAAAAGTAAGAAATAGGGCGAGGCCGATCATAACTTGGTTCGGTGGCATCTGCTGGGTGCCCAGGGCATGTCTTAAAAAAGAAAAAGCAACAGCAATTCTAGTAAAGGAAGTCATTAGAATCAAGATCGCAGGCGCCAATGAAAGCACTGTGAGTAAGGCAACGATCTGAAGTAACACCGATACATCGCCTGGCTTATCTGTTTGACCGACACCGATCTGTAGCATTGGCAGAGGCATAGCGGCGGAAGAAGCAATACTTGGCATAATAACCAGTACGGCGAAAAGAAAACTAAATATCAGAAATTTGCATTTCACATTTTTCATCTTCGGCACAACTTACTCCCTGCTCGACCTGCCTTTACCTCTTAGAGAGGAGGTCAGAAATTTGTGAAATAGACCAACCCCCGGTCCAACAGTGCGTTCCTCGTCAATATGCCCCAAGGCATCTGAATTACTAACCGTTGTCAAGTGGGTGATTTTATCTGGAGTGATTCCGATAACAAGCTTCTCGCCGGCCACATCGATCAAGGCAATTCGTTGCTTGGGACTAATGTAATATAACGAAAGCATCCTGATTAGTTGGCCCTGCCCTATGTCATGCCTTTGGTACACAAATCGCTTGATTATAAAGAGCAGGAGGATCAAGACACCCACCACGATACTCAACATAGCCAAGGTCTTAAGGCCTGCCCACCATAGATCAGGCTGACAGATTACATCCGATGTCCCCGCTAATTTGTCCAAATCCTCACTCCTTAACAGTTAAGTTACTTCATCTGCCTGTGCTGACATCATACATCAACTCAATGACTTAACCCTCTCTACGGGACTTATGATGTCTGTAAGCCTTATCCCAAACTTCTCATTAACAACCACTACCTCGCCACGGGCGAACAATTTCCGATTTACATAGATGTCCATTGGTTCATCAGCAAGCTTTGATAGTTCAATGATTGATCCCCGCGCCAACTGAAGCAAGTCATTAACAAGCATCTGGGTCCGACCTAGTTCGACTGAAATCTCCAGGGGAATATCCAGAATAAAATCTAGGCCCTTGGCATCATCAACGCCTTGGGCCCCCGATTGATCTTTCTCTCCTGTCGACTGATCCCCTGTATCTTCGTTGTTCTTCTGGGAGTCTTCTGCTTCAGAAGCACCCTCTTGGTTGGTCTCGTCTTTTTTGTCTTCCACAGCATTACCCTTCCCTGGTCTTAGCCAATGATTACTATCTCTAAATCAAACCCCATCCTTTATACTCATCCTTTCCACCCTCAATGCCCGACTCCCCTTGATAACTCCAGGACGGCCCACAAACTTCCCAACCCCCTGAACCTTGCCAGTCAACGGTTCACTAACGTATTGTCCCAGTTGAACCACATCGCCGGTTTTGAGGCCGAGCAATTTTTCCGTGGTCACTTGTGTTGCACCAAGATCCACCACGACATCGACCATTGTCTTATAAATTCGGTCTTGAAGGCGTTTTCTCCATTTGGCATCTGCCGCTATTCGGTCCTTTTGAACTCCACCTGACAATCTGTCACGAATCGGTTCGATAGTAGAATAAGGAATACACAAGGTCAAAAGACCTCCAACGCCTTCAATGTCAACTTTACATTTAGTAACAATAACCAAATCACCAGGCAGCACGATACCGGCAAACTCAGGGTTTACTTCAGAACGCATATATATCATCTCAAGCTTAAAGACTCTTTCCCATGCCTCGGCAAGGTCTTCCAGGCAGGCCCTTACAACCTTTTGTATCATGCCATTTTCTATTGGTGTAAATTCTCTACCTTCGATCCTGACGTGCTCCGTTCCTTTGCCTCCCAAATAGCATTCGATCAAACTAAAAACCAGCGGGCCATCAAAGACAACCAGGGCCTGGCCAGCGAGAGGATCTATGCGAAAAACATGAAGGCTTGTCGGAACAGGCAGGGAGAGACGAAAATCCTCAAACTTAACCATATCGATTGGTTCTGTCTCAATATCTACAATTTTTCGAACCATGCCGGAAAGATTGGTTCTAAAATTTGTTGCAAAGCGTTCGTTAATCACACCGATCATTGGCATCCTGCCGCGAAGCATCTTTTCCTGACGCGTAAAGTCATAACGGACGACACCACCAGAGGAGACTTCCTCGTCTGATTCCGTTTCTATCTCACCACTTGTAACACCCTTAAGGAGGCTATCGACTTCTTCTTGGGACAAAACATTGGACATAGCTTGTTCTTCCCTCCACCTGCTATACTAAGAAAGTATTATTGACTTCCTCACTCATTTAACATCTTCCTCTATTATCTACTGTACGACAAACTCTGTAAAATAGAGTGTCCGGATACCACCTTGGCCTAAGATGCCATTAATCTGTTCGACCAGTTGCGTTCTAAGTTCGATCTTCCCCCTGGGGCTACTAATATCGTCGAATGACTTACCTGCAAGAAGCAACAAAATAGCATCTCTCAACTCGGAGTTACGTTCCTCCAGTTCTTTCTTGATGGCTTCGTCATCGACTTCTATATCAATCTTCGCCTTAAGGTACCGCTTGCCGTCATTACCCAGCAGATTGACAACAAAAGGCTTCATCTCAGACATGATCTTTACTAGTGGGGCTTTTTTTGCAGACTCTTGAGCCTCTTCGACTGACTCACCATTGTCCCCGGAAGGCTTTTCGGCAAGGAAAAATTTCCACCCCGCAAAGCCGCCTCCTCCCAGAAGGAGGAGAGCAACCACTATAATGATAATCATTTTTTTTGAGGAACCCTTGGATTCCTCCTGACTCACGCCATCTTCAACAGAGATTTTCTCTTCTTCTGCCATATTAAATTCCTTTCAAATACAATAGCAATAACAAGGATAGATCAATCATGTTTTTCTCAGGATAATCTCTACCCTCCTGTTTTTCTTCCGGTCTTCTTTTGTGCTATTTGAAAACCTCGGTCTAAGGTCACCATATCCTCCGGCAAAGAGTTTCTTGGAAGAAAGGCCCTTCTTTTTTACAAAATAATTATACACGTTCAGCGCCCTATAAAGGGACAGTTCCCAGTTTGAACGATATTGCCCACTTCGAATCGGAATATTGTCAGTGTGTCCCATAATGAGGACCTCATTTGAGATACACTTTAGCAGTTTGGCTACCGTATCAAGCAGTGGAAGCATATCCGACCTGATTTCAGCCTTTCCAGCATCAAAGACAAGCTCTGCCCGTATTGTCAGAACAACACCTCTGTCATCTTCTGAGATATCTATCATATTGCCAAAACCAGCAAGAATCGCCTGGCCTTCGCGATCATCTCCCTTGCCAAAGACACGTTCCAGTGCCCCCAGGCCTAAAATTTTCTCGGGCTCTTGCGAGGCTAACAATCCTTCAAGCCGTTCTTTTAGGGGATTGAGCATCGACAGATTAATACCTTTTGAAGCAATGATGTCGCCCCTTTTTTCGAGCTCCTTTATCTTGTCAAGGCTCGAAAATTCCAGTACACCGATTCCACCATCAAAAAGACTGAAAGCAGATTGCATAGCCTTTGTATCCATAGAAGACATAGTCAAGAGCATTACAAAAAAAGTCAACAGCAGCATCAACAGGTCACCAAAAGTGACCATCCACATCGTGGTATCTGCTTCTTTCTCGCTGCCTTTCCCCTTATTCTTTCCCATTGCGTATTAGCCTAATCAAATATGCGAAATACAAATCGCTTAAAAAGCACCAACCCGGATTCATCCTTTTTGTAAATGCCTTTGAGATCTTCTGCTCTCTCTTGTGTCAATAGGATATCAACCCTTCGGTTTTGCGCCCTTGTCTGTCTTGTTTCATTACTTGCAATTGGCCTGCTTTCCCTGCAACCATATGCCGTCAAACGCGATGGATTAATACCGCCAACAACTGCAAAGAACTTCAGGACCTCAAGCGCCCTCAGAGAAGAAAGCTCTTGGTTGGAATGTACGGATTTCTCCTCTGCAGGTCTGCTGTCTGTGTGCCCGGTAATCTCAACAGGATATTCTCCCTTGTTGATGACACCGCAAAGCCTCTTCAGGAAATCGTAACCCGCCGTTTTGATTTTGTAGCTACCCTTGTCAAAGAGTACCCCATCCTGAATGCTTACTATCTGACCATCCTGCACTGATCGCATGATAATGGATTTGGACCCAAGCTTGTCCGACCCTGATATTTTTAATGATTCGCCCCCGGTACTCATTGGCACCTGACCAGGAGAAAGCACTGCCATATCACCTTCTTTGGTCGGAGACAGGCCACCAGGCAAAATCCCGAAGCTTCCTACCAACGAACCTAATGCGGCAAGCGTTCTTCTGTCATCGACGACAGCCATTGAATTAAGCACAATGAAAAACGCCAAGAGAATAATGAACAGGCTCACAATCATAACTCTTATACCGTCCTGACTCGGACTGTCTTCAGATTGACCTTTTTTTGATTTTCCTGCCAAGTCTTACTTCGCCTCCGTTTCCCGTTGGTTTGGCGCTAAAAAGGCCATAAGTTTTTGCTCGACAATACGTGGATTCTCTCCATTTGAAAGACAGATCACACCTTCGATCATCAACTCCTTGACCAAGACTTCCTCACTGCTTCGTGTCTTAAGCTTTCCTGCAATAGGCATACAAAGGAGATTTGCCGCCACTGCGCCATAAAAGGTAGTCAAAAGCGCCACGGCCATAGCAGGCCCAATGGAACTTGGATCACTCATATTCTGTAACATCTGCACCAAACCAACGAGTGTCCCCACCATGCCAAGCGCGGGGGCATAAGTACCCATGGTAGTAAAGATCTCTGCGCCTAGCTTGTGCCTATCCTGTATGTAAGAAATCTCTGTTTCAAGGATTTCCCGTATAGACTGAGGCTCCAGGCCATCAATGGAAAGCTGAATCCCCTTTTGCAAAAACTCTTCATTAAGGTTCGTTACTTCAGATTCCAGGGCAAGGATTCCTTCTCGACGCGCTTTATTGGAAAAGTCACTAAATTGTTTGATTATATCGTTCGGTGAACTCACTTTTGTAAAAAACACGTTCTTTACGACACTAATTACACCAATAACTTCTTTTAAAGGGTAGTTGATCATCGTTGTACCAAGGGTGCCGCCTGCTACGATCATCAGGGATGGATAATTGATAAATAACCCAAGACCACCTCCCATTAATATGGCCACAAGTACAAGGCCAAACGCCGAAACAATCCCAAGTAATGTTGCAATATCCATATGGCTTCCTCTGTAAGCGAGTAAAATCTTTACAGGCTATTACAGCAACCTTTGTGCCATTTCTTTTCATCCTTGAACTTGGAATAGACTAATAGGTTTTTGAATCAGAAGACTTCGAGGATAAGCTCGGAAGGTTATTATAAATGCCTTTTAAATTCGCAGGTTTTTGGAGGTTTTTGAAAGAAGGATCTTATATGGACGGCCAAGCTTTTATTTATAATGGAAGTTGCATCAATTTGCCTTGACTCAGAAAGCATGTCAAAGCCAAACAGCCCTGTCAATCTGTTGACGTCTTGGGGTGGCCATAAACTACGTTTTTTTGTAAGCGTTCACAGCCCGCCCTGGTGCGACTCATAGCATTATTCCAAATATGTTTGAGTAGGCAAACCATACTTTTCGTATATATAGTGCCTAGTCGGTCTGGGCCAGGGGTTCAGGG